>CAZDCR010000089.1:0-9569 GCA_964503995.1 uncultured Segnochrobactrum sp.
GACGAGGGCCGCGCCGCGGAAGCGGCGCGGAACCCTCCGAACCGCCGGCCCCCCTCGCCTTCCGACTGTCACGGGAGCTACATCGAACTCTTCTAAGTCGAGTCCAGAGGCCGTCGGCGCAGCGCCCGGCCCCCACCCCATTTCGACGAGGAGAGCCCCATGTCCGAGCCCCGCCAACTGTCGCGCGCGCAGGTGATCGAGGCGTCCGAGGACGCCGGCCGCAACACCTCCATCAACCCGACGATGGGCGACATCATCGCCCTGCGCTTCTCGCGCCGCGGCTTCCTCAAGGGCTCGCTCGCCGTCTCCGCCATCACCGCGACCGTCAGCCCGCTGGCGCTCTTCGCCGCCGACGAGGCCCGCGCGGCCACCCCGAGCTTCGTCTTCGAGGAGATCGAGGCGGGCGTCGACCAGAAGCACCACGTCGCGCCGGGCTACGATGCCGACGTGCTGATCCGCTGGGGCGACCCGGTCGAGGCCGATGCCCCCGCCTTCGACCCGATGCACCAGACCGCCGCCGCCCAGGCCAAGCAGTTCGGCTACAACAACGACTTCCTCGGCATCGTCGAGATCCCCGGCGTCGACCCCGGCACCCGCGCCCTCCTCGTCGTCAACCACGAGTACACCACCGAGGAACTGATGTTCCCCGGCTTGACCACCGTGCAGGAGGAGAAGGGCGTCGACTTCAAGGACATGACGAAGGCCCTCGTCGACATCGAGATCATGGCCCACGGCGGCTCCGTGCTCGAGATCGAAAAGGTCGACGGCAAGTGGCGCGTCGTCCCCGGCTCGAAGTACAACCGCCGCATCACCGGCGAGACCGAGATGACGCTCGCCGGCCCCGCCGCCGGCACCGACCGCGTCAAGACCAGCGCCGACCCCTCGGGCACCAGGGTGCTCGGCATGCTCAACAACTGCGCCGGCGGCATCACGCCGTGGGGCACATGGCTGTCGGCGGAGGAGAACTTCAACGGCTACTTCTGGGGCGCCCTGCCCGAGGGCAGCCCGGAAGCGGCGAATTACAAGCGTCTCGGCGTGCCGTCCAACTGGTACAACTGGGGCATGTATCACGAGCGCTTCGACGTGACGAAGGAGCCGAACGAGGCGAACCGCTTCGGCTGGATCGTCGAGATCGACCCGCTTGACCCGACCGCGACGCCGAAGAAGCGCACCGCGCTCGGCCGCTTCAAGCACGAGGGCGCTTCGGTGGTCGTCAATGCCGACGGCCGCGTCGTCCTCTACTCCGGCGACGACGAGCGCTTCGACTATGTCTACAAGTTCGTCTCCGATGGCACGTTCAACCCCACCGACCGCGCCGCCAACATGGATCTCCTCGATGCCGGCACCCTCTACGTCGCACGGTTCGACGCCGACGGCACCGGCACCTGGCTGCCGCTCGTCCAGGGCGAGGGCCCGCTGACGGCCGAGAACGGCTTCGCCACCCAGGCGGACGTGCTGATCTCCGCCCGCCTCGCCGCCGATGCCCTCGGCGCCACCAAGATGGACCGCCCGGAGGACGTTGAGGTCAGCGGCAAGACCGGCAAAGTCTACGTCATGCTGACCAACAACACCCGCCGCACCGCCGAGCAGGTCAACGCCGCCAACCCGCGCGAGAAGAATGCCTTCGGCCACATCATCGAGATCACGCCGGACGGCGGCGACCAGGCGGCGACCGCCTTCGCGTGGGACGTCCTGCTCAAGGCCGGCGATCCGTCGGTGGCCGAGGTCGGCTCGACCTTCCACGCTGCGACGACGAAGAACGGCTGGTTCGGCATGCCCGACAACTGCGCCGTCGACAACCAGGGCCGGCTGTGGGTGACCACCGACGGCAACAACTTCAAGGCGACCGGCCGCACCGACGGCGTTTGGGCGGTCGAGACCGAGGGCGACGCGCGCGCCACCTCGAAGCTGTTCTTCCGGGTCCCGGTCGGCGCCGAGATGTGCGGCCCCTACTTCACCAAGGCCGACGACGCCCTCTTCGTCGCCGTCCAGCACCCGGGCGAAGGCGGCGACGAGTGGCCGGAGTTCGGCCGGCTCTCCACCTTCGCCGACCCCGTGACGCGCTGGCCCGACTTCCAGGACGGCATGCCGCCGCGCCCGTCGGTGGTCGTCATCACCAAGCAGGGTGGCGGCGTCATCGGCGCCTGACGCGACCATCGCGACAACGGACGACGGAAGGGGGTGGCCACGGCCGCCCCCTTTTCGATTCGGGGGTCCGCGCCGGCCCCCTCATCCCGCCCCGTTCATCTTCCGCTCAGCTTCGCTCTGTCATGGGTGGCGCTTGTCCCGGCGTTGACAGCCGGGCGGGAAGCCGCTTGCGTCCCCGCGGGGCACGGGCATCGACGGCGAGGCGCCGACGGATCGGCGCATCGCTCGCGTAGAAGATCAAGAAGCCGGCTCCGTCGCGACGGGGCCCCGCCGGCGGGACCTTAAGATCGCGCCGCACATTCGAGGAGCTGGAGCCAAGATGTTACGTCGCCTCACCCTGTCGTCGCTGCTGCTGGGCGCGACCGTGCTCGCCGTCGCCCCCACCGCCGCCTGGTCGCAGGCCTCCAAGCGCCTCGACGGCTCCGAATCGTCGCCGGCCACCATCGCGCAGTCGCGCGAGAAGGCCACCCCGCGCCTTCCGCAGCTGAAATCGTGGACGCCGCCGGCGATCAACCGGGCGAAGGCGATGGGCGCGCGCGACGACGGTGCCCTGCCCGAGATGCGCGCGGGCTCCTCAGGCGAAAACAAGCCGGACAAGGGCAAGTCCGGCGACGGCATCTCCGCCGGCGGCAAGCCGGTCGCCCAGTCGTCCTCGAAGGACGCCATCGAGCCGATGAACTTCGGCCAGGGCAACAAGAACACCATCTACCACTTCACCGACGCCACCGTCGGCTCGTCGGTCGACACCGAGTACCCCTACAGCGCCGCCGGCTACTTCTACTTCAAGGGCTCGGACAACAAGTGGTACAGCTGCTCGGGCGCGCTGATCTCCAACTCGATCGTGGCGACCGCCGGCCACTGCGTCCATGACGGCGGCAACGGCAACAAGGGCTGGATCAAGGAAGGCTACTTCTACCCGTCCTATCGCGGCAACAGCGAACCCTATGGCTACGCCACCGCCAAGTATCTCTACACAACAGACAAGTGGTTCAACAAAGGCAAGGTCGGCAACGGCTACGACGTCGGGCTCATTGTCCTCTCCGATCGCAAGAACAAGGATCGGGAGATGGGCTACTACACCGGATATCTCGGCTTCTGCTTCAAGAACTGCCTGAAGGACTACTGGTTCCTGACGCAGCTCGGCTGGGCCGACAACTACTCCAACGGCGACAAGATGGTGGCGGGCCAGCATCTCGGTGAGTCCGACGGCAAGGACTTCGCCTTCGGCTCCGGCTTCCGTGGCGGCTCGAGCGGCGGCCCGCAGGTGGCGAACCTCGGCTCGCTGAAGCGCACCGGCGGCAGCTCCGGCAATTTCGACACCCGCAACACCATCTTCGGCGTCACCTCGTGGGGCTACAGCGACTCGTCGATCATGATCCAGGGCGCCTCGTCGCTCTCGGGCCCGAACAACGACAACGACTTCAAGTCGCTGTTCAACGACGCCTGCAAGCAGGCGCGCAAGCTGCACGGCAGCAACTCCTGCAGCAACCTCTGACCTGACCGCGCGCGGGGCCGCTTCCGGCGGCCTCGCGACACGCCTTCAGCCAGGACACGCGGCGGCCCCCTTCGGGCCGCCGTTGTCATTTCCGGCCCGTCACCACCGGCCGCCAGCGCCCTTTCACCCCGGCCAAGTCGTCGCACCGACTTTCCTCACGGGAAATCAAATTGCCTGAGGGTTGACGCGCCCGGGGCTGCGTGCGAATCCTCTTCCACGCCTCCTCGACGCGCGAGCTCTCCCCATGTGCGGCATCGCCGGCCTGTTCCTGAAAGACACCTCCCTCGAGCCGTCGCTCGGCCGCCTGCTCGGCGGCATGATGGTCGAGCTCGGTGACCGCGGGCCGGATTCGAGCGGCTTTGCCGTCTACGGCGCCCCCGCCGCCGGCCACGCCAAGCTCACCATCCGCCTGCCCGACGGCGGCGGCCAGCACGCCGCCCGCGCCATTGCCGATGGCGCCACCGCCGCCACCGGCCATCCCGTCGAGGCCCGCATCCGCGGCACCCACGCCGTGCTGTCCTATCCGGACGTCGCCCGCGACGCGCTGCGCGCCTTCCTCGCCGCCCGCCACCCGGAGGCACACGTCGTCTCCTCGGGCGAGCGCATGGAGATCTTCAAGGACATCGGCCGGCCGGAAGTGGTCGCCGAGGCCTACGACCTCGCCACGATGCACGGCAGCCACGCCATCGGCCACACGCGCATGGCGACGGAATCGGCCGTCACCATCGACGGCGCCCACCCCTTCTCCACTGGCGACGACCAGTGCCTCGTCCACAACGGCTCGCTGTCGAACCACAATGCCGTCCGCCGCACGCTGAGACGCGAGGGCCTCTCGTTCGAGACGGAAAACGATTCGGAGGTCGCCGCCGGCTACCTCACCTGGCGGATGCGCGAGGGCGCGAGCCTGTCCGAGGCGCTCGAGCAGTCTCTCGCCGATCTCGACGGCTTCTACACCTTCGTCGTCGGCACCCGCACCGGCTTCGCCGTGCTGCGCGACCCGATCGCCTGCAAGCCGGCGGTGATGGCCGAGACCGACCAGTGGGTCGCCTTCGGCTCGGAATACCGCGCGCTCACCGGCCTGCCGGGCATCGAGACCGCCCGCGTCTTCGAGCCGGAGCCCGCCACCGTCTACGCCTGGGAGCGGACGTGACGATGCCGGTGGTCGATCTGGCCGACACGCCGCTGCGCGAGCTCAACACGGCTCTCCACGCGCTGGAGCCCGGCACCAACATCACCCACTGGCGGGTCGACAATCCCGCCGGCCGGCACTCGATCGCCGTCGGCCTCGATGCCCCCGTCACCGTCGAGATCGGCGGCAATGTCGGCTACTACTGCGCCGGCATGAACAAGCACGCGACCGTCCACGTCCACGGCAATGCTGGCGTCGGCGTCGCCGAGAACATGATGTCGGGCACCGTCCGGGTCGATGGCGACGCCAGCCAGGCCGCCGGCGCCACCGGCCGCGGCGGCCTCCTCGTCATCGGCGGCAATGCGTCGGCCCGCTGCGGCATCTCCATGAAGGGCATCGACATCGTCGTCGGCGGCTCGGTCGGCCCGATGAGCGCCTTCATGGCCCAGTCCGGCACGATGGTCGTGCTCGGCGACGCCGGCGAGGCGCTCGGCGATTCCATCTACGAGGCCCGCCTGTTCGTCCGCGGCACCGTGAAGAGCCTCGGCGCCGACTGCGAGGAGAAGACGCCGACCGACGAGGATCGCGCGATCCTCCTCGACGTCTTGTCGCGTGCCGGCATCGTCGCCGACCCGTCCGAGTTCAGGCTCTACGGCTCGGCCCGCCGCCTCTATCATTTCCACGTCGACAACGCCGACGCGTACTAGAGGCTCCGATGGACGCGAAGACCCCGAAGCCGCCCGGCACGCTCCCCCGCTTCTCCGCCACCTTCGATCCGCACACCATCTCGGAGATCCGTCGCGCCGCAGCGACCGGCATCTACGACATCCGCGGCTTCGGCGCGAAGCGGAAGCTGCCGCACTTCGACGACCTGCTCTTCCTCGGCGCCTCGATCTCGCGCTATCCGCTGGAAGGCTACCGCGAGCGCTGCGGCACAGAGGTCGTGCTCGGCGGCCGCTTTGCCAAGAAGCCGGTCGTGCTGAAGACGCCGGTGACGATCGCCGGCATGAGCTTCGGCGCGCTCTCCGCCCAGGCGAAGGAGGCGCTCGGCCGCGGCGCCTCGGCGGTCGGCACCTCCACCACCACCGGCGACGGCGGCATGACGCCGGAAGAGCGCGGCCACTCCGACATCCTCGTCTACCAGGTGCTGCCATCGCGCTACGGCATGAACCCGGACGACCTCCGCAAGGCGGATGCGATCGAGATCGTCGTCGGCCAGGGGGCGAAGCCCGGCGGCGGCGGCATGCTGCTCGGCCAGAAGATCTCGCCCCGCGTCGCTGCCATGCGCAACCTGCCGGAAGGCATCGACCAGCGCTCCGCCTGCCGCCACCCGGACTGGACCGGCCCGGACGACCTCGAGATCAAGATCGAGGAGATCCGCGAGATCACCGACTGGCAGAAGCCGATCTACGTCAAGGTCGGCGCAAGCCGCCCCTATTACGACACCGCGCTGGCCGTGAAGTCGGGCGCCGACGTCGTCGTCCTCGACGGCATGCAGGGCGGCACGGCGGCCACCCAGGAAGTCTTCATCGAGCACGTCGGCATCCCGATCCTCGCCGCCATCCGCCCAGCCGTGCAGGCGCTGCAGGAGCTTGGCATGCACCGCAAGGTGCAGCTCATCGTCTCCGGCGGCATCCGCAACGGCGCCGACGTGGCGAAGGCGCTGGCGCTCGGCGCCGACGCGGTGGCGATCGGTACCGCCGCCCTGATCGCGCTCGGCGACAACTCCCCGGACCTCGAGGCCGAGTACGAGGCGCTCGGCACCGTCGCCGGCGCCTATGACGACTGGCACGAGGGCCGCGACCCCGCCGGCATCACCACCCAGGACGCGGCGCTCGCCGCCCGCCTCGATCCGATCAAGGCCGGCCGCCGCCTCGCCAACTATCTCGCGGTGCTGACGCTCGAGACGCAAACGATCGCGCGTGCGTGCGGCAAGAGCCACGTGCACAATCTCGAGCCGGAAGACCTGGTGGCGCTCACCGTCGAGGCCGCCGCCATGGCCGGGGTGCCGCTTGCCGGCACCAACTGGGTGCCCGGCCGCTAGGACCGAACTTCCAGACGAAACGACCGCGAACCGCGGCAGAGGGGCAGCATGAGCATCGATCTCGAGGCCGCCGCGGCCGAACGCGGCATCAAATATTTCCTGATCTCCTATGTCGACCTGTTCGGGGCATTGCGGGCGAAGCTCGTCCCCGCCCAGGCGATCGGCGCGATGGCGAAGGACGGCGCGGGCTTCGCGGGCTTTGCCACCTGGCTCGACATGAGCCCGGCCGATCCCGACCTGTTCGCCGTGCCCGACCCCGACAGCCTGATCCAGCTGCCGTGGAAGCCCGAGGTCGGCTGGCTCGCCGGCGACCTCTACATGGACGGCAAGCCGGTCGAGCAGGCGCCGCGCTGGGTGCTGAAGCGGCAGATCGAGGCCGCCGCCAAGCTCGGCCTGCAGATGAAGCACGGCGTCGAGTGCGAGTTCTTCCTCACCGACGCCGCCGGCACCGGCATCTCCGACCCGGCCGATGCGCAGCCGAAGCCCTGCTACGACCAGTCGGCGCTGATGCGCCGCTATGCCGTCATCGCCGAGATCTGCGACGCCATGCTGTCGCTCGGCTGGGGCGCCTACCAGAACGACCACGAGGACGCCAACGGCCAGTTCGAGATGAACTGGGGCTATGCCGACGCCCTCGTCACCGCCGACCGCCACGTCTTCTTCAAGTACATGGCGAAGTCGATCGCCGAGAAGCACGGCTTCCGCGCCACCTTCATGCCGAAGCCCTTCGTCGACCTCACCGGCAACGGCTGCCACGCCCACGTCTCGCTGTGGAAGGGCAAGAAGAACGTCTTCGCCGACCCGAAGGGCGAGCTCGGCATCTCCGACATGGCGCGCAACTTCGTCGGCGGCGTGCTGCACTCGGCCGAGGCGATCTGCGCCATCGCCGCGCCGACGGTGAATTCCTACAAGCGCCTCAACGCCCCCCGCACCACCTCGGGCGCCACCTGGTCGCCGAACACCATCTCGTGGACGGGCAACAACCGCACCCACATGATCCGCATTCCCGATGGTGGCCGGTTCGAATTCCGCCTCGCCGACGGCGCGGTGAACCCCTATCTGCTGCCGGCGACGCTGCTCGCCGCCGGCCTCGACGGCGTCGCCGCCAAGCGCGATCCCGGCCCGCCGCTGATGATCGACATGTACACCCAGCGCCCCGCCCGCCGGGTCCGCACCCTGCCGCTCAATCTCCTCGACGCGCTGCGCGCGCTGGAGGCGGCAAAGTCGCTGCGGGCGCAGCTGGGCGAGCCGTTCGTGTCGGCCTATCTGAAGCTCCGCCACGCCGACTGGAATTCCTACACCCGCCACCTCACGCAATGGGAGCGCGAGACGACGCTCGACTGCTGATCCTCAGGCAGCCGCGCCCCGTCAGAGAAGCCCATGGTCTTCGCCCTCCTCCGCTACGGTCTCGGCAGGCGGCACACGCCCTTCCGCGTGCTGCCGCCGACGCCCGCGACGCTGAAGCCCTCCTACGACGTCGTCGTCATCGGCGGCGGCGGCCATGGCCTCGCGACCGCCTACTACCTCGCCAGGGACCACGGCATCACCAATGTCGCGGTGCTGGAGCGCGGCTGGCTCGCCGGCGGCAACACGGCGCGCAACACGGCGATCATCCGCTCGAACTACCTGACGCCGGAAGGCGTCGCCTTCTATGACGAGAGCGTCCGGCTCTACCGCCGCCTGTCGAACGACCTCGGCATCAACACCATGGTGTCCGAGCGCGGCCACCTGACGCTCGCCCACACCGACGCCGCCATGCGCACCATGCGCTGGCGCGCCGAGGTCAACAAATCCCTCAAGGTCGATTCGGAAGTCGTCGGCCCGGACGAGATCGCGCGGCTGTGCCCTGAGCTCGACCTGTCGCGCGACAAGCGCTACCCGATCCTCGGCGCGCTCTATCACGCGCCGGGCTCGATCGCCCGCCACGACGCCGTCGCCTGGGGCTACGCCATGGGCGCCTCGCAGCGCGGCGTCGAGATCCACCAGGGCACCGAGGTGCAGGGCCTGGAGATCGACAACGGCCGCATCACCGGCGTGGTGACGAACCGCGGCCGCATCGCCTGCGGGCGGGTCGTCCAGGCCGTCGCCGGCCGCTCCTCGGAGGTCGCCCGCATGGCGGGCCTCAAGCTGCCGATCCGCACCGTGCCGCTGCAGGCCTGCGTGTCCGAGCCGGTGAAGCCGGTGCTCGACCCGATCATCGTCTCGGGCTCGCTGCACGTCTACATCAGCCAGTCGGCGCGCGGCGAGTTCGTCATGGGCGGCTCGACGGACCCCTACGCCCTCTACTCCTCCCGCTCGACCTTCGAGTTCAAGGAGGTCTTGATGGCCGACATGCTGGAGCTCTTCCCCTTCCTCGGCCACGCCCGCGTGCTGCGCCAGTGGGCCGGCATGGCCGACATGACGCCGGACTTCTCGCCGGTGATGGGCCTCACCCCCGTGCAGAACTACTTCATCGATTCCGGCTGGGGCACCTGGGGCTTCAAGGCGACGCCGGTCTGCGGCCTGACGATGGCCCACACCATTGCGACGGGCACCCCCCACCCGCTCATCGAAGGCTTCCGCCTCGACCGCTTCTCCCGCTTCGCCCAACTCGGCGAACGCGGCGCGGCATCGGTGGGGCATTGAGGATGGCGGGCCTTATCAAACTCGACCGTCATCCCGGCCCAGCGAGGCGCTGCCGAGCGCCGAGCCGGGACCCAGCGCAAGAGTTCGCGCCGGAGGCGCGTCTTGAGCGTCGCGCTTCGGCAACGTTC
>CAZDCR010000090.1:0-9460 GCA_964503995.1 uncultured Segnochrobactrum sp.
CCGGCAGCCGGCTCTCAAGTTGCCGGGCGGCGCCCGCATCGCCGTCTGGACGATCCTCAACGTCGAGCACTGGAGCGCCGACCGGGCGATGCCGCGGATGGTGGTGCCGCCGCCGATGGGCCAGCCGCTGATCCCGGACGTTCCGAACTGGGCCTGGCACGAGTACGGCATGCGCGCCGGCTTCCCCCGGCTGCACCACCTCTTCACCTCCCGCGACCTGCCGGTGACGCTCGCCATCAACGGCTCCGCTTGCCGCGTCTACGCCGACGCCTGCCGGCAGGCGCACGCCGCGGGCTGGGAGTTCATGGGCCACGGCTTCGAGCAGAAGCCGATGCACAAGGTCGACGACCAGGCCGCTGCGATCGCCGAAACGATGGCGGCGATCGCCGGGATCACCGGCGCGCCGCCGCGCGGCTGGGAGAGCCCCGGCATGACGGAGACCGCCGAGACCCTCGACCTCCTGAAGGAAGCAGGCCTCGACTATGTCTGCGACTTCGTCATGGACGACGTGCCCGTGACGCTGACAACCCGCGCGGGCCCGATCGTCTCGGTGCCCTACACGGTCGAGATCAACGACGTCGTCATCTTCGCCATTCAGCAGCACTCCTCCGACGAGTTCCTGAAGCGCGGCAAGGCGCAGTTCGACCGGCTCTATGCCGAAGGCGCCACGGCGCCGAAGGTGTTGGGCATCTCCGTCCACCCGTATCTCAGCGGCGTGCCGCACCGCATCGGCTACCTCGAGGCGCTCTACGACTACATCCGCAGCCACGACGGCGTGCACTGGTGCACCGGCTCGGATCTCTGCGACCTCATCTGATACCGGCGACCCCAAACGTCCGCCGATTTTCGGGACTGCACCGCTCCCGGATCGTTCTAGCCGTTGCGCTTTCACGCGCGCGCCGGCGTAATCCGAGGTGCGCTGAAGCAAGTCGTCGCGAGGTCGGTGGGATGAACGCGTTCGTTGCGCCGTTCGAGGTCGATGCGGAGGCGATTGCCACCGGCTTCGGCATCGAGCCTTCGGCTGTTCCGGAACTCATGCGCACCGGCGCGATCACCGGCCGGCTCTACGAGGGCGTCGGCGAGGACGCTGGACAGTGGCTCTGCGTGTTCTTCTTTCGCAATGCGCGGCTCAACCTCGTGGTCGATGCTGACGGCAGGGCCCTCCGCCGCTCGACGATCGATTTCGGCGATCGGCCTCTGCCGGCGTCGCTGCGCGATCCGCGCAATCTCGCCGGCAGTCCTGGCACCCGGCGATGACGCGCAGCCGGTGCGATGCGGACGCGGCCGTCCTTCGGGCGCCCGAAGCGGTGCCCTTCGCCTCCCGGCTGGTCCTCGCACGGCTGACCGGGTTTCCTGTCGCGAAGGCGGCCGCTCGCACGGGTGTCACTGCGGCAGCATCTGACGTCGGTGGATTTCCGTCGACGATCGAGGCGTGACGCCAGCGCGCAGGTCCACGCCAGTCCGCCGAACGTAGGGAGCACCGGAAGCTTGACCGGGAGCGGTTCGTCGAGGTGGCGCGGGAATGACGACGAGGGTGGCGATCATCGGGGCCGGCATGGCGGGCCTCGCGGCGGCGCGGCGGCTGCAGTCAGCCGGAATCGAGCCGATCATCTTCGACAAGAGCCGAGGGCTCGGCGGGCGAATGGCGACGCGCCGCGTGGACGGACTGCAGTTCGACCATGGAGCGCAGTATTTCACGGCGAGGGGGGCCCGCTTCTGCGCTCTGGTCGAGGAGTGGTGCGCCGAGGGAAGGGTCGGGGAGTGGTTTGACGGCGGCTTCGTCGGCACGCCCGCCATGACGGCACCGGCGCGGGAGATGGCCGACGGCTTGACGGTGGTCGGCGGCCGTGCGGTCACGGCCCTCGCGCGCGACGAGGCGGGATGGACGGTGGTCGCCGCCGCGGGCGTGGTCGATGCGCCCGGCAACGGTTCCTTCTCGGCCGTGGTGCTGGCGCTGCCGGCGCCGCAAGTGGCCCCGATCGTGGCGACCGCTGGCGTGGCGCTACCGCAACTCGAGCTTGTCCGCTACGCGCCGTGCTGGGCGCTGATGCTGGCGTTCGACACGTCCCTTCCGGTCGCCTGGGACAACCTGAAGCCCGACGGCGGCACGCTCGCCTGGATCGCGCGCAACGGCACCAAGCCCCGACGCGGTGGTGCGCGCGAGACGCTCGTCGTCCATGCCGGGCCGGACTGGTCGCGGCGCAACCTCGAGATGACGCCGGATATCGCCGCGGTGGAGCTCGAGCCGCACTGGCGCGCCGCCACCGGCATCACCGCCACACCGACGTTCGTCGCCGCGCACCGCTGGCGCTACGCCCGCGTCGAGGAGACCGCCGGCGCACCGTTCCTCTGGGACGAGGCCTCGCGGCTCGGCGCCTGCGGCGACTGGTGCCTCGGCCCGCGCGTCGAGGCCGCCTTCGACAGTGGCGAGGCGATGGCGGAGGCGGTCGTCGCCGGCCTGGGGGGCGGCCGTGCCGCCTGATCCGCCCGAGCTGACGGTCTACTTCGACGGGTCCTGCCCGCTGTGCCGGGCGGAGATCGACCACTACGCGGCGCAGCCCGGTGCGGCCGCGCTGTGCTTCCGCGACGTCTCGACAGACGAGGCGACGATCGGTGCGGACCTCACGGTCCCGCAGGCGATGGCGCGCTTCCATGTCCGCCGCGCCGACGGGACGCTCTTGTCAGGGGCGGAGGCGTTCGTCGGCATCTGGCGGGTGCTGCCGCGCTGGCGATGGGCGGCCCGCCTCGCCGCGCTGCCCGGCGCGATGATGGTCCTGGAGACCGGCTACCGGATGTTCCTGCCGGTCAGGCCCGTGCTGTCGCGCCTCTTCGGTACGCTGCAGGCAAAGCGGCGGCCCGATGCCGGGACAGGGAACTGACGCTGAATTGCGCGACCGCAAGTCGTTGCTCATCCGCCCGTCGTAATGAGACCATCGAAGGGAAATGGTCGTCGACGATGAGCGCCATCCGGTGCGGCGTCGGAGGCCGAACGCCGGGGGCAGGGTTATGGCAGCGATCGGATCGTGGTTCGCGTGGGTCGGCCGTGCGGCCGTCGCCGGGATGGCCCTGACGGTGGCCGGTGCCGCGAGCGCGGAGGAGGCGATCTTCTGGCCGGCGCCGGCGGAGGTGCGGGCCGATCAGCTCGACGCCTACAACGCGGCGGTGCGGGACGCCGCGATCAAGCGCCCGGGCTTTGCGAAGGCGCTCAAGCCGATCGACGACACCCGCACCAACGTCCGCGTCGTCGCGCTGCGATGGATCGGGGCGTCCGACATCGTCGACGGAAAGGGACGGCTGAAGGCGTCGCTGTTCGTCGCGCTGCCGAAGGAGCTCGCCGCGGCGTGCGAAGGGGCGGCGGACCCGGTGCTGGCGCTGCAGCAGATCCTCGGCCTGCCACCCCGCACCGGCGAATACGTGCTGGTCGAGTTCACCCTTCCGGTTCGCAAGGCCTTCCGTCCTTGCGCCAGCGGGCCGGATGTCGCGGCGAAGACCTGCAGCTTCATGCTGCCGGACGATCCCGCCGCGGTCGCCCGCGCGGCGGTGGATCCGGCGTTCGCCGAGACGCAGGCGTTCGTGTTCCGGCAGATGTGGGCGTCCTACACCCGCAATGTGCCGACGAAGGAATCCTATGGCTACCCGTTCACGGCGATGGGCTGGACCTACGACTGGAACCCGGAGGCCGAGGACAAGTACGGCGTCTCCGAATACATCGCCCGGCAGGGGGCGCAGACGACCCGGCTGAAGAAGATCGCCCCGCAGACCTTCTGTCGCTGAGGGGCGGTCCGGAATCCGGAACGCGACCCGGTCGCCAGCGTCGGTGATCGGAGGCGCCGCTGCGGGCGTGTGCTCGGCGCGGCAGGACGGCTGGTCAGACGGCCTCCCAGCCGCCGCTCGTGCCGGAGCGGAAGACGGCGTCGATGACCTTCTGGTTGCTCACCGATTCCTCCAGCGTGAAGACACGGTCGCCGCCGCCGCGGGCGGCGCGCACGAACGCCTCGACTTCGAGCTGGTACTGCTCCGTCCCGGGGAAACGGAACACCGTCGCCTCGGTGTGCGACGCGTTGTGCAGTTCGATCCGGTGATGGTCGTAGCGGCCGGCATTGAAGGGCGCGTGCACCTCGATGAAGCCGCGGTCGCCATGGAACACCATCACCTGGCGGGCGGCGAGGTGTGTCGCGACATAGAAGGTGAGGTCGAAGTCGCCGAAGTCGGCGCGGACGTTCGAATACATGTCTGTGCCGTAGGCGGGGTGCCGCTCCACCGAGGCGTGGATGCGCTCCGGCTCCCGCCCGGTGACGAAGCGCGTCGAGACGACGGGGTAGACACCGATGTCCGGCAGCGCGCCGCCGCCGAGCGCGAGGATGTTGCGCATGTTGGTCGGGTCGTCGTTGAAGTAGGTGAAGGCGCCCTGCACGTGCCGCAGCCGCCCGATCGCGCCGTCGCGCACGAGTTCGCGGACCTTGATCCACTGCGGGTGGTAGATCACCATGAAGGCCTCGCAGACGAGGACCCGGTTGCGGTCGCGTGCCGCGATCACCGGCGCGATCTCGGCGGCGTCGAGAGCGAGCGGCTTTTCGACGAGCACATGCTTGCCGGCATCCGCCGCCTTCACCGCCCATTCGACGTGCTGCGACGTCGGCAGTGGAATGTAGACCCCGTCGACCAGATCGGACGCGAGCAGCGCGTCGTAGGATGAGAAGGCATGCGGCGCGCCGAACCGGTCGGCCAGCGCCCTCGCCCGCTCGCCGTCGCGGCTGGCAATGGCGCTGAGGACGCCGTTCTCCGACGCGACGATGGCCGGGATCACATGCTCGCGCGCGATCCTGGCGGTCGACAGCACGCCCCATCGAAACATCGCTCGGTCCCGTTGCTTGCGCCGCCGACCACCGCCGCACGGAGGGCGAAAAGCCGCCCGCTGGCGTGGCGTCGAGGGCGTCGGATCTGAAAGGCAGGCGGCGGTCGGCCTTGGGGGCCGGCTCCGACCCGGCAGGTGGATGGCTCGCCTCTATCCTCGTTCAGGTTCCGTGTGTGGCGCAAGCCGTTGATGTGGCGCGTCAACGACCCGGCAAGGCGGCTGGCCGACGCTGCCGTAGACGGTGGAGATGGTCACTTTTGATCAAAAAAGATGAACAAGGGCCTTGATCAAACCTGCTGAGTCATGGTGGACTGCGTATAGTCGAAGAGCAGTCGTCGTATGCATCTGATCAAATCAGGTGTTTCCGAGCCCGCTTGAGGCGTTGTGGCCTGTCCGGTGTGTTGTCGTGGCCGGCCGCAGGGACGCACTCGCCGGAGAGGCCATGACGCGCAGGGCGCCGCACACGGGCGGTCGTCCTCGCCTCGTTCGGCAAGAAACCCGAAGAGCGAGACGGCGGATGTCGCAGAAAGTCATCATCACCTGCGCGGTGACCGGCTCGATCCACACGCCGACGATGAGCCCCTATCTGCCGATCACCCCCGACGACATCGTCGAGGCGTCGGTCGGCGCGGCGGAGGCGGGCGCGGCGATCATCCATCTGCACGCCCGCGATCCGGAGACGGGCAAGCCCTCGCCCGATCCGAAGCTGTTCATGCAGTTCCTGCCGCGCATCAAGCAGCAGACCAATGCCGTGATGAACGTCTCGACCGGCGGCGGCCTGACGATGTCGCTCGAGGAGCGGCTCGAAGCGGCGCACGTCGCCAGGCCGGAGCTCTGCTCGCTCAACATGGGCTCGATGAACTTCGGCCTCTACCAGATCGCCGATAAGCACAAGGACTGGCAGCAGCCCTGGGAGCGCGACTATCTCGAGGCGACGCGCCACGGCATCGTCTCCAACACCTTCGGCCAGATCGAGCGCATCATCGAGGAGGTCGGTGGAGCCTACGGCACGAAGTTCGAGTTCGAGTGCTACGACGTCTCGCACCTCTACACGCTGGCGCACTTCCTCGACCGCAAGCTTCTGACGCCGCCCTTGTTCGTGCAGACGATCTTTGGCCTGCTCGGCGGCATCGGGCCGGCCGCCGAAGACGTGCTCCACATGCGGCGGACCGCCGACAAGCTGTTCGGCAAGGACTATCTCTGGTCGGTGCTGGCGGCCGGCAAGCACCAGATGAACCTCTGCACCATGGGCGCGATCATGGGCGGCAACGTCCGCGTCGGGCTCGAGGACAGCCTCTATATCGGCAAGGGCCGGCTCGCGACGTCCAACGCCGCCCAGGTCGCCAAGATCCGCCACATCATGGAGGAGCTGTCGCTGGAGATCGCGACAGCCGACGAGGCGCGGCAGATGCTGGACCTCAAGGGCGGCGACCAGGTCGGCTTCTGACGACGCCGGGACCGCCGGAGCCCTTCGCGAGGACTTTGATCAAGGCACGACCGACCAGGGAGACCACGTCCACCATGCCGCTCGGTGAACCTTCGCAGACCGATTTCGACCCGCTGCTGCTCGCGGTGCTGTCCAACCGGATGGCCTCGATCGTCCGCGAGATGTCGAACATCGTGAAGAAGGCGAGCCGGTCGACGGCGATCACCAATGCGCGCGACTTTTCCTGCGGGCTCCTGACCTTCGACCACCGCCTCGTCTGCGTCGAGGAGGCGATGCCGGTGCACGTCACCGCCATGGACCTGTCGACGCGGCCGATCGGCGAGCTCTTCGACGACATCGCCGAGGGCGACGCGTTCTTCTCCAACAGCCCCTATCACGGCGGCACCCACCACGCCGACATGACGCTGTGTGTGCCCGTCCATCTCGACGGCGTGCCGATGTTCTGGACGGTGGCGCGCTCGCACCACGCCGACACCGGGGCGCATATCCCGACGACGATGGATGCGCACATGCGCTCCGTCTACGAGGAGGGCATGCACATCCCGGTCGTCCGCTTCCAGGCGGACTACCGCGACCGTGCCGACGTCATCCGCTGGTGCCGCCACAAAATCCGCGAAAGCCACATCTGGTATGGCGACTATCAGGCCCAGGTGGGCGCGACGCGCACCGCCGAGACGCGCCTCAAGGAGCTCGGCGAGCGCTACGGGCGCGAGACCGTCGCCGCCTTCGTCGAGGCGTGGATGGACTATGGGCGCCGGCGCGCCCGCGCCGCCATCGCAGCGCTGCCGAAGGCGGAACTCTCCTGGACGACGCGCCACGATCCTGTGCCCGGCGTCGCCGAGGCGGGCGTCGAGATCACCGCCAAGGTGTCGATCGAGCCGGAGGCCGGCCGCATCGTCGTCGACCTGCGCGACAACCCGGACTGCGTCGACGGCGGCATCAACCTGTCGGAGGCCTGCGCCGCCGGCGCCGGGCGGATCGGCGTCTTCTACAATCTCGACCCGTCGCTGCCGCACAATGACGGCTCGGCAAGCTGCATCGAGGTGCTCTTGCGCGACGGCTGCATCGTCGGCCGGCCGCGCTATCCGGCCGGCACCTCGAACGCCACGATGGGCATCAACGACCGGCTGATCAACGCCGTGCAGTGCGCCTTCACCGGCCTCGGCGCCCCCTATGGCCTCGCCGAGGGCGGCACCGAGTTCGGGGCCAACATGGGCGTCGTCGCCGGCACCGACACCCGCTCCGGCACGCCGCGCCCCTACATCAACATGGTGTTCTTCGGCCTCTCGACCGGGCCGGGCCTACACGGCCACGACGGCTGGCTGACCTACGAGGCGCCGAACGGCGGTGGCGTGCTGGCCCTCGACCAGATCGAGATCGACGAGATGACCTATCCGATCCTCGTCGAGGAGCGCCGGATCTCCACCAACGCCATCGGTATGGGCGAATGGAACGGCGCGCCGGCCATGCAGGGCGTCTACCGCTCGCTGTCGGGCGCCATGACCGTCGCCTACTGCAGCGACGGCGACGTCAACGCGCCGCGCGGCGTCCTCGGCGGCCTCCCCGGCGCCTGCGCCATCAACGCCAAGCGCGACCGCGCCGGCCACACGGCGACGCTGCCCGCCTTCCACATGGAAACCGTGCAGGAAGGCGAGCGGGTGATCTTCAGGACGGTCTCCGGTGGCGGCTACGGCGATCCACGCCGGCGCGACCCGGCCCGCGTCGTCCGCGACGTCAACCGCGGCTGGATCGACGCCGCCACCGCCCGCGACACCTACGGCGTCGCGGTGCGCCTCGCCGAGAACGGCGTCGACTTCGAGCTCGACGCCGACGCGACCGCCAAGGCGCGTGACGCGGAGGTCCCGGCATGACCTTCCGCATCGGTATCGACATCGGCGGCACCTTCACCGACTGCGTTGTGCAGACGCCCGACGGGGCGATGACCATCGTCAAGGCGCCCTCGACGCCGCCGGCCTTCGCCACCGGCTTCATGAACGCGCTCGCGCGCGCCGCCGAGCGCTTCGACCTGCCGCTCGCCGACTTCCTCGGCCGCGCGAGCGTCATCGTCCACGGCACGACGGTGTCGACGAACGCGCTCGTCACCGGCCGCACCGCGTCGACGGGACTGATCGCCACCCGCGGCCATCCCGACGTGCTGACGCTGCGCGAAGCGCCGCGCAAGCAGGCATGGAACTGGCGCCTCGACTATCCCGACCCGTTCGTGCCGCAAAACCGCACCTGCGAGGTTGGCGGCCGCATCGATTCCCTCGGCAACGAGGTCGAGCCGCTCAGCGAAGACGACGTCCGGGGGGCCGTGCGCCGGCTAAAGCAGGCCGGCGTCGAGGCGATCGCCGTCAGCCTGCTGTGGTCGTTCGTCAATCCGGCGCACGAACAGCGCGTCGCGGCGATCATCGAGGCGGAGTGGCCGGGCGTGCCGGTCAGCCTCGGCCACCGCGTCAACCCGATCCCGCGCGAGTACCGCCGCACGATCGCCACCGCCATCGACGCCTCGCTCCGGCCGGTGGTCAACGGCTACGTCGAGGATCTCTCGAAGGCGCTCGCCGCTGCCGGCTTCACCGGCCGGCTGCTGATCGCCAACTGCGGCGGCGGCATGATGCCGCCCGACGAGATCGTCGCGAGCCCGATCCAGTCGGTGATGTCCGGCCCGACGCTCGCCCCCGTCGCCGCCCGCCACGCCGCACCCGGCCAGGACGTCGTCGTCGCCGACATGGGCGGCACGACCTTCGACGTCGCGGCGATCCGCGGCGGGCAGATCCTCGTCACCGCCGAGGCGATGATCTACGAGCACGACATGCTCGGCCTGCCGAAGGTCGACGTGCGCTCGGTCGGCGCCGGCGGCGGCTCGATCGCCTGGGTCGACGACGGCGGCCTCCTCCACGTCGGTCCACAGAGCGCCGGCGCCCGCCCGGGCCCCGCCTGTTACGGCACTGGCGGCACCGAGGCGACCGTCACCGACGCCAACGTCGTGCTCGGCATCATCGACCCCGACTTCTTCCTCGGCGGCACGATCCGGCTCGACCGGGCGCTGGCGGAAGCGGCCGTCGGGCGCATCGCCGCGCACCTCGGGCTCGATCTCGTCGCGGCGGCGCATGCGATCCACGCCGTATCCAACCACAACATGATCGGCGCGATCGAGA
>CAZDCR010000091.1:0-9446 GCA_964503995.1 uncultured Segnochrobactrum sp.
CCTAGGTTGCGTCGGCGACCGACTCGACGAGGTCGACGATGCGGCGGCGCACCTGCGGGCTCTTGATCCGCACGAAGGCGCGATTGAGCGCGAGGCCCTCGGTGGAGGTGAGGAAGCTCGTCACATAGGCGCCGGGGCGATCCTCGGCGAAGCCCGCGGGCGTGTCGCTCGGCGTCGTCGGGGCGTCCTCGAAGAAGTAGGCGACCGGGACCTGCATCACCGTGGCGATGTGCTGGAGCCGGCTCGCCCCGATGCGGTTGGTGCCCTTCTCGTACTTCTGGATCTGCTGGAAAGTGATTCCCAGGCTTTCCCCGAGCTTTTCCTGGCTCATCCCGAGCATCATGCGGCGCATGCGCACGCGACTGCCGACATGCGTATCGATCGGGTTGGGGGACTTCTTGCTGGCCATGTGGAACAGATCCTCAGAATACATGCAGAGACCGCGCACGACACGTGCGCAGTCGACCCTGCCGTCCCGACGCCTATCCTAGGCCCGCAGCCCCGCTCCCCCCTCGCCGAGCAGGCGCCCTTCGATGACCCCTATCCTGTTGCGGAGCCACCGTCGTGCAGAGGGATAATGTTCCCGCTTCGCCTTGCAAGTCAATCAGTGCTTGCGAAGACGTCGGCTCGCCAGCGCCGCTGCGACGACCGCACTCGCGAGCAGAAAAGGCCAGTCGCCGGTGCGCGCATAGGGTGGCGGCGGGGCGGCGGTCGGCAGGCCCGCCTCCAGCACGCCCCGCGCGCCGAGCGGCAGCGACGAAACCACGCGGCCATAGGGGTCGACGACGGCCGAGATGCCGGTGTTGGCGGCGCGCACCAGCGGCAGCCCCTCCTCGACGGCGCGCAGCCGCGCCTGGCGGAAGTGCTGGTAGGGGCCGGGGGTGTCGCCGAACCAGGCGTCGTTGGTGACGTTGAGGATCCACGCCGGCCGCGCCCCCTCCCCCAGAACCTGGCCTGGGAAGATCGCCTCGTAGCAGACGAGCGGCACGAACGGCGGCACGTCGCCGCCGAGCGCCATCGAGGCTCGGCTGGTGCCGGCGGCGAAGCCCCCCGGAAGATAGGCGACCGGCACGATGCCGAGGCGGCCGAGGGCGTCCTGGAAGGGCAGGAACTCGCCGAACGGCACGAGCTTGACCTTGTCGTAGAAGGCCCGCGTCACGCCGGTCTCGTCGATCGCCAGCACGGAGTTGTAGATCGGCGGCGTGGCGTCGGGCGTGACCGGGTCGGCGCCGGCGCGGCCCGCCCCGGCGATCAGCCAGCCGCCGGGTGGCAGTTCGGCCATCACCGACTGCAGCGCCAGCGGCGAGCGTTCGAGCAGGAAGGGCACGGAGGATTCCGGCCAGATGGCGAGCCGCGTCACCCCCGGCGGCGGCGGCGGTGCGCCGGTCAGGCCGAGCAGGGTGTCGAAGATCATCCAGCGGTTCTCCGGCACCCACTTCTCGCTCTGGTCGATCGCCGGCTGGACGATTCGCAGGGCGACGCCGGGGACCTCGCCGACGGTGGCGGCGGCGAGGCGCTGGTGGCCCCACAGCGCCAGACTGCCGAAGCCGGCCACTGCCACGACCGAGAGCACCACGGCGCCGCGGCGGGTACCGGCGGGGCCTAGGAAGGCGGCAGGGGCGGCGAAGATCGCGACCGTCAGCGGCGCGAGGCCGTAGGCGCCGACAAGCGCCGCCGACTGCATCAGCGCGTCGCCGGCGGCGAACGCCGTGCCGAGGCCGTTCCACGGAAAGCCGGTGAGGACGTGGCCGCGCAGCCATTCGGCGAGGCCGATCGCCACCGCCAGCGCCACGATGCGCGGCGCCCCCGGCCACCAGGCGAGCGCGGCGAGCATCGTCGCCAGCGCGTAGAACAGCGCGAGCCCCGCGGGCAGCGCCGTGACGGCGAACGGCAGCGCCCAGGCGAAGGTCTCGGCCTCCACCAGGAAGGCGGCGCCGACCCACCACAGCCCGGCGAACAGGGCGCCGAAGCCGAACCACCAGCCAACCGCGGCGGCGGCCCGGAACCGCCGGCCGCCGCCGGGGGCCGCGATCAGGGCGGCATCGAGCGCCACCACCAGCGCCGGCAGCGCCACGAAGAGGATCGGCAGAAGGTCGAAGGGGGCCTGGGCCAGTGCCGTCGCGGCGCCGGCCACGGCCGCCACGGCGAAGCGGACGAAGGCAGGACGGGCGGCGAGGCGCGTCGCCAGCCGCCCGGCGCCGACCCGGTCCGATGCCGTGGCCGGGCCCGGTGACGGCAGGGTCACGCCTCGGCCGGAGCGGCCACGTCGCTGCCCCGGCGGCCGCCGCGACGGCGCGCGTCGGAGCGGCCGTCCGGCCGGCGCCGGGCGATCTTCAGGCGGCGGATGCGGCGGGTGTCGGCATCGAGCACCTCGAACTCGAAGCCCGGCAGCGCCTGCGGCGAGATCAGCTCGCCGCGCACCGGGATGCGGCCGAGAATGGCGAACACCAGGCCGCCGACGGTGTCGACCTCCTCGGACATCTCGCCGGGGTCGAAGTCGGGACCGATCGTCGCCTGCACCGTCTCGAGATCGACGCGGGCGTCGGCGATCCAGGCGCCCTCGCCGGAGGGCGTGATCGTCGCCTCGTCGTCGTCGACGTCGTGCTCGTCCTCGATGTCGCCGACGACGGTTTCCACCAGATCTTCCAGCGAGACCAGACCATCGGTGCCGCCGTACTCGTCGATGACGAGCGCCATCTGCACGCGCGCCGACTGCATCTTCGCCATCAGGTCGGTGGCCGGCATCGACGGCGGCACGAACAGCACCGGTCGCACCAGCTTCGTCGCCGACAGCGGGCGGGACAGGTCGACCCGCGCGAGGTCGAAGCGTGTGCCGCCGGCGGCGGCCTCCGAGGCGTCCTCGGGCGGCAGGGTCGCCAGCGCCACCATCTTCGCGGTGACGTCCTTGATCAGCACCATGCCGATCGGGTCGTCGAGCGTCTCCCGGTAGACGGGCAGACGGGAATGGCCGGAGGCGCTGAAGGTCGTCAGCAGCTCGGCGATCGACGTGTCGGCCTCGACCGCCTGGATGTCGGCGCGCGGCACCATCACGTCGTCGACGCGGACCTCGCGCAGCCGCAGGATGTTCTGCAGCAGCACGCGCTCGCGCGGCGTGAAGGTGGTGGGGTCGCCGAGATCGTCGGCCAGCGCGCTCGCGAGATCCTCGCGCAGCGAGCCGCCATTGCGGCGCGCCAAGGCGGACCGCAGACGCGCCAGCCAGCCGTCGCGGCGGGCCGGCTGGTCGGGGGCCGCGCCCGCCGGTGGGGCGGGCGGCGGAGGTGCGCTCGTCGCGACCGGGGAACCGGCCGCGGCGCTACTCGAAGGGTCTTCCGTCATGCCTCTGTTCGATCCGCCGGGCCGTCTGAGGGTCTCGGCTCCACGCCTCGCCCCCGTGCCGCCGCCGGCATCTCAATCCGCCTCCGTGCTTCCATAGGGATCGGCAACACCGAGCGACGCCAGCACCTCGGTCTCGAGGCGCTCCATCCGCTCGGCTTCCGCGTCCGTCTCGTGATCATAACCCAAGAGATGCAGGAATCCGTGCACGACGAGATGACGGACGTGATTTTCGACCGTCTTGCCCTCCGCCGCCGCCTCGGCGGCGACCGTCTCGCGGGCGAGGATGACGTCGCCGAGAGCGCGCGGTCCGGGGCCCGGCAGGTCCTCCGGGGCGGGGAAGGAGAGGACGTTGGTGGCGCTGTCCTTGCCGCGGAAGTCGCGGTTGAGCTCGCGCACGCGGGCATCGTCGGCGAAGGCGACGACCACCTCGGCCGCTCCCTCACCGACCTCGGCGCGCGCCGCCGCGGCAGCGACCGCGGCCTCGACGAGGGCAACGAGTTCCTCCTCCGGCGGCCAGCCGTCGGCGTCCACCACCACGTCGACGGCGATCTCCGGGGGAGCGGCCGCCCGGGCCGCCCCGATGCTGGTCGCGGCGCTCACGACGGCGACGGGGCGCCGTGGCCGCGCTCGATCGTGCGGGCGGCGCCGGCCCGGTCGTAGGCGGAGACGATGCGGGCGACGAGCGGGTGGCGGACGACGTCGGCGGCGGTGAAGCGCACCATCGCGACGCCCTCGACGCCCGTCAGCAGGTCCGCCGCCTCGGCGAGGCCCGACACCTGGCCGGGCGGCAGGTCGATCTGGCTGGAGTCGCCGTTGACGATCATCTTCGAGTTCTCGCCGAGGCGCGTCAGGAACATCTTCATCTGCATGGAGGTGCAGTTCTGCGCCTCGTCGAGCAGCACGATGGCGTTCTGCAGCGTGCGGCCGCGCATGAAGGCGAGCGGCGCCACCTCGATCATGCCGGAGGCGAGGCCGCGCTCGACCTTTTCCGGCGGCATCATCTCGTAGAGGGCGTCGTAGAGCGGCCGGAGATAGGGGTCGACCTTCTCGCGCATGTCGCCGGGCAGGAAGCCGAGCCGCTCGCCCGCCTCCACCGCCGGGCGCGACAGCACAAGGCGGGCGGCATCGCCGCGCTCGATCAGGGCAGCGGCGTAGGCGACGGCGAGGAAGGTCTTGCCGGTGCCGGCCGGGCCGAGACCGAAGACGAGGTCGGCGCGGTCCATGGCGCGCAGGTAGGCGTCCTGGGCCGGCGTGCGGGCGACAACGGTGCGCCGGCGCGTCGACACCTGCGAATAGGCCATGCGCGTCTTCGGCTCGAGCGTCGGCAGGTTGAGCTGCGCGACGTCGGCGACGGCGAGGCGGATCGCCCCCTCGACATCGGCCGGATGCAGCTCGGCGCCCTGCTGCAGGCGCTGGTAGAGCGTCTCCAGCACGTGGCGGGCCTGCTCGCAGGCATCGTGCGGGCCCTTGATCGTCACCTGGTTGCCGCGCGCCACCGCCTCGACACCGAGCCGCGCCTCGATCAGCGCGAGGTTCTGGTCGAACTGGCCGAAGAGCTCGCCGACGATGCGGTTGTCGTCGAAGGCGAGCACGGCATGGGTGATGTCGGAGGCCGGCACCAGCCGCGGCGCGGCCGGGGGAAGCGTGCGGTCTGCACTCACGCGGCGTCCTCGGTCTGGCGGTCCGCGCCATCGGCCAGGCGACCCGCCAGGCTGTTGGTGCTCGTCGCGGTGATCGTCACCGGCGCGATCGCGCCGATGCGGGCGGTGGTCTCGGTGGCGTCGACGTGCACCGCCTGCAGCCACGGCGAGCGGCCGACGAGCTGGCCGGGCCGGCGCCCGGGCTTCTCGAACAGCACCGGCACGGTGAGGCCGACGGTGGCGGTGTTGAAGGCTGTGAGCTGGGCAGCCAGCAGCGCCTGCAGGCGGGCGAGGCGGTCGGCCTTCTCGGCCTCCGTCACCTGGGCCGACAGGTCCGCCGCCGGCGTGCCGGGACGGGGGCTGTACTTGAAGGAGAACGCCGAGGCGTAGCCGACGGCCTCGACGAGGGCGAGGGTCGCCTTGAAGTCGTCCTCGGTCTCGCCGGGGAAGCCGACGATGAAGTCGCCGGAGAGCGCGATGTCGGGGCGGGCGCGGCGGATGCGCTCGACGAGCGCCAGGTATTCGGCTGACGTGTGCCGCCGGTTCATCGCGGCGAGAACGCGGTCGGAACCCGACTGCACCGGCAGGTGCAGATAGGGCATCAGCTCGGGCAGGTCGCGATGGGCGGCGATCAGCGCGTCGTCCATGTCGCGCGGATGGCTGGTGGTGTAGCGCAGGCGGTCGAGACCGGGGATGGCGGCGAGGCGGAACAACAGGTCGCCGAGGCCCCAGTCGCGGCCGTCCGGGCCGGCGCCGTGGTAGGCGTTGACGTTCTGGCCGAGCAGCGTCACCTCGCGCACGCCGGCTTCCGCGAGCCCCTCGGCTTCCGCGACGATCGCCGACACCGGCCGCGAGGTCTCGCTGCCGCGGGTGTAGGGGACGACGCAGAACGAGCAGAACTTGTCGCAGCCCTCCTGCACAGTGAGGAAGGCGGTGACGCCGCGGGCGATGGTCTGGCGCCGCTCGGCCGCCGGCAGGTGGGCGAACTTGTCCTCGGCCGGGAACTCCGCATCGACCGCCTTCTCGCCGCGGCGGGCGCGGGCGACGAGCTCCGGCAGGCGGTGGTAGGTCTGCGGGCCGACGACGAGGTCGACCGTCGGGGCGCGCGCGATGATCTCGGCGCCCTCGGCCTGGGCGACGCAGCCGGCGACGCCGATCGTCATGGTGCGGCCCTCGCGGGCAGCGCGCTCCTTGAGGACGCGCAGCCGGCCGAGCTCGGAATAGACCTTCTCGGCCGCCTTCTCGCGGATGTGGCAGGTGTTGAGGATGACGAGATCGGCCCCGTCGGGGCTGTCCACCGGCCGGTAGCCCTCGTGCGCCAGCGCGTCCGCCATACGATCGGAATCGTAGACGTTCATCTGGCAACCGTAGGTCTTGACGTAGACGCTGCGCACGCCGCTCATCAACCGGGGGTCTCGGCAACGGGTCCGAGGCGGCGCCGCGGAGGCCGGCGCACCCTTGAACCCATCGCCCCGTGGCGACGTCGAGCCGCCGCCGAACTCATCCGTGCTGTAGCCGGTTTCGGCCCTCTTGAGAATAGCGGCACGGCAACAACCGGCGCCTATCGGCCGGGCACCGCAACCGCCAGCTGCGGGCGGCCGGCGAGCACCGCCGCCGTCATCGCCCGGACCGCCGCCTCCGCCGCCGCCGTGACACGCTTGCGGTCGCCGTCCGGGCCGAAGGCGATCGGCTCGCCGAAGCTGACGACGGCGTCGATCGCCCCGTCGGCGAGGACACCCCAGAGGTGGCCGGCGATCTCCATGTCGCCGTACCAGGCGATGCCCGGACGGCCACGCCGGCCGAGCGGCAGGCCGTTGCGGCGCGTGTAGACGATAGAGACCGGCTGCACCATCGCCGGCAGGCCGTCGCCGGTGAGGGCGTGGCGCGCCGCGCCCAGCAGCGCCGAGCGGAACGGCAGCACCTCGCCGCCGTTCGACGACGTGCCCTCGGCGAACAGCACCATCGGGTCGCCGCGCCGGAGCCGTGCCGCGATGTCGCCGGCGGCGCCGCGGGTGGCGGTGCGACGGGTGCGGTCGACGAAGACCGTCCTCTGCATCCGCGCGAGGAAGCCGAACACCGGCCAGGAGGCCACCTCCGCCTTGGCGACGAAGGAGAGCGGCATCAGCGAGCCCAGCACGACGATGTCGAGCCAGGAAACGTGGTTGGCGACGATCAGCAGCGGCCGCTCCAACGCCGGCGCGCCGCGCGTCTCGACCCGCAGGCCGACGAGGCGGACGGCGGTGCGGTGCCACCACCACGGCGGCGCGGCGGCCCGCGACGATCCGCGCTTCAGCAGCACCCATTGGGCGGGAAACAGCACGGCCGTCGTCACCGCCAGGCCGGCGATGGTGCCGACGGCCCTGACGACGCCGAGCGCGCGGCTCACCGGTGTCTCTTGTCCTCGCCGAGCGGCACCGCATAGAGCTCGAGGCGGTGGCCGACGAGCTGGAAGCCGAGCTCGCGGGCGACCAGCTCCTGCAGGCGCTCGATGTCCTCGCTGCGGAACTCGATGACCTCGCCCGAGCGCACGTCGATCAGATGATCGTGATGCTCGTCGTTGACCGTCTCGTAGCGGGATCGGCCGTCGCGAAAATCGTGGCGCTCGATGATGCCGGCGTCCTCGAAGAGCTTCACCGTCCGGTAGACGGTGGAGATCGAGATGCGGTTGTCGATCGCGTTGGCGCGGCGGTGCAGTTCCTCGACGTCGGGGTGGTCGATCGCCGCCTGCAGCACGCGAGCGATGACACGACGCTGGTCGGTCATCCGCATGCCCTTGGCGACGCACACCTCTTCGAGAGGCTGCTCAGCGGGGGGCTTTGAATACTGCGTATCGCTCACGTGGCGGGGTCCGTTGCGATCGTCGGGCGGCTCGAACGGGAAAGGTCGGCGCCGCGATCGCCTCGCGGGCGTTTCTCCCCGCCTCGGTTCGGCCTAACGGAGATCGCAGCGCATGACAAGCGCGTGGCCGCCGCCCGATCCGGCATAGTAGCCGCGCCGCTCGCCGACCTGGCGGAAGCGCAGGCGCCGGTAGAGGGCGAGCGCCGGGACGTTGCCGGCGTCGACCTCCAGGAACACGGCCGCGACGCGCTCGGCGTAAAGCCGCCGCAGCAGCGTCTCGGTGAGTTCGGTGGCGACGCCGCGGCCGCGCCAGTGCGGCGAGACGGCGACCGTCAGCACCTCCGCCTCGTCGCCGGCGCGGCGGCAGAGGGCGAAGCCGACGGGCCGGCGGGTGCCGAATGGGCTCGCCCGTCGCGCCACCTGCGCGTCCACCGCCGGATCGGCGACCAGCGCCTCAAGCTCGGCCTCGCTCCAGCCGCGGGCGAAGCAGGCGGCGTGGATCTCGGCCAGCGCCGGGGCGTCGGCGGCAGCGGCGGCGTCGATCAGCGGCGGCGGCCCGGCCGGCCACCAGGACATCGGCCACCACGACATCGGCCAGCCGGACGGGTCCCACCACAGGCTCGACATGCCGTCATTGCTCCCCGATCGTCGATGTGGCCGCTGTCGGCCGGATGGGCATGTCCGCGCGCGCCGGCACGGGCACGGCCAGCAGGCGGCTCGGCGCCGGCGCGATGGCGTCGGGCGGCGCGGCGTAGATCGGCTCAGGCGGGTTTGCGGCCGGATCCAGACTGGCGGCGTGGCGGGCGAGAGCCACGGCCGAGATGGCGGTGACAGTGGGCCGGCCGGGCGCCAGGCGGCCCGCCTCGGGTCCGGCGAGGATGGCATCGGGCGCGAGGGAGGTGATTTGAGCGGCGTCGATGTTGGCGACCGGACCGAGGGGCGCACCGGTGCGGTCGAAGCGGCGGGCCAGGAGGCGTCCCCTCCGGCCTTGCACGAAGGCGAGGACGCCGGCTTGCGGTGCATCCGTGGACAGCGCCAGGGCCGTCAGCGTCTCGACCCCGACGACGGGCGTGCCGTGCACGAGAGCAAAACCGCGGGCAAAGGCGATGCCGACGCGGACGCCGGTGAAGCCGCCGGGGCCGACGCTGACGGCGACGCGGTCGACATTGGCGGGAGAAACCCCGGCCTCCGTCAGGAGGTCGGCGACGAGTTTCGGCAGTCGCTCGGCGCGGCCTTCGACGGCGTCATCGCGATACACGACCGACCGGCCGCTCGCCGTATCGAGGACGGCGGCGGAGACCGGGCCGAGCGAGGCGTCGATCGCGAGCACGAGCATGACGACCGCGATAGCGGCTCGCGGTCGTCCTGTCGAGGGAACGGGCGCAACAGCGCCCGTTCAAGCTCCAAAGGGAAAGCCGAGCCTCAGTTGGCGGCGCGCAGTTCCAGGCCGGCGATGCCGAGGGCGATGTCGGCACCCTCCTGGCCGGAAACGCTGAGCGGCTGCAGCGAGAAGCTCTTGTTGAAGCCGCCGACGAGCAGGTTGGCACCGACGCCGACGCCGGCGGTCGCCTCGGTGGAGGCGCCGACATAGGTGCCGGCCAGACCCGTCGGGCCGGGAGGGGCCGCGGCGAT
>CAZDCR010000092.1:0-9361 GCA_964503995.1 uncultured Segnochrobactrum sp.
GGCGGGGGGGCGGGGGCAGCGGCAGATGGCGCGGGCATCGCAGCCGCGTTGTCGGCGGTTTCGCCCGCATCGCCCCCCAGGGCATTGCGCTGAGGAACGATCAGCGGCCCTTGCGCGAGCACCGCGGCCGGAGAGGTCGCCGGGGCGGCGCCGCCATCGGTCGCGCGCCCGACGGCATGGGCGACGAGCGCCGTCGCGGCAGTCGCCACGGCGACGGCCACGCCGACGAACAAGCCGACCCGGGCGCGGTGCGAGGCTGAGGCAGACATCGGCTGCGGACCTTGCTTCTTTCCGCTCACGGCTCGGCCTTCCTGCCGAGGCGGCGCAAGAACATCCAACTCGTCACGCCGACGCACAAGATCAGCGCGCCGACCACCCACACGTATATGGCGATGTTGATCGAGAACCAGTTGGCCGACACCAGCCTGGCGTTGGCGAGCGAGAACGGCTGCGTCGCCACGTCGACGATGGCGGCCGGGGGATACGTCGCGATTGCGCCCGTCGCCTCGTCGTAGATCGCGGTCGCACCAGCCAGCCGAAGCCACGTCTGGGGCGCCGTGACGACGGCTGTCGCCGCCGCCAGAGAGCCGTCGTTCGCTCCGGTCAGAACCGTCCACGGAGCCGGTGCGGCGCCCGGCCAGAAGAACGACCGCCACGTCGGCGCCGACGCGGGGGCCTGCGCCAGGGCGAGCGTGCTGCGCGGCGCCAGCCGCACGGGCCCCCCGCCGCGGCTGACATTGCCGAACACCGCCGTCGCCTCGTTCAGCCACTGCCGGATCCACTGCAGCACGTCGCTGGTGGCGTCGTCGCCGACCTGCCGCCGCCACTGGTCGTAGAGGGCGCGGGTGCGCTCCGGATTGCCGATGTCAATCGGCGGGCCGGTGGGACCGGCCGTGGGCGATGCCGGCTGCAACTGCTCCAGGCGCCGCATCGCGTCGGCGAACGCCCCCGAAGCCGCCGGTGCCGTCTGTGGTTGGGACGGTGTGCGGACGCTGGCGGTCCGCCACGCCTCGATCGGCAGCGACAGGCCGGTGGCCGTCACCACCGACCGCGGCACGTCGGCGGCGGTAGCGACGATGATGGCGGCGCGACCGGTGAGCCCCGCCTCGTCGGGCACGACCTCCGCCAGCACGGGCGTCCCGGTGTCGACGGAGAGGCGCGCCAGCAGCGTCGCCGCGGCCGGCGCGGCGGCAGCGCTTCCGCCGAGATAGACCGCCAGTGGCCGGTCACGGCTGATGCCGTAGGGGAACGCGTCGGCCGAGAACGCCGCAAGGTTCGGCCAGGACCCGAAGCGGGCAAAGTCAGGCACCTCGAAGACGCTGGAATCGAACAGCACGAAGCGGTCCTCGCCGGTGCCGGACATGCCGGGCGGGCACTCGAGGTCCGATTGCGTCACCAGCACCGTCTCGAGCTCGATGCGGTTGTAGCCCGGGCGGAAGAACTGCATGGGCACGTTGATGCGGCGCTTGTCGAACAGCCCGCCCCGCGTCGTCGCGAGCCGCAGGCTGAGCGCGACCTGGCCATTGACGCGGATGTTGATGACGCTGCCGGGACCCACCTCCTCGGTGAAGGCGGCATCGAGGCGGAGCCGTGCCGTGCCGCTGCTCGCCCCGTAGAAGTCGGCCGGCAGCAGGAAGCTGAAGCTCTCGGCGAAGCGGCGCCCGGAGACCTCCTGCGTGCGCAGTCCGAGTTCGGCGAAGCTGCGCGCCTCGCCGCCGTCGAACTCCAAAACCTCCGGGAAGCGCCAGCGGCCGGGCCCTTCGCCGGGGTAGACGGTGTCGGCTGCGGTCGCGCGCAGCCGCTCGATGGCAGTCTGCACGTCGGCGGGCGACGGGCCGCTGACGACAAGCGTCGGAACGCCGGTGGCCGGGTCGGAGGCGAACACGACCGCCGGGCCCCTTTCCGCTTCGGTGGCGCCGACGGTGGTGAACGGCAGGACCGCGATGGCCGTGCCGACGACGACGGCGAGCCGGCCGGGAGATCGCCGCCCGGGGCGGTCACCGCCTCCCGCCTCCACGACCGGATGGCCGAAGCGGCCGAGCACCGCGGCGGCGCTGGTCACCGCGGATACGGCGGCGAAACGGGATCCGAACGCCCCCTCCTGGAAGGGGCCGAGCAGCACGAGGCTGGTGGAGCCGGTGTCGGAGATCCCGACCGCCGGCAGATCGGCGAGCCCGGAGAGCGTCACCGGCCCGCCCTCGAAACTGAGGCCGGTGGTCGCCGGCTGCAGCAGCGACCAGAGCTCGAACGTCGCCGCGACCGAACAATCGACCCGGTGGCGCTGTTCGACGGCGATGCGAACCCTGTTCGGTCCCGCCCGCAGCACGCCGGCCGGCAGCCGCGTCTGGTAGCGCCGGACGCGGCCGGCGGAGGTGATCGGCTCGGCCATCACCGGTTCGCCGTTGACCGTCACCGTCAGCCGCGAGGCCTCCGGCATCACCACCACCGCCGACAGCATGCCGACCGACAGCGTCGCCGGCCGGGCGGCCTCGGCGGTGCTGAGATAGACGGTCTCCGTCACCGAGGCGTTCTCGCCCGACAAGCTGATGTCGGGAGCCGAGAGGATCGGCCGGTCGACCGCGACGCTACCGCTCGTCGCGGCCGGCGGCGGCGAGGGTGCGGCCGCAGCAGGAGGTGGCGCCGGCTGTACCGGCGGCGGCGGCGACGCGGGCTCGCCGCTGCGCATCTGAAAGGGCGCGACGCGGGGGCCGGCCGCTGCGGGCGGGGCGGCAGGCGCGGAGGATGGCGGCACCGTGGGTGCGACGACGCCAGGGGCCTCGACGGCGCCGCCATCGCGGGGTGGCCACGGCATCTGCGCGGCGGCAACCACCGTCGCCGCCAGCAGCACGGCTGCGGCGAGCCCGACGGTCGGCCGGCGCCACCCTGCCCTCATGCGACCCGCCTCCTCTCCGCGCGGCGGGAGGCGCGGGTGCGGTAGATGTAGCTGATGCCGCGGATGGCGTGCACGGCGGACGTGAAGATGACGAACAGCGTGCCGCGAATCACCCCGACCTCGACGCGCCGCTTGATCAGCAGGGTCTGCCAGCGGGCGGAATCTGAGAAGACGAGGTCGGCGAGTAGCCGGTCGTGCACCGGCTCCGTCGGGTCGGAGCTGCAGCCGAGCTGGACGTCGCCGTTGCTCATCAGGCCGACGTCGCGCACGACGATCGGCATGCGGTCGGAGGGCAGCGGCTTCGACGGTGTGAAGCGGAGCTCGCACCGCGACCCCGAAGCGATGGTGCCAATGCCGCCGCGCTTCACCAGCAGGCGCACACCGGACATTGAGCCATCCTCGATCATCACCGGGACGGTCGTCTCGCCGACGATGAGTTCGCCCGGCCGCGACACGTCAACCCGCGGCGCCTGCCGCAGGTTGCGCCGCTCGGCGACCACGCCGAGGGCCGAGCCGGCGAGTAGCAGGTTGAACAGGTTCCAGCCGCCGACGACGAGCGTGACGTCGTTCGACAGCGGTTCGGTGACCACCCGCCAGACCGTCGCGACAAGGCCGGCCACCAGCAGCGCGAAGATGCCGTAGAAGGGCCAGCCGAGCGAGGAGATCTGGTCTCGGTCGGTGGTCTGGCCCTTGTCCGTCACCTTGAAGACGGGACGACGCGGACTGCCCACCACCGACAGCACGGCGCGGCCGAGGTAGACGGACTGGAGATACTCGTAGATCTCCGACATCCACGGCCAGCGGAACTTTCCGTAGAGGGCATTCTGCATCAACAGGTTGATGATGATGTAGACCAGCGTATAGGCAAAGAATTCATAGCCGCTGGTGTCAAAAATCTGCAGCCCGAAGAACAGATAGAGAAGCGGTGAAAACAGAAACGCCGCCCTCGAGAACGGGAACAGCCAGTAGAGCAGGCTGGACATGTAGCAAATGCGCTGCGGGAAGGAGAGGCCGCGCTTCAGCATCGGGTTCTTCAGGATCATGACCTGCGTCATGCCCTGCGCCCAGCGCGACCGCTGGGTGATGAAGCTGGTGTAGGTCTCGGGCTGGAGGCCAGCGACGAGGGGCTTCTCGACGTAGACGCTCGTCCAGCCGCGCGAGTGCAGCTCGAGGGCAGTCTCGCAGTCCTCGGTGATCGAAAGACCCGAGAAGCCGTTGCTCTCCCGCAAGGCCTCGCGCCGCAGCACCGCCGCCGAGCCGCAGAAGAACGACGCATTCCACTTGTCGAGCCCGCGCTGGACCATCCCGTAGAACTGATCGTTCTCGGAGGCCATGCGATTGAACGTATTGAGGTTGTACTCGACCGGGTCTGGATTGATGAAGAAGTGCGGCGTCTGCACGAGAAACAGCTTCTTCTCGCGCTTGAAGAAGCCCACCGTCTCGGTGAGGAAGTCGCTCGTCGGTGCGTGGTCGGCATCGAAGACGGCGACGAGTTCCCCGTTCGTGACACCGAGCGCGGCGTTGAGGTTGCCGGCCTTGGCGTGCTCGTTGCGGGCGCGCGTCAGGTAAACCGCTCCGAGCCCCGTGGCGAGCGCGGTAAGCTCCTCGCGCCGCTCCTTTGCGGCCTCCGCCTCGAAGCGATTGGTCGAATTGCACTTCTGATCGGTGCCGCCGTCGTCGAGCAGGTAGACCGTCAGCTTGCCATCCGGATAGTCCATCCCCTTGGCGGCGGCGACGGTCATCGCCAGCAGCGCCTTCTCCTCGTTGTAGGTCGGGATGAAGACATCGACCGTCGGCAGGTCTTCGTCCGCCAGCCGCGGCGCCGGGGGACGCTTCAGCGGATCCGACACGACGAACAGCGAGATCGCCAGGATGGCCACGCTGTACATCTCGGCGACATACAGGATCATGCCGGGAATGAAGTTGGCGAGGGGCTCGACGGGAGGCAGCGAGGACGTCGTGCGCCAATAGACGTAGCGCAGGACGACGGCGGTCCCGAAAGCGAGGAAGATCGACCGCCATAGTCCCATCGGCCGGAACATCTTGATGACGGCGATGGCGGCGATCGCCACCAGGCCGACCGCCAGATGCGTCGCCATGCTGATCGGTTGCGCCAGCAGGCCGATCAGGAGCACCGAACTGGTGATCCACAGAAGCGCCCAGACGACCGTCATCGCGCCCTCCCCGCCTCGGACCGTCGGACCGGGGAAATCACCGCCGACGCGGTCACGGCGACGCCCTCGGGGCGGCCGGAACAACGGTGGACGGTACCGGTGCCGCCGGCGTCGGCGATGCGGGGACGACCTGCCGCACCGGCTGCTGCCCGGCTCCCGGCGCCGTCGGAACCGTCGAACTCGGCTGGGGCGACGGCGAAGCGACCGGCGATGCGTCGCTCAAGGCCGGCGGCATACCGAGTTCGGTCGGCGCCGACGCCGGGCTGGACGGCCGTACCATCGTCGGCTGCGCCACCGGGGTCGGCAGCCGGTCAGTCGGCTGGCGAACCGTGCGGACCGGGGCCGCCGCCGTCTCGGGCCGCCGTGTCGTCCGCGGTGGCGCCGCGGCGGCGGGCGCGATGCCGATCGGCGCGGGAGCGGCGGCGGCGGCGCGCGCAGCGGCCGCCTGGTCGGTCAGCGGATTGATCGACACCCCGCGCTGACCGATCTCAGGATCGGCGGGCGGCGGCGTGCCGAAGGGGTTCCAGTTCGGATTGGGAAGGGTGGCGACGAACGCGAAGCCGTACATCACCGCCAGCAGTTGCTCATCCGATACGCCGCGGCGGCACAGCCGCAGCCGCAGGCTGATCTCTCCCCGGGCGCTCGGCTCCTGGAAGATGTTGCGCTGGGCATGAATGCGCTGCCATGCATAGAGGCAACGGCCTGTTGCGTTGCCGCCGAAGGCGAAGCCGAAGGGGCCATAGCTGTTCTGGGCGTAGTCCGGCGAGATCGCCATCGGCAGCGGGATCTTGCGCCGCATCTCGGACGCGATCTCGGTCAGCGTGCCGGTGTCCCGCTTCAGGTTGCCGGCATCGGGCGGTGCCTTCAACGGGCCGTAGAACGTGACGTCGATCGTGTTCTCGCCGGAAACGCTGCCGTCGGTCTGCAGGATGATCGACTGCCGGACAGCGTTGCGGTAGGTCCGCTGGATCACCCCGATGACGGGCGGCCCGCCCACGGGCGGGGCAACAAAGGCCGCCTCCGGACCGAGCATGCGGTCCTGCGCGAGGGCGACCGGCTCGACCCGCTCGCCGTAGGGCGCCATGACGCAACCGGCCAGCGCCAGCGCACTCGCGAGGACGACGATTCCGCCGCCAAACCGGGGCCAAAACTGCAAAACCAAACGCCCCATCCGGCGCCCCTGCCCATCGCCCCTTAACCGAACGTTAGGCACATTGGCGGAGGTTGAGGGGTTGCGTAAAGCACCCAGCCGAGGCGCTCAAGCGCGGAGGTCGGCCAAGGGGAAAATATCCCCGGTCACTTTGCCGGCATCCAGCCGCGCCACGGCGCCGTCAGTCGACGAAATCGGCGCAGCGCGGGGCCGGCGCGGCACCCCAGGGCATGATCGGCACCGTCGAGGTGGAGTTCTTCGGACTGCCCTCGATGATGCGGTCGGAATAGACGAGATAAACCAGCACGTTCCGCTTCGTGTCACACCCGCGCACGATCTGCATTCGCTTGAAGACGAGCGAGCGCCGCTGGCTGAACACCTCCTCGCCCTGCTCGAACTTCTCCTTGAAGGTGATCGGGCCGGTCTGGCGGCAGGCGAGCGAGATGTCGGAGACCTCCTCGGCAAGGCCGAACATGCCCTTGTACCCGCCAATGTAGGGCAGCGTGTAGTGGCAGGCGACGCCCTCGATCGCCGGATCGTCGATGCCATAGACGACGAGCTTGGCGTCCGGGGAGAGCATCCGCCAGACCGTGGTCTTCTCGAAGATCTCATCCGGCCCCTGGGCCAGGGCGGGGGACGCGAGAAAGACGGACAAGGCGGCAGCGGCGACAAGGCGGAGGATGGACATCGGCGACCCTTCGTGAAATGGCGTCCCGCATCGATATAGGAAGCGGACGGCGCAGTTGCGACGGACGCGAACGGCCCCATCGGGCCGGCGGGGGGGGAGCATGATCCCGGTTCTCATCGGCACGCTCGCGTGCCTGGTCGCCGTCGCCATTCATACGACCGTGGTCAGCGCCGTGATCGTCGCCTCGCCCCGGCTCGCCCGGGACGCCACGCGACACCGATTCTTTCGCATCGTCCGCACGGTGACGCCGTCAGCCATCACCCTGCTTGTCGCCCACATGCTCGAGATCATCGTCTGGGCGGCGATCTACAAACTCCTCGGCGTCACCACCGACGGCGACGCGTCATTCTACTTCGCCTTCGTCAACTACACGACGCTAGGCTACGGCGACGTGCTGCCGACGTCCGAATGGAGGCTGCTCGGGCCGATGGCGGCCTGCTGTGGCATCCTGTTGTTCGGATTGTCGACGGCGGCGCTGTTCGAGGTGCTCCGCCAGACGGCGCTGACCGTCGAGACGGTCGACGAGGCCGCGGCTACTCGGCCGCGGCCCTGAGCGGCAGGTCCGGCAGCTCGTGGCCGATCGCGGCGAGCATGTTCTCGAGGAAATTGCGGGCCGAAGCCTCCCACGAGAAGCCCAGCGCATAGGCCCGGCAGCGGGACCGCGGAATGTCCAGTGCTGCCAGCGCCGCCTTGCGCAGGTCGTTGTCGAGCACGCCCGTGCGGCTGTCGCCGATGACGTCGATCGGCCCCATCACCGGGAACGCTGCCACCGGGACGCCGCTCGCCAATGCCTCGATGACGACATTGCCGAACGTGTCGGTGAGGCTCGGGAAAACGAAAACGTCGAGCGAGGTGAAGTGCTCGGCGAGCTCGCGGCCGACCTTGGCGCCGGTGAAGACGACGTTGGGGAACCGGCGCTGCAGATCGGCGACGGCCGGCCCGTCGCCCACCACGACCTTCGAACCCGGCAAGTCGAGCTCCAGGAAGGCCGAGAGGTTCTTCTCGATGGCGACGCGGCCGACATAGCCGAAGATCGGCCGCGGCAGATCGAGAACATGGCGGTGGTCCGGGTTGAACAGGCTGTGGTCGACGCCCCTGTTCCAGCGGACGAGGTTGGTGAAGCCGCGCGCCGTGAGGTCACGCTCCAGCGTCGGCGTTGCCACCATGCAGGCAGCCGCCGCGCCGTGGAAGTAGCGCATCCAGGCGTACGTCCAGTCGAGCGGGACTGGGATGCGGGCCGCGACGTATTCGGGAAACCGGGTGTGGTAGCTCGTCGTGAAGCGGACGTCGTTCTGCACGCACCAGCGCCGGGCGAGCACGCCGAGCGGGCCTTCGGTGGCGATATGGATGAGCTCGGCGCCCGAATCGCGCAGCCGCCCGTACACGGACCAGGGCGTTGCGAGGGCCAGCCGGATCTCAGGGTAGGTCGGACACGGAATCGTCTTGTAGTCCGCCGGGGTGAGCGTCTCGCAGGCGACGCCGAACGTCTCGAGTTCCTCGAGCGTACGCTCAAGCGTCCTGACGACGCCGTTGATCTGCGGATGCCAGGCGTCGCTGACGAGCAGGAGTCGGCTCATGCGGCGGCGCGAGCGCCGGGCGCAGCGACGGGGACGAGGCTCCGGGAAGAACTCGCCCAGTAGACGAGTTCCAGCGTTCCATCATGGGATTCGATCACAGCGGTGCAGCTCTCCACCCAGTCGCCGGTGTTGATGTAACTCACACCGGCGAGGTCGTGCAAAGCGGCATGATGGATGTGGCCGCAGACCACGCCGTCGACGGCCCGCCGTCGCGCCTCGGCCGACAGTGCGTCCTCGAACTTCCCGATGAAGTTCACCGCGTTCTTCACCTTCAGCTTCGCCCAGGCGGAGAGCGACCAGTAGGTGAGGCCGATCTTGCGCCGGCCCACATTGAGCCAGGTATTCATTCCGAGAGCGGCAGTGTAGGCCCAATCCCCGAGGAATGCGAGCCACTTGGCGTGTCTGACGACGATGTCGAACTGATCGCCGTGGATAACCAGCAGGCGGCGGCCGTCGGCCGTCTCGTGGATGGTCGAATCGACGACCTCGACGCCGCCGAAATGGGTTCCGAGATAATCTCGGAGGAACTCGTCGTGATTGCCGGGGACGTAGACGACCCGGGCGCCCTTGCGCGCCTTGCGCAAAAGCTTCTGCACGACGTCGTTGTGTTCCTGCGGCCAGTACCAGGCCCGTCGCAGACGCCAGCCATCGATGATGTCGCCGACGAGGTAGATCGTCTCGGCATCATGATGGCGGAGGAAGTCGAGCAGCAGGTGCGCCTGGCAGCCTCTCGTCCCCAAATGGACGTCGGACAGGAAGATGGTTCGGCACAGACGCGTGGGAGCGTCGTCGCTCATGGCTGGAACCTTGCTCGCGCCGGCCGACCTGGCAGCCGCCGCCACCGGAGGGCAGATTCGGCGGAACGAGCGGCGCGGAACG
>CAZDCR010000093.1:0-265 GCA_964503995.1 uncultured Segnochrobactrum sp.
CGGCTCCTGGGTGCCGTCCGTGGCAGTGCCGGCGCAGCCCACGAGAGCCGCCGCCATCAACACCGCGGCGGCCAAACCCCGCCAGTGACCCCAGCCCTTCGACACGCCACTACTTTCTCGCCGCCATACTGCGCAGACAAGCATCATACGGCGCTGAACTTGACACGTCAATGTTCTGCGTGGTAACCAAATCCTTAATACTCGGCCCTCTGCATGGAATGGTTGGCCGCGCCGGCGGCCCCCCGAATCACGAACGACGGGGGGA
>CAZDCR010000093.1:275-9301 GCA_964503995.1 uncultured Segnochrobactrum sp.
GGCATGTCGTCTTGTTAACCATGACGCGTTTTACTTGATCAGTTTTCGTTTAGTCGTGCTGTGACGGTGATCGGATCCGGAAAGACGCGCGTTCGATGAGCGATGTGAAACACAAGCCGGCCTCCGGACTGGCGGAGGCGCTTGGCCTGGCGGGTGTCGCGGCGCCCGAGGTCGATGGCGGTGCGGGTGCGCGTCGCCAATCTTTCTATCGAGAGCTTCTGGAACGCTCGGGGTTGCCGGCAGCGGAGTTCGCCGAGGAGGTTGCAGCGCATCATCGCCTGCCGCGCGCGACCCTCGCGGCGATGCTCGCCGGCAAGCCGCTGGCCGAGCACTTCTCCGGCCGCTTCCTGCGCGACTGGTCGCTCTACCCTTACGAGACCGCCGGCGGCGAGGCTCGGCTCGCGCTCGCCGATCCGAGCGAGGAGACGCTGGTCGAGACGGTGCGCTGGACGCTCGAGCGGCCGTGCACGCTCGAGGTCGCCTCGTTCGAGGAGATCGATGTTGCGCTGAAGCGCGTCGGTGTCAGTGCCGAGGACGCCAGCACCGCCGCCGCCCCCCGCGACGGCGAGCGCGAGGACGTCGAGATCGAGAACCTGCGCGATCTCGCGAGCGGTGCGCCGATCGTGCGGGCCGTGAACGAGATTCTCGAGGCGGCGGTCGAACGGCGTGCCACGGACGTGCATCTGGAGCCGGTGCGGGCCGGGCTGCGCGTGCGCATCCGCATCGACGGCATCCTGCAGGCGATGCGCACCTTTCCGCCCGATCTTGCCCGCGCCGTGGTGTCGCGCGTCAAGATCCTCTCCGGCCTCAACATCGCCGAGCGCCGGCTGCCGCAGGACGGGCGCGCCCGCTTCAAGGCGGCGGGGCGCGAGATCGACATCCGCGTCGCGACGATGCCGACCGTCCACGGCGAGGCGGCGATCCTGCGCCTGCTCGAGCGCGACCGCCGGCTCGTCGGATTCGATGGCCTCGGCTTCTCCGAGCGCGACTTCCGGGTGTTCTCCGAGGAACTCGAGGCGCCGCACGGCATGGTCGTGGTCACCGGGCCGACCGGTAGCGGCAAGACGACGACGCTCGCCGCCACGCTCGCCCGCCTGAACGATTCGACCCGCAAGATCCTCACCATCGAGGACCCGGTCGAATACGAGGTCGAGGGCGTCAGCCAGACCCAGGTGAAGCCGGCGATCGGGCTCACTTTCGTCAACGCGCTCCGCGCCTTCCTCCGCCAGGACCCCGACGTCATCATGGTCGGCGAGATGCGCGACGGCGAGACCGCGCGCATCGGCATCCAGGCTTCGCTCACCGGCCATCTGGTGCTGACGACGCTGCACACCAACACCGCCGCCGCCGCCATCACCCGCCTCGTCGACCTCGGCGTCGAGCCGTTCCTGCTTGCCGCCAGCCTCCGGCTGATCGTCGCGCAGCGCCTCGTGCGCATCCTCTGTCCGGACTGCAAGCGGATGGAGCCGCTGTCGGCGGAGCGGCACGGCAAGGACCGCCGCTTCGTCGCGCTCGGCTTCTCGCCCGGCGACATGCTCTATGAGCCGGTCGGCTGCGAGCGTTGCGCCGGCACCGGCTACATCGGTCGCCGCGCCGTCTTCGAGATCCTGCCGATCAGCGAGGCGATCCACAAACTCGTCGTCGAGGGTGCGAGCGAGCGGGTGATCGAGGAGACGGCACGCCAGGAAGGCATGACGACGCTGACCGAGGACGGCATCCGCAAGGTCCGCGAGGGGCTGACCTCCTACGACGAGATCCTGCGCGTCACCGCGAGCCGCTGACGTGGGTGTCTTCAGCTACAAGGCGCTCGACACCGACGGACGCTTCGTCTCCGGCGAGTTGCAGGCGGACTCGGTCCCCGCCGCCGCCGCTCATCTCGTCGACCTCGGCTACATCCCGCTGGAGACGAAGGAGCGGGCGGCCCCGCGCGGGGCCGGCTGGCGGCGCTACTTCTCGATCGGTCGCCTGCACCCCAAAGAGGTGACGGTGCTGATCCGCGACCTGGCGCTCCTCCTGAAGGCGGGCCTGCCGCTCGATGACGCCCTGAAGCTCCTCGGCGATGACGTCAAGCCGGCGGCGTCGCGGCTCCTCACCGACCTTCGCACCGCCATCGGCTCCGGCTCCGGCTTCGCCGAGGCACTCGCCGCCCATCCGGAATCGATCCCGACGGAAGTGATCGCGATGGTCAGGGTCGCTGAGGCGGCCGGCGGGCTCGAGACCGTGCTCGAGGCCGTCGCCGACGACCGCGCCCGCCAGGAGCGCGTCGCCGCCAAGGTCGCGGGCGCGCTGCGCTACCCGGCCTTCCTGCTCATCGTCGCCGTCGCGGTACTGGTGTTCTTCCTGCTCTTCGTCGTGCCGCAGTTCGCCGGCGTCATCGCCGACTTCGGCACCGAGCCGGACCCGTTCGTCTCGGTCGTGCTCGGGCTGTCGACGTGGCTGACGGAGAACGGCGACCTCCTGCTCGGCGTGCTCGCCGGCCTCGCCCTTCTCCTCTTCGTGGCGCTGCGGACGCGGTCCCTGCGCAACCGGCTGGTGCGCGGCCTCGGCAAGCTGCCCGGCATCCGTGGCGTGGTGGAACTCCGGCGCACCGCCATCATCTGCCGCGGCCTCGGCACGCTGCTCGCGAACGGCGTGACGCTCACCGACGCCCTGAAAGTGATGGCCGACACAGCCGGAGCCGACGCCGAGCCGATATCCGTGGTGCTCGACAAGGTGCGGCGCGGCGGACGCCTCGTCGACTGCCTGACCGAAACTGCCCTCGTTCCGCCTCTGGCGGCGCGCATGCTACGGGTGGGTGAGGAATCGGGGGAACTCGCGACGGTGGCGCGGCGCTGCGCCGATTTCTACGAGGGAAAACTCGGCGAACGACTGGACCGGCTGGCGGCGATCGTCGGCCCGGCGGCCATCGTCGTCATCAGTGTCGTCGTGGGATCATTGATCGTCTCGATCATGTCGACGCTGCTCAGCATCAACCAGATCGCGCTTTAGGGAGTGCCTATGCCGTTCCAGCGGACACCGGACGTCGAAGCGAGCGTGACGTCGCCCACGGGAACCGTGGTCGCCGCCGCCCGCGCCGGCTTCACGCTCGTCGAGATGCTCGTCGTGCTCGTCATCATCGGCCTGATCATGGGGCTGGTGGGGCCGCGTGTGCTCAACTACCTCACCGACGCCCGCGAGAAGACGGCGCGGCTGCAGATCGAGAGCTTCTCGAATGCGCTCGACCTGTTCTACATCGACGCCGGGCGGTATCCGACGTCCGCGGAAGGCCTCGCCGCGCTGGCGCAGCGCCCGCCGGGCGTGGACACCTGGAACGGCCCCTATCTGCGCGACCGCAGCGTGCCGGCCGACCCGTGGGGCAACCCGTATGTCTATCGCTCGCCCGGGCAGCACGGAAACTACGACATCGTCTCGCTCGGCGCCGACGGGCGCGATGGCGGTGAGGGGAGCAACGCCGACGTCACGTCCTGGACGCGCTGATCGCGACCCATCGGGGCAACAGGCCGTGGTGACCGGGGAACGGTCCGCCGGCCGCCGCAGCGGCTTCCTGCTGCTCGACATGGCGCTGGCGCTTGCCATCGTGCTGCTCGCCGCCGCCATCATCTGGCCGGCGATCCCGCGCGGTACGTCATCTGCCGGACTGGCCGCCACCGTCATGGACGTGGCGACGATGCTGCGCGCCGATCGCACCGGCGCTGTCCGCGACGGGCAGCGCGTCGGCACGGTGATCGACCTCGATGGACGCACGGTCAGCGACGCGAGGGGCCGCACGGTCAAGGTGCCGCGCGACCTCACCTTCGAGGTCACCACCGCGACACCCTGTTCGCTCGGCGACCGGCGCTATCAGATCACCTTCAACCCGGATGGCAGCTCCTGCGGCGGCGTCGTCCGGCTCGCCAAGGGCGGGCGAAGCTTCCGGATCCGCGTCAACTGGCTGACGGGATGGGTGGATGTGGTCGGACCCGAGCGGACCTAGCCCCGCCCGTTCCCGTCGGGGCTTCACCCTGATCGAGGTGATGGTCGCGCTGATCGTCGCGATCATCATCTCGACAGCGCTGGTGCGCTTCTTCGCCGGCGTCCGCAGCGAGGCCGCGCGCCTGCGCGAGCAGGTCGACACCTGGGCGGTCGCGCGGGCGGTGCTGGATGCGGTGCCGAGCGGGGCGGCATTGGCGCCGGGCACGACGGTCGGCGCTGCCGGAGTGTACGCCTGGCAGCTGGAAGCGACGTCGATGGCGCAGATGCTCGCGCCCGTGGCAGCCCCGATCGAGGCGCCGGCGGAGGACCTCGGCGAGGACGAGTCGGCGACGCCGCCGCCGGTGCCGATGCGCCTGCGGGTGGTCGTCACCGGACCGCGGGGCGGAACGGTGCGGCTCGAGACGGTGCGCCTCGCGCGCGCCAGCGGAGACGGCGATGCGCCGTGAGCCGCCAGCCGACGCCGCTACGGTAGGTCGCCCGCCTGTGGGCCGCCGCGGCGTGCCGGCTGGTGGACGGCGCGCCGGTTTCTCGCTGCTCGAGGTGCTCGTTGCGCTGGCGATGACGGTGCTTCTGATGGTGACGTTCGCGCCCTTCGCGAGCCAGCTCATCCTCGGCTGGGGCAGGGGCGCGCGCACGGCCGAACTCGTCGACATGCTGACGCGCGGCAACGACCGCATCGCCCGCGACCTGTTGTCGGTGGTGCCGATGACGCTGACGCGCGGCGAGACGACCAGCATGATCTTCCGGGGCGGACCGGGCTATGTCGTGTTCGCCACGGCGACCGGTTTCGGCCCTGGACGGGGCGGCATCGAGCTCGTCTCCTTCGGCATCGAGCAGGATGGCCCGGCGGGCCAGGCGATCGTCCGGCGCCGCGCCCCGCTGCGGGACGCCGCGCCGACGGCGAGCGGCTTCCGCGACCCGGTCACCCTGTTGACCGGGCCGTACCAGTACCGCTTCGACTACGTCGCCGCCGATGGCAGGAAGGTCGCGGAGTGGCAGGACCGCCGCGACATGCCCGCCCGCGTCGAACTGACGATCCTGACGCCGACCGGCCCACTGCTGCCGCTGCCGCTGTCCTTCTTCGTGCCCGCCGACCTCTCCGCCGCCTGCATCACCGACGAGCCGCCCGACTTCTGCGACGAGGACGGCGAGGAGACGGATCAGGACGACGGTGACCCAACACCACCGCCGGACTAGGGCCGATGACCGCCCGACACGCTTCCGACGAACATCGCGCGCCCGGCCCCCGCACAGGTTCCGCGCTCCTCGTCGTGCTCGTCATGCTCGGCATGATCGCCGTGCTCGCCTCCGTCGTCGGCCGCGTCGTCGGCGGCACCGCGCGCGATCTCTCCGCTGCCGTGCAGAGCGAGCGCGCTTTCGTCTCTGCGCGGGCCGGCCTGGAACTCGCGGGGCTGATGCTGCGCTCCGGCGAGCTCGAGATGCTCGGGTCCGGGAGCCGCACGGTCGCCCTCGATGATGCGACCGTCACCATCGACGTCGTCAATGAGCGCGGCCGCATCGACCTCAACGGGGCAGCGGAGGAACTGTTCGCCGGCTTGTTCCGGGCGCTTGGCGAGGAGGCGGAGAGGGCGGACGCCATCGCGGCGCGCATCGTCGACTGGCGGGACCCCGATGACGACGTGCGCGAGGGCGGCGCCGAGGTGGGCGCCTATCGCGGGTCCGGCCTCGCGGCGCCCCGCAACGGACCCTTCGTCCATCCGCTCGAGCTCGCCTCCGTGCTCGACATGCCGCCGGCTCTCGTGCAGCGGGCGCTTCCCTACGTGACGGTCGGCAATCCGTTCGGCCTCGTCGACCCGTTCGTCGCCGAACCCGTCGTGCTGCAGGCCTTGCCCGGCACGTCCGCGTCGCGGATCGAATCCTTCCTGGAGGAACGCCAGACGGGGCTGCCCGACAGCGAGCTCGCCGTGCTGCAGCTCGGCGCATCCGACGAATATGTCAGCCAGGACCCGGCGCCCGGCTGGCGCGCCACCATCACCGTGACCCCGGCGCGCGGCCGCCCGAGGCGGTTCGTCGCCCTCATCGTCGACCGTGAAGACGACATGCGGCCCTACCGGGTGCTATACATGCTGGACGAGGTCCTCGCCGGCGACGGGCCTTGACGGGTCGGTGGGGTATGCGCGTCCGGACCTGGATAAACGGTTGGATCGACGGGCTGGGGGCGTTGCTGCTGGCCGCCGTCGGCATGTTCGCCGGTGGCAAGCGCCTGACGCTGCGCCTCCTCGAGGGACGCTGGGTCATCGGTGTGGCTGGCCGCGATGGCGACCGGTCGATCGCTTCCGCAACGCGCAGTCCGTCCGGTGATATCGACCTTCTCCCGGCCGGGGCCGAGAAGTCGCTGGCCGGTGGCCGGTTCGAGATCATCGCGCCCCCCGGTGGTGTCGTGGTCCACCGCCTCGATCCGCTTCCAGCCGAGAGCCGTCCGTTCATCGACGGCGTCGTCCGCCACCAGCTCGACCGCTTCGTGCCGTGGCGGGCGGCCGACGTGATCTACGCCCTCGACATCGCCCCGGCGCCGGAGGGCCGCATCGCCGTCACGGTGACGGCGACGAGTCGGCGGGCTCTGGCCGCGCCGCTGGCGATTGCCGCCCGTTGCCGGGCGAAGAGCATAGCCGTCGTCGGCACCGGCCCCGACGCGCGGCCGATCCCGGTCGCGCTCGGCGAGAGCGACGCCCGGACCTGGCGCCACGCCCGCACCGCTGCCGCGGGCATTCTTGCGGCGCTCACGCTGCTCGCCGCCGTCGACGCCGTCTGGTCGACGGTGCGGTGGTACGACCTCACCGGCCGCATCGCCGAGATCGACGCCGCCACCGCCGACCGCCGCGCCCTGCTGCGTAGCGCGGCGGACGCCGCCGGTCGGCCGTCGGGTCCGCCGACGACGCTCGACCAGTTGAAGCGCCAGAGCCCGATCGCCGTCGTCGTGATGGAATCGCTGTCGCGCGTGCTGCCGGACGACGCCTATCTCTCCGATTTCCGGCTGGAAGACGGGCGCGTCCGCCTGATCGGCGTCTCCAGGTCGGTGGCCGATCTTGTGCCCTTGCTCGAGGCCTCGTCCGCCTTCGACGGGGCCTCGTTCTTCGCGCCGACCATCCGCATCGCCGGCGGCGACAGGTTCCACATTGAGGCCGCCGTGGTGCCTGAACTGGAGCCGGCGCCGTGAGCCCCGGCGACCGCGTGCCCCGGGCGCAGCTCGCCGCCGCAGGCGTCGGCGTGCTGGTGCTCGTCCTGGTGCTCGCGAGCGTCGCGTGGATGGGTTCGACCGTCCTCGGGGCGCTCGACGTCGAGGCCTCAACCAAGGCCGACATCCTCGAGACACTGCGCCGCCGGCCGCTGCCGTCGCGCGCCGCCGACGGCGGCATCGCCATCCCGCCTGAGACCGCTCGCCTCGCCGGCGAGACCGAGGCGGTAGCGGCGAACGGCCTGCAGGAGATCGTCACCCGTGCCGTCGAGGACGCGGGCGGCGAGGTTGCCACGGCGGAGGTCGTGCGCATCGTCGACGGCATCGAGGCGACGCGGCGGATCGTCGTGTCGATCACCTTCGAGGGCGACATTGCAGCGGTTCAGCAGGCGCTGTTCACGCTGGAGAGCGGCGTGCCGTTCGCCATCGTCGATGCGCTGACGCTCGTGCCGACGGAGGCGGGGGGCCGCGTCGACGACGAGCGCCTGCGCGTCGGACTGGTGGTCTCGGGCTTCTGGCGCGCGCCGCCGCCGGCGACAGCCGAGTCCTCGACCGCTCCGGAGGGCGGCACGTGACGGCGGCGCGGCTCGTCCTCGCGGCGCCGCTGCTGGCGCTTGTGCTCGCCGCGCTTTGCCCGACGAGCCCGGAGGCGCAGGCTCAGACCTTCGTGCTGGTCGACGCAACAGGCGAACCGATTCCCGAGATCGAGCCGCAGGCAGATGCGCCACGGCCGACACCGTTCCCATGGCTCACCCTCGACCTGCTCGCGGCGACCCGCGACCGGCCGCTGTTCTCGCCGGACCGCCGCGGCGTCGAGCCGGAGCCGGAGGTGGTCGAGGAAGAGCCGGAGCCGGAGCCGGAGCCCGAAGTGGCCGATGTGCCGGACGCCACGCCGCCGCAGGTCCGCCTCGCCGGTGTCGTCATCAGCGGCACGCTGCGGATCGCCATGCTGCACGACGAGGTCGAGGACGAGGTCGTGCGGCTGCGCGAAGGTCAGAGCTTCTCCGACTGGACGCTCATCTCCGTGGCTCCCCGCTCCGTGGTGTTCCGCCACGGGGCGCAGGAACACACCGTCGTGCTCTCGGCCGAGAGCACCGGCGACGATGAGGACTACTGATGGCGCCGCTGCGGGTGCTGGTTGGTGCCGCCTGGCTTGCCGGCGTCCTCGGATCCGTTCCGGCCCTCGCGGAAGTCACCGTGACGGGTGATGCCCACGACCTCACCATCGACGCGAACGAGGCCGCCGTCGAGGACATCATCGTCGCTGTCGCCGAGGCGGTCGGCAGCACCATCGACCCGCCGGACGACATGCCGGAAGCGCTGGTCTCCGGTGTCTACCGCGGCAGCATCACCGAGGTCCTGAAGGCGCTCGCTCCCTCGGCCGATTTCTTCGTCGCCTGGCGGGACGGCACGGTGGAGGTGCATTTCCTCGCAGAGGGGAAACGACCGAGCATCGCGGAGGCCTCACCGGCCGAGCCGGCGGACGATGGCGTCGATGCCGGTGGTGAGCCGGAGGAGCCCGAGATGCCGGGAAAGCTCGGAGAGGGCGGAGGCCCGCCTTCCCCGGCGCGCCGCATCTACTGAAGCGAAGGGGCGGCCGCCCGGTGTCGGCCCGCGGGCTTCGGACCAACCTTCCCGGGGCACCTCAGCCCCGGCCGCGAGCCGCCGCCGCCGGCCGCACCTGGTGCTCGATCCAGTTCTTCAGCTCGACGGTGCGGGTGTCGCGATCGAGCACGTCGCGGTCGAGACCGTAGCGCCAGGCGAGATCGCGGCGGTCGGGCGCAGCGGCCAGCGTCCTGAGATCGGCGAGCATCGACGTCACTGCCTCGTCATCGGCCGCCAGCCCCTCGGCAATGAG
>CAZDCR010000094.1:0-9273 GCA_964503995.1 uncultured Segnochrobactrum sp.
TAGAGCGGCAGAATGTTGAAGTAGCCGATCTGGTGGCCCATCGTGACGAGGCCGATGTAGCCGCGCACCGGCTCGGTCGACAGCACGTCGAGGCCATAAGCCTCGAGCCAGTGGGTGTCCTTGAAGTGAATCGCCGCGGCGAAGAACATCCCCACCGCCGCGAGCATCAGCACGACATGGGCGAGGTAGAGCGTCCACGTGCGCTGGACGACCTTGCCGGTGGCGACGATGCGATCTCCCGACAGGAATTTCGGAAAGTAGGCAACCGCCGCCGCGAACCCGGCCAGGAAGACGAACAGTTCCGCGCTGTCTGAAACGCCGAAGTTACGGTGCGTCAGGTACTCGAAGACATTGCCGGGGACATGGTTGACGAAGATCGTCACCAGCGCCACGCCGCGCCAGAAATCGATGCGGTGGTCGCGCGAAGTTGGCGGTGTGACTGCGCCGCTGCGGCGACTTTCCTGAACGACGCTCGTCATCGCGGCGAGTTTCCGATGATGTTCCAGATCAGCTCGCCAACGCACGTCGGTGCGCCGGGGTTCCCGCGGACGCCTCCGCGCACCGGCGACGGCGGCCCCAGTGCCCGATTCGCGCCTCGGCGACAACGCAGCCGGCGAGACCGGAACGGCGGCCAGCGGCGAGGCCGGGTTCGCCTGGTGCCATCCGCGCGCCTTGCCCGGGGCGGCGGCGCGGGGCAGGATCGCGCACCCTTCCCTCTCGGTCCTCTGCAGGACCGGCCGCCGGTGATCCACCTCGATGACAGCCTCCCGATGACCTCCTTCGTCCTCGACGCACGCCTGGAAGCCGACACCGTCGCGGTCGCCGACCTGCCGCTGTCGACCGTCCGGCTGATGGACGACGCCACCTATCCGTGGCTGGTGCTGGTGCCGCGCGTCGCGGGCCTCGTCGAGCTCACCGACCTCACGCCGGCCCAGCGCGCCGTGCTGATCGAGGAGATCGCCGCGACAGAGCGCGCACTCTCCGCCGCGACGCGCTGCGACAAGCTCAACGTCGGCGCGCTCGGCAACCAGGTGGCGCAACTGCACGTGCACGTCATCGCCCGCTTCACCACGGACGCGGCGTGGCCGAACCCGGTCTGGGGTGCCGTGCCGCGCTCGGCCTGGGACGAGCATCGCCGCGCCGCCTTCGTCGCCGACATCGCCGCCCGCCTCGGGGCGGACTGACCTCGAAGGCTGAGCTGATGCCGATCCCGTTTCCCGACGACGAGCCTTCGCGGCTCACCGGCTTCTCGACCTCGACGCTCGACCGGCTCGGCGACCGGCGCGCCGACGCCGCGTTGCTGGCGGAACTGGCGGAGCGGGCGGACGCCGGCTTCGTGCTGATCGACCGCGACCGACCGGTGCTCGCCGGCGTCGGGGAGGATCGCACGGCGGTGCACGGACGCGGCGTCGCCGCGTCCCTGTCGGCGCGGCTCGACGCGCCGGTGTTCCTCGGCCTCGACGGCGGGCAGCCGCTGTTCGCCGCGCCGCTGCAGCCCTCGGAGACGCTGCCGGATGGGTTCGAGGCCTGCGACCTGCGCGGCCTCGCGATGGATGGCGTCCTCGATGCGCGGGCGCTGTCGGTGCTGGCGGAGGCGAAGAGCCTCGTCGACTGGCACGGCCGCCACGGCTTCTGCGCCAACTGCGGGACGGCGACACAGCTGTCGACCGGCGGCTGGCGGCGCGATTGTCCGGCCTGCGGCGCCCAGCACTTCCCGCGCACCGACCCGGTCGTGATCATGCTGGCGGTCGACGGGGATCGCTGCGTCATGGGCCGGCAGGCCCGTTTCATGCCCGGCATGTATTCGTGCCTCGCCGGCTTCGTCGAGCCGGGCGAGACGATCGAGGACGCCGTGCGCCGCGAGATCCGCGAGGAGGCCGGCGTGCCCGTCGGCCGCGTGCGCTACCTCGCCAGCCAGCCGTGGCCGTTCCCGTCCTCGCTGATGATCGGCTGCCTCGCCGAGGCCCTCGGCGAGACCATCACAATGGATTCGGACGAGCTGGAAGACTGCCGCTGGTTCCACCGCGACGAGGCGGCGGCGATGCTCGAGCGGACGCACCCCGAAGGCCTCACCGCCCCGATGCCCTTCGCCATCGCCCACCGCATCCTGCGGGCCTGGGTGGAGGCGGGCTAGGCGGGACGACCATCCATCGTCGGCGCCGCGGCGTCTCCACCCTGTGCTCGACGACCGGTCGGGAGCGGCAAGCGATGCCGAACCGATGCGGACGAGCCAAAACACCCCGTGCGGAGGCACGGAGTGCTCATGGGCGGGACAGAGATCGTGGACTAGGGGGCGACCGCCGCGCGGCCGGCGGCCCGGTCAGTCCTGCTTGGGCTCGAGGATCTGGCGGCCGCGGTACATGCCGGACTTCAGGTCGACATGGTGCGGGCGGCGCAGCTCGCCGGAGTCCTTGTCCTCGACATAGGTCGGGGCCTTCAGCGCGTCGGCGGAACGGCGCATGCCGCGCTTGGAGGGGGAGGTCTTTCGCTTCGGAACAGCCATCGTCGTCGTCCTTCTCGGCCGCCGGAAACGGCGAGGTTCGCGCGGGCGGCCCTGAAGGCCGGCCGGGAGCTCGTCGATCGGACCCAGCGGAAATCGTGGGGCCTTATACAGAGGTGGCGGGCGGATGGCCAGAGGCCTGTCGCAGCGGCGGCGAGCGCCGCGATGTCGCGATCGGCAGTCGGCAGTCGGAAAGGGCTTACCCGTCCGGGTAGATGCAGTCGAGCAGGCCGCCGGACTGGCGGGCGCGGGCGGCGATGGTGTTCGCCCGCCGGTTGACGCCCCCCGTCGGCTTGCCGGCGTTGCGCACGACGGGGTTCGGCAGCACCGCGACGAGCAGCGCCGCCTGGCGGGCGGTGAGCTTGTCGGGCGGCGTGCCGAAGGCGCGCTCGGCCCCGGCGGCGATGCCGAACTCGCCCTCGGGCCCCCATTCGGCGATGTTGAGGTAGATCTCGATGATGCGGGCCTTCGGCAGCGTCAGGTCGATCCAGGCGGCGATCGGCAACTCCACCGCCTTGCGGACGACGTCGCGACCCGGCCACAGGAACAGGTTCTTGGCGACCTGCATCGGGATGGTGCTCGCCCCTCGCGTCGCCTCGCCGGCGGCAAAGTCGTCGAGGACCTTCCGCAGCTCCACCATGTCGACGCCGAAATGCTCGCAGAAGCGGGCGTCCTCAGAGACGACGAGCGAGCGCACCAGCACGGGCGCGACGTCCTCGAGCGCCACCCAGTCGCGCGTCACCGGCTGCAGCGTCACGGCCCGCCAGACCATCAACGTCGAGACGGGGGGCACGAAGCGGTAGACGAGCGTCAGAACGAACGGCGCCAGGACCAGCGCCACGACGACAAGCAGGATGCGGCGCAGCCAGCGGCGCTTGCGGGGTCGGGTCGAGGGCAGCATCGCGAGGTCGCCGGTCTCCGTGCCGTGACCGGCCGGGTCGGTGCCGGTCTGGCCGGAGCCGTCGCGGCCAGAGCCTTCGGGGCCGCTTCCCGGCGCCTCAGGCACGACCGAGGCTCGGCAGCGGTGGCGGCACGGGCAGCACGCAGGCCGGCACGGCGCCGCGGGCGAGCCGGGTACCTTCGGTCCGGGGCGAGGCGGGCGGCGGCGCTTCCCCGCTCGGTCCGGCCCGGCCGCCATTGCCCTGGCGACCCTGGACGAAGCCGCGCAGGTGCGCGGCGAGCAGGCGGAAGTCGGGCGCGCGCCGGGAGCGCTGCCGCCAGGCGAGGCCGAGGTCGCGGCTTGCGCCGGCACCGTCCACCGGCACCACGGCGAGCTCGGTGCCGGCGGTGATGCCGGCGTCCACCGCTATGCGTGGCAGGAGCGTCGGCCCGAGCCGGTTGTCGGCCATCTGCACCAGCGTCGTCAGCGAGGTGGCGCGCACTTCCGCTGCACCCGGCGGCGCGCTACCGGCGACCGACAGCACGTGCTGGCGCAGGCAGTGCCCGTCTTCCAGCAGCAGCAGCGGCTCGGCGGCGAGTTCCTGCGGGCGCACGGCCGAACGGGAGGCGAGCGGATGCTCGCGCGGTGCGGCGAACAGGAACGGATCGCGGCCGATCAGCTCCGTCTCGAGGCCGTCCACCTGATAGGGGAAGGCGATCAGCACGGCGTCCAGGCGCCCGTCCTTGAGGTCCTCGATCAGCACCCGCGTGATCCCCTCGCGCAGATAGAGGCGCAGTTCCGGATAGCGGCCGCGCAGCGACGGCAGCGCCCGCGGCAGCAGGAACGGCGCAATCGAGGGGATGACGCCGAGGCGCAGCTTTCCGGCCAGCGGCACGCGGTCGCAGCGGGCGATGGCGCCCAGTTCCTGGGTGTCGGAGAGGATGGTGCGCACCCGCGCGAGCACCGCTTCGCCCGCTTCCGTGAGCGTCACCACGCGGCCGGAGCGGTCGACCAGCTGCGCCTCGACGGCGATTTCCAGCGCGCGGATCGCCGCCGACAGCGACGACTGGCTGACGTTGCAGATCTCCGCCGCGCGGCTGAACGAGCGGTGCTCCGCCAGCGCGGCGAAGTACTGCATCTGTCGAATCGTCGGCAGCGGCGTCATCGGGCTCACAATGTCGGCGACGGCCCGGGCAGCGCGCGCAAAGGGCGCCGCGGGGGGAGGGAGCCGTCGATCGAGCCCGAGCATATCGATTTTTCCGATCGGTTCGTGCGGAATTATGATTTTGACCGACCGCAGCGCGGCATGCCATCTCGCAGGTGCGGTAGCGACCGGCTCGGCGCACCGCCATTCCTCCCCGGACTGTACCGACAATCTGGCCTTTCAAGGAGATCCGAGATGCTCGGAATCGGCGACAAGCTGCCGTCGTTCAGCGTGACCGGCGTCAAGCCGGGCTTCAACGCCCACCAGGAAAACGGCGAGAGCGCCTTCGAGACGCTCACCGAGGCGAGCTTTCCCGGCAAGTGGAAGGTGATCTTCTTCTATCCGAAGGACTTCACCTTCGTCTGCCCGACCGAGATCGCCGAGTTCGCCCGCCTCGCGGCCGAGTTCGAAGATCGCGACGCCGTCGTCATGGGCGGCTCCAGCGACAACGAGTTCGTCAAGCTCGCCTGGCGGCGCGACCACCGCGACCTCGACAAGCTGCCGATCTGGCAGTTCGGCGACACCAACGGCTCGCTCATCGACGGCCTCGGCGTGCGCTCGCCGGACGGCGTCGCCTATCGCACGACGTTCATCGTCGACCCGGACGGCACCATCCAGCACGTCTACGCGACCAACCTCAACGTCGGCCGCAACCCGAAGGACACGCTGCGCGTCCTCGACGCCCTGCAGACCGACGAGCTCTGCCCGTGCAACCGCGAAGTCGGCGGCGACGTGCTGAAGGCCGCCTGAGGCGACGCTTCGAGACGACGAGCCGGGACGGCTGGGGCGGGACCGTCGCCCGCCGCCGCCCCGGTGCAACGCCTGAGACAACGTGCCTGCCCGGAGCGGGCGGTGGACCGTCGAGCCGCCGCCCGCCCCCCCACCGCCTTGTCCCGTACGCCCGCCGTTCCGTGCCGAGCGGATACCGGCGCTTGCGGACTTTTCGCCTGTCCCATGCCCCGCCGGCGCGCCCTCCCCGCGCCGGCGCGAGCGGCGTGGCCGCCCCTCGCGGGCTTGCCTGGAGGCCCTGATGTCGATCGACGCCCTGAAGCAGCAGCTGCCGGAGTTCGCCAAGGACGTCCGGCTGAACCTCTCGGCCATCGCCGGCGACGAGACCCTGACGGCGCAGCAGAAATACGGCCTGCTCGTCGCCTGCGGCATCGCCAGCCGCAACCCGGTGGTGCGTGACACCCTCGTCGCCGAGGCGGCACCCCATCTCTCGCCGGCCGCGATGACCGCCGCCAAGGCGGCCGCGACGATCATGGGGATGAACAACGTCTACTACCGCTTCGTCCACCTCGCCTCGAACAAGCAGTACGGCACGCTGCCGGCGAAGCTCCGGATGAACGTCATCGCCTCACCCGGCGTCGACAAGGTCGACTTCGAGCTGTGGTCGCTCGCCGTCTCCGCCATCAACGGCTGCGGCATGTGCATCGACGCCCACGAGGCGGTGCTGGCGAAGGCCGGCGTGCCGACCGAGCACATCCAGACCGCCGTCCGCTATGCCGCGATCGTGCAGTCGGCGGCAATCGCGCTCGAAGCCGGCGCCGTCGGCCTCGCCGCCTGAACGGCGAGGCGAGGCCACGCCGTCTTGGTTTGACGGCGCGGCAAGCCACGCCTGTTGCGCGTCACACCACCGGCCTCGCGAGGCCGCGGCCGCGGAGCGCCGTCTCGATCTCCGGCAGGACGGCGGCATCGTCGATCGTCGCCGGCACGCGCGGCGGCTCGCCGTCGGCGAGCTGGCGGATGGTGCCGCGCAGGATCTTGCCCGAGCGCGTCTTCGGCAGCCGGTCGACGGTGATGGCGATCTTGAAGGCGGCGACGGGGCCGATCTCCTCGCGCACCCGTTCGACGAGCTCGCGCTCGATGTCGGCGGTCGGCCGGTCGATGCCCGACTTCAGCACCACGAGACCGCACGGCACCTGCCCCTTCAGCGCGTCGGCGACGCCGATGACGGCGCATTCGGCCACCGCCGGGTGGGCCGACAGCACCTCCTCCATCGACCCCGTCGACAGCCGGTGGCCGGCGACGTTGATGATGTCGTCGGTGCGCGACATGATGAAGAGGTAGCCACCCTCGTCGACGAAGCCGGCGTCCGACGTCTTGTAGAAGCCGGGGAAGTCGTCGAGGTAGCCCGAGCGGAAGCGCTCGTCATCGCCCCACAGCGTCGGCAGGCAGCCCGGCGGCAGCGGCAGCTTGATGACGATGTTGCCGAGCGTGCCCGCCGCCACCGGATGTCCGCCGTCGTCCACCACCTCCACCGCATAGCCGGGCATCGCCACCGTCGGCGAGCCGTACTTCACCGGCAGGAGCCCGAGCCCGGCCGGGTTGGCGGCGATCGGCCAGCCGGTCTCCGTCTGCCACCAGTGGTCGACGACCGGCACGCCGAGGATGCGCTCGGCCCACTGCACGGTATCGGGGTCGGCGCGCTCGCCGGCGAGGAACAGGGTGCGGAAGCCCGAGAGGTCGTAGTCGCCGACCTTCTTGCCCTCCGGGTCCTCCTTCTTGATCGCCCGGAAGGCCGTCGGCGCGGTGAACAGCGCCGCCACGCCATAGTCGGCGACGATCCGCCAGAAGGTGCCGGCATCGGGCGTGCCGACGGGCTTGCCCTCGAACAGCACCGTCGTGCAGCCGTGCAGCAGCGGGCCGTAGACGATGTAGGAGTGGCCGACCACCCAGCCGACGTCGGAGGCGGTGAAGAACACCTCGCCCGGCTCGAGCCCGTAGACGGCCGACATCGACCACTTCAGCGCCACCATCATGCCGCCGGAGTCCCGCACCACGCCCTTCGGCTGGCCGGTCGTGCCGGAGGTGTAGAGGACGTAGAGCGGATCGGTCGCCTCGACCGGCACGCACGGGATCTTGCGGCCGGCGTCGCGCGCGGCCTTCGTGAGCGCGCCGAGATCGGCGTCGCGGCCCTCGACCAGAGTGGCGGCGAGTTGCGGGCGCTGCAGGATGAGGCAGGCTTCCGGCTTGTGACGGGCGAGCTCGATCGCGTGGTCGAGCAGCGGCTTGTAGGCGACGACGCGCGACGGCTCGATGCCGCACGAGGCGGAGACGATCAGCTTCGGGCGGGCGTCATCGATGCGGGTGGCGAGCTCGGCCGCCGCGAAGCCGCCGAACACCACCGAGTGCACCGCCCCGAGGCGCGCGCAGGCGAGCATGGCAAACACCGCCTCCGGCACCATCGGCATGTAGAGGACGACGCGATCGCCCTTCGTCACGCCGTGGTCGGCCAGCACGCCGGCCGTTGCCTGCACCTCGTCGAGGAGCTCGGCATAGGACCATTCGCCGCGGCTGCCGGTGACCGGCGAATCATAGATCAGCGCCGCCTGGCCAGGCCGTGTCTCAAGGTGGCGGTCGACGGCGTTGTGGCAGACATTGCAGGTGGCGCCGGGAAACCAGCGGCCGTAGACGCCGGCCGAGGCGTCGAACACCGTCGTCCAGGGCGTGTACCAGTCGATGCCGCAGGCCGCCGCCGCCCAGAAGGCTTCCGGGTCCCGCTGCCACGCCTCGTAGACTTCGCGATAACGGCTCACCATGCCCATCTTCCTCCGTCGGCCGGCGACGGAGCGCGCCTCCGCCGCACCGGCCGGTCCCCCGCGGGGCCGGCTCTCGTTGCCGAATGTTCCCACCCGCGGACGGGCGAATGCAAGCGTGGGGAGAATGCGTACACGCGGCCGATTGCGGGCGGACGGCCCTCAGACTTTAGGCTATCGTCCCGCTCCAGCCCGCCCGCGTCACCCGCGGCCCCCGCCCTCCCCGCTTTGATCCGAGATGCTGACCGATCCCCTGTTCTATGCGTTCGCCCTGCCGGCGGTGTTCCTCATCGGCATCTCGAAGGGCGGCTTCGGCGGGGGCGCGGCGCTGCTCGCCGTGCCGCTGATGTCGTTCAACCTGCCGCCGCTGCAGGCGGCCGGCATCCTGCTGCCGATCCTGGTCGTCATGGACATCGCCGGCCTCATCGCCTACCGGCGCGACATCGACAAGGCGACGCTCCTGCACACGCTGCCCGGCGCCATCATCGGCACCGGCATCGGCTGGCTGACCGCGACCTGGGTGACCGACACCCACGTGCGCCTGATGGTCGGCGTCATGGCGGTGGCGTTCGTGCTGCTGCACTGGTTCCGCCCGCCGGCACCGACGCCGCGCGGCCACAGCCACGTGCGCGGCGGCCTCGCCGGCTTCTTCTCCGGCTTCACGAGCTTCATCTCGCACGCCGGCGGCCCGCCCTTCCAGATCTACATCATCCCCTTGCGGCTCGAGCCGAAGCTGTTCGCCGGCACCAGCATCGTCTTCTTCGCGGTGCTGAACGCCATCAAGGTGCCGCCCTACTTCTTCCTCGGCCAGTTCACGGAAGCGAACCTCCTCGCCTCGGCGGTGCTGCTGCCGCTCGCCATCGTCTCGGTCTATCTCGGCGTGCTGGCGGTCAGGGTGATCTCGGCGAAGCTGTTCTACCGGATTGCCTACATCTCGGTGTTCGTCGTCGGCCTGAAACTCACCTGGGACGGCATCACCGGCCTGATCGGCTGAGGCGTCGCGCCCGCGCGCCGTCTCGCACCACCGACGACGCTTGCCAAGCTGCCCCCGGTCGCCGATATACGGGGCGGGAGGTTGGTGGTGGACGCGCCACTCGCCAACCGGGTCAGGTCCGGAAGGAAGCAGCCCCAACGAGCCCGGCACGGGTCA
>CAZDCR010000095.1:0-9199 GCA_964503995.1 uncultured Segnochrobactrum sp.
CCTTCGATCGTTTCCAACGTCGTCTTAAGGGGATGAGGGGATCGCTGCAATCGAACGGCACTGCCGTTCGGGGTGACGATCCTGCGGTGCAGCGCCGCTGCCGGTGCTTCGATTGCGCCGAGGCCGACGGCGTGCGCAGCGGCGATCGGGCGGCTATGGTGCCGGCGCGGTCCACATCGGCCGCCCCACCGGAAACCGCATGTCCGACCCGCGCGCCCTGATCGCCCTGCTCGAATGGTACGACGCCGTTGGCGTCGACGCCGTCGTGCTCGAGGAGGCGATTGACCGGCTGGCCGCGCCGCCGCCCGGCCCCGTCGGCGAGGCGCCGCCGCGGTGGCAGGACGGCGGGGAAGGGGGGCCGTCGCAGGGGCCCTCGCCACGGCTCGACAGGCCCGTGCAGCCGGCGCCCGCCGTCACCGTGACGCTGCCGGACGAGGGCGCGATCGAGGCCGCACGCGCCGAGGCGGCTGCGGCGGTGAGCCTCGAGGCACTGCGCGACGTCATGCTGCGCTTCGAGGGTTGCAACCTCAAGAAGACGGCGACCCAGCTCGTCTTCGCCGACGGCAATCCCGCCGCCCGGATCATGCTGATCGGCGAAGCCCCGGGGCGGGAGGAGGACCTCGACGGCCGCCCGTTCGTCGGCCGCTCCGGCAAGCTGCTCGACCGCATGCTGGCGGCGATCGGCCTCGACCGGTCGAGCGTCTACATCGTCAACGTCGTGCCGTGGCGGCCGCCCGGCAACCGCACGCCGAGCGCCCAGGAGACGGAGATCTGCCGGCCGTTCCTCACCCGCCAGATCGAGCTCGTCGACCCGGCGGTGCTGGTCTCGCTCGGCGGACCGGCGGCGAAGGCGCTCACCGGCTCGTCCGACGGCATCCTGAAGCTGCGCGGCAAGTGGCTGAGCCACCGGGTCGGCGAGCGCGACGTGCCGTGCCTCGCCACCCTGCACCCGGCCTATCTGCTGCGCCAGCCGCTGCAGAAGCGCCTCGCCTGGCGCGATTTCCTCAGCCTGAAGCGCAAGCTCGACGAGCTCGGCGGCTGAGCAATTGGCCAACGTGTCCAAGCGCGGAGATGTCGCGCGGCCGAGCGCCGCCTTTCATTTGTCTTGATCCTGTCGGCGCGCGGTGAAACCATTGCGCCAGAGTGAGGCAATCGCTCGACGGCCGCTGCCCTGTCACGGGCGCGGCGGGGGAACGAACGGAGCCGCGTCGCATGGACTTCGATCCCGTCATCCTGGCGCGCATCCAGTTCGCCTTCACCGTCTCGTTTCACATCATCTTCCCGTCCTTCACGATCGGCCTCGCGGCCTGGATCGCGACGCTGGAGGGGATGTGGCTCTACACCAAGAACGACCGCTACCACCTGCTCGCCCGCTTCTGGACGAAGGTGTTCGCGGTGTCGTTCGCGATGGGCGTCGTCTCGGGGATCGTGCTGTCCTACCAGTTCGGCACAAACTGGAGCCGCTACTCGGAAGTCGTCGGCAACGTCGTCGGGCCGTTGATCGGCTACGAGGTGCTGACCGCCTTCTTCCTGGAAGCGACCTTCCTCGGGCTGATGCTGTTCGGCTGGAACCGGGTGCCGCCGTGGCTGCACTTCGTCGCCTGCCTGGCGGTCGCGATCGGCACGACGATGTCGGCCTTCTGGATCCTGTCGGCGAACAGCTGGATGCAGTTCCCCGCCGGCCACGAGGTGCGTGACGGCATCGCCTACCCGGTCGACTGGCTGCAGATCATCTTCAACCCGACCTTCCCGACCCGCTTCGCCCACATGCTGACGGCGGCCTACATCACCACTGCCTTCGTGGTGTTCGCCACCGGGGCGCGCTGGTGGCTCGCCGGCAAGGCCGTCGACCAGGCCGAGACGGCGGTGCGCATGAGCCTCGGCATCCTCATCGTGCTGGTGCCGCTGCAGGGCTTCTTCGGCGATGCGAGCGGCATCAACACGCTGGAGCACCAGCCGGTGAAGGTGGCGGCCATGGAGGGCCACTGGGGCGGCGAGGGCGAGAACGAGGGGCCGATGCCCTGGGTGGTGTTCGCCTGGCCGAACGAGGCCGAGGAGCGCAACGACTACCAGATCACCATTCCCTATGTCGGCAGCCTGATCCTCACCCACACCCTCGACGGCACCATCAAGGGCCTGAAGGAATTCCCGGTCGACGAGCGACCGCCGGTGGTGATCCCGTTCTTCTCCTTCCGCGTGATGGTCGCGCTGTGGGGCATCATGTTGCTGACGGTGGCGTTCGGCGCCTGGCAGTGGCGGCGCGGCCGGCTGTTCGCCGAGGGGCGCTACCTGCGCTTCGTCGCCATGACATGGCCGATCGGCTTCGTCGCCGTGCTGGCGGGCTGGTTCACCACCGAGGTTGGCCGGCAGCCGTGGGTGGCGACGGGCATCCTGCGCACCGTCGATGCCATCTCGCCGGTCGTCGGCGGGGCGGTGTTCACGACCCTGGTGCTCTTCGTCATCGTCTACGGCATCGTCTTCTCGGCCGGCATCTACTACATCAACCGGCTGCTCGCGAAGGGTCCGCAGACGGCCCGCGGCCACGAGGACGAGGACGCCACCGCGATGCGGCCGCTCTCGGCTGCCCACGACGCCGGCCGCAAGGCCATCCAGGCAGGGGAGTAGGCGGCATGGACGTCGATGGCAGCCTCTGGTTCGACTACTACCTGCCGCTGATCTGGGCCCTCCTGATCGGCACCGCGATCGTCCTCTACGTGGTGCTCGACGGCTTCGACCTCGGCGTCGGCATCCTCTTCCCGTGGACCCGCCACGAGGCCGACCGAGACCAGATGATGAACTCCGTCGCCCCCTTCTGGGACGGCAACGAGACCTGGCTGGTGCTCGGCGGCGGCGGCCTGTGGGTGGCCTTCCCGAAGGCCTATGCGGTGATCATGCCGGCGGTCTACCTGCCGGTGATCTTCATGCTGCTGGCGCTCGTCTTCCGCGGCGTCGCCTTCGAATTCCGCTTCGTCTCCAAGCCCAATCACCACTGGTGGGACATAGCGTTCGCCGCGGGATCAACGGTGGCCGCGTTCTTCCAGGGCGTCATCCTCGGCGCCGTCATCTACGGCGTGACGGTGGCGAACGGGCAGTTCGCCGGTGGTCCGTTCGACTGGCTGCACCCATTCGCGCTGATGTGCGGCTTCGGCCTCGTCGCCGGCTATGGCCTGCTGGGCGCCGGCTGGCTGATGATGCGCGTCGAGGGCCCGCTCTACGGCAAGGCGCGCCAGTGGGCGGTGCCGCTGCTCGGCGCGCTGATCGTCTTCATCGTCGCCGTCTCGATCTGGACGCCGCTCGCCATCCCCGGCATCGCAGACCGCTGGTTCACCACGCCGGAGATCTACTGGCTGTGGCCGGTACCGCTCCTGACCGCGCTGTTCGCCTGGACGGCGATCCGCGGCGTCGACGCCGGTCGTGGCCTGCAGACCTTCGCCTCCTCGGTGGCGCTGTTCCTGCTCTGCTTCATCGGACTGGCGATCTCGGTGTTCCCCTATCTGGTGCCGCCGACGATTACGATATGGGAAGCCGCCGCCGCGCCCGAGAGCCAGCTCTTCCTGCTGCTGGGCACGGTGCCGATGCTGCCGATCATCCTGATCTACACCGGCTTCGTGTACTGGACCTTCCGCGGCAAGCTGAAGCCGGGCGAGGGGTACCACTGAGGGTGGGGGCGTCGTCTGAAGGCGCGCTTTCACAGGTGCGTTCTGGCGGCGGAGGCCGGCTCGCTTCCGGGCACTCTTCTCTCAGTAGTCATTCCCGGCCTTGTGCCGGGAACCCATGCGTCTCCGCGCACTCCAAGCCGTCGGTCGCTCTCACTCGCCGCGAAGATGGGTTCCCGGCGCAAGGCCGGGAATGACCTCGAATGAGGGGCGCGGTGGTGCCAGACGGGGCGGTTACGCCGCGTCCCCGCCCACCGCCGCATGGATCGCCCGGCAGTGGCGCACGCGGTTTTCCCGTGCCTCGACGAACCGTTTCAGCGGCGTCTCGATCGGCGAGAACAGGATGTTGGCGACGAAGCCGTAGATCGCCGCGTCGACGCTGGTCGGCCGCGGCCCGAACACGTAGCCTGCGTCCGGCACGAGGTTCGCGAGCACCTGTAGGTCCGCCAGCCCCCGCGCGTACGCGGCCTCCGGGGCGAAGCGGCCGATGCCCTGGTAGTGGTAGCGCTGCGCGTTGAACGTACGCGCCTTCTCCATGCCCTCCGCCGTCAGTTGCGGGTGCTCTGCCATCATCAGGTCGCGGAAGGCCGGCCAGAACGCCTCGTCCTTCCAGCGCGAGTACGACATCACCCAGTAGAGGTCGTCGAGGGTGCGGGCGACCATCACGGCGGTGTCGCGCTGGGCCGGTGTCAGGGCCGCGTCGAGGTCGGCCTCATGCCGCCTCGCCAAGTGGGCGATGATGGTGTCGCTGTCGCCGATCGCCTCGCCGTCGTCGACGATGTAGGGGAGCTGACCGCGCGGCGCCTGCGAGGCGTCGAAGATGTGCTCGTGCACGAACGGCAGGCCGGCGAGCCGCAGGACGGCGAACACCTTCAGCCCGTAGCCGTTGTTGTCGGCTGCGCCTGAGAGCGGCGGGTAGGAATAGAGCGTGATCATGGCATCCCCCGGCGGCGTGGCGCGCGGGAACCTTGTGTCGTCGCCGGGCGCTGAGCAAGCGGGGCGGCGGCCGCGCGTCTTGTACCCGGGCCTCGCCGCTCCAATATCCCTGTGCCGGGTCGGGCCTGCACGCCCGCCCGCAACGACGGAGTTCTTCATGCTCGACCGCCTTCGCGGCCTTCTTCCCGGCAAGCTCGGCGTCAGCAAACCCGTCGTCCCCGTCGTCCGCATCTCCGGCCCGATCGGTCTCGTGACGCCGCTGCGCCCCGGTGTGACGCTGTCGACGCTCGCCGGCCCGCTCGAGCGCGCCTTCGCCGTGAAGGGCGCACCGGCGGTCGCGATCGTCATCAATTCGCCCGGCGGCTCGCCGGTGCAGTCGCACCTGATCTTCCGCCGCATCCGCGCGCTGGCGCAGGAGAAGGGCCGCAAGGTCATCTGCTTCGTCGAGGACGTCGCGGCGTCGGGCGGCTACATGATCGCCTGCGCCGCCGACGAGATCGTCGCCGACCCGTCGTCCGTGGTCGGCTCGATCGGCGTGGTGAGTTCGGGCTTCGGCTTCGTCGAGGCGATCCACAAGCTCGGCATCGAGCGCCGCGTCCACACCGCCGGCGGCCGCAAGGCGATCCTCGACCCGTTCCGCCCGGAGAAGCCCGAGGACGTCGAGCACCTGCTCTCCTTGCAGCAGGAGGTGCACGACACCTTCGCCGACCTCGTGCGCGGGCGCCGCGGCGCGCTGCTGTCGGACGACCCGCAGCTGTTCTCGGGCCTGTTCTGGACCGGCAAGGCCGGCATCGGGCTCGGCCTCGTCGACACCATCGGTGACCTGCGCGGTGTGCTGCGCGACCGCTATGGCCCGGACGTCAAAATGAGGCTGATCGCCACCGAGCGGTCGTGGCCCTGGAAGCGCGGCGGCGGTGTCGGTATCTTCGGCGCCGGGGCGGCCTCGCTCGCCGACGACGCGGTCTCGGCGCTTGAAGCACGCGCGCTGTGGAACCGCTACGGCCTCTGACGGTTTGAGTTGCTTCGCCAGGAGAGCAGCATGCCCCACTTCATCGTCATCGGCGTCGCGGCGGCTGCCGCCTATGCCGGCTGGAAATTCCTCAAGCGCGAGATGAACCGCGTCGACGCGCGCCTCGCAGAGGTGCGCCAGGCCGGTTCGCCGCAGCCCGCCCGCGTCGAGCGCGGCCAGCGGCTCGAGCGCGACCCATCGACGGGCGTCTACCGGCCGAGCGACGAGATCCGCAGCTGACGCCGTTCGGCGCGGGCTGCATCGCAGCCCGACCACCGGGCGGGACTAGGACCGACCGTCCTCGCGGATCATCTCCGCCGCCTTCTCGGCGATCATCGTCACCGGGGCGTTGGTGTTACCCGACGTGATCGTCGGCATCACCGAGGCATCGACGACGCGCAGGCCCGAGAGGCCGTGAACCTTCAGCCGGACGTCCACGACAGCCCGCTCGTCGCTCCCCATCTTCGCCGTGCCGACGGGGTGGAAGATCGTCGTGGCGATGCGGCCGGCCGCGTCCGCCAGCGCCGCGTCCCCGTCGACCTCCGGCCCCGGCTTCAGCTCCTTCGGCGTATAGGGCTGCATCGCCTTCGCCGCCATCAGGCGGCGGGCGTGTCGGATCGCATCCGCGGCGACGCGGCGGTCGGCCTCGGCGTCGAGATAGTTCGGGTTGATCGCTGGGGGCGCCTTCGGATCGGGGGAGGTGGCGTGGACGCCGCCGCGGCTTTCGGGCCGGAGGTTGCACACCGACAGCGTGATGGCCGGGTAGGCGTGCAGCGGCTCACCGAAGGCGTCCAGCGACAAGGGTTGCACGTGATACTGGATGTTCGCCGTCGCATAGGCCGGATCGGAGCGGGCGAAGATGCCGAGCTGGCTCGGTGCCATCGTCATCGGGCCGGTGCGCAGGAGCGCATACTCTGCCGCGATCCGCCCCTTGCCGTAGAAGCTCGCCGACAGCGTGTTGAGCGTCAGGGCGTTGGCGATGCCGAAGACGGTGCGAATCTGCAGGTGGTCCTGCAGATTCTCGCCGACGCCCGGCGACGCGTGCCGCGCCTCGATGCCGACGCGGCCAAGCCGGTCGGGATCGCCGATGCCGGAGAGCTCCAGGATGTGCGGCGAGCCGACGGCGCCGGCGGCGAGCAGCACCTCGCCGCTGACGGTGGCCGTTGTCGGCTGGCCGTTCACCTCGAGATCGAGCCCCGTGACGCGCCGTCCGTCGAGCTCCAGCCGCCGGACGATCGCGCCGGTGACGACGCGCAGGTTGCCGCGCTTCAGCGCCGGTCGCAGGAAGGCCTTCGCCGCATTCCAGCGCACGCCGCGCTTCTGCGTCACCTGGAAGTAGGACGAGCCCTCGTTGTCGCCGCGATTGAAGTCGGCGACCTTCGCAATGCCGATCTCCTCGGCGGCGTCGCGCACGGCTTCGAGGATCGGCCACTTCACCCGCGGCATCTCGATGCGCAGCGGCCCGCCGCCGCCGTGCACGCCCGGTTCCGGCGCGAAGTGGTCCTCCGACTTGAGGAAATAGGGCAAGACGTCGTCCCAGCCCCAGCCGGTGTTGCCGAGCTGGCGCCAGTGGTCGTAGTCGGCGGACTGGCCGCGCATGTAGATCATGCCGTTGATCGACGAGGAGCCGCCAAGCACGCGGCCGCGCGGATAGTTCAGCGCGCGTCCGGCGAGCCCCGGCTGCGCCGTCGTCTTGAAGCCCCAGTCGGCCCGCGGATTGCCCATGCAGTAGAGGTAGCCGACGGGGATGTGGAACCAGATCCAGTCGTCCTTGCCGCCCGCCTCGAGCAGCAGGACGCGGGTGCGGCCGTCCTCCGTCAGACGGTTCGCCAGGACGCAGCCGGCCGTGCCGGCGCCGACGACGACGTAATCCCAGCTGCCGAGGTCTTCGATCTGTCCAACCGCCATCGACGTCGCCGTCCGCATCGTCGCGCGGACGCCCCCTGGCGGTTGCGCGAGGGGGAGGTGGTAGCATCCTCCGCCCGCCCGTCGCTACGGGCGCGATGAACGGCGAGGGGAGGGCCGGTCGTCTCAGGCCTTCTCGCGGTCGCCGGCGTTGCGCTTGCGGGTCGCTGCCGCCTTCTTCGCCGCGGCCGAGCGATCCGCCGGCGAGCGAGCCGCGGCGGCCCGCTTCGCCGATGCCGATCGTGCCGCCGACGAGCGCTCGGCGGACGCCTCGCCGCCGCGCTTTCCGCCCGTCTTGGCCGAAGCGTTGGTGTCGGGTTTGCCGCGCCCCGAGCCGCTCTTGTTACCGCCGCCGCTGTCCTTGTTGACGGTGGCCCAGGCCCGCGCCTCTGCCTCGTCCTTCGGAACGCCGCGGTCCTCGTAGCCTTCCTCGATGTGCGCGGCCTTGCGCTTCTGCTTGTCGGTGTAGGCCGACTTGTCGCCTTGGGGCATCGTGCTCTCCAGTGCCGGAAGGACCCCCGTCGCGGAAAATCCACGAGGGGGCGCGGAAGTTCCCGCCTGCGCAGGCACGTCCGCGAAGTTCGCCGCAGAGCGCGAAACCCCGCCGCACGGGGGTGCGACGGGGCTTCGTCGAACGTCATCGCTGACGGGCTCGCGTTACATCCAGTAGGGCGGCACGCCGTAGTAGCTGGAGATGCGGCGGTCGCTCTCGCGATCGGTCCAGTCGTACTCGTCCTCGCGGGAGTACTTCGGGGCGCCCTTCACCTGCTGTTCGGTGATGTCGACCTGATAGCCGTCGAGGGCCTCGTTGTAATCGAGCTTCGCCCACGGCAGCGGGTAGTAGTCGGCGCCGATGCCGAGGAAGCCGCCGAAGCTCATCACGGCATAGGCGACCTTGCCGCTACGCTTGTCGAGCATGACGCGCTCGATAGAGCCGATATGGGAGCCGTCGAGGCCGTAGACGGCGGTGCCCTCGACCTTGTCGCTACCGATCAGCGATACGGTTTCCTGGGCGTTGAGCGCCTCATGGGCGGCGGTGTCACGCATCTTGGTCTCTCCTGTCATATTGTGTTCTGGTGCGGGGCGCGCCTCAGCGCGTCTCCGTCTGCAGCTGCGCGTCGAGCGAACCGACGATCATCTCGGCCTGCGGGCGCGGCTGCGGCAGCGGCACGCCGGCAAGGCTGGCGCTCTCGATCGGCTTCGCCCGCGGCAGCGGCACCGTATCCGTGCGCGGCTCGTCGAGGCCGGCCGTGCGCGGCGCCGGCTCGGGCAGCGGAGCCGAGCGCATGGCGACGGTGAGGTTCTCCTCGGGGGTGTCGATGATGACGGTGTCCATCGGGTCGTCGATGGAGATCAGCCGGACCTCGGCGGCGAGGCGATCCTGGATCTTCATCGGCGCCGGGTCAGCGACGGAGGACGCGGACGAGATCGTCACGAACGTCGCGGTCACGGTGGCGAGCCCAAGCGCGGCGGCGACCAGGGCCGTGGTGGCTTTGCTAGCGTATGCCATGATTGCTCTCCTCGTGTCGGAATAGATTGGGAACCGTCCGCGGGCGTCGCTCAGTCGGCGAGCGTCGCCCGGAGCATCCACACCACCTTCTCGTGGTAGGCGAGCCGGCCGGTCATCAGGTCGTGGGTCACAAAATCCTCGGCCTCTTCCGCCATGGCCGCGACCTTGCGCATGGAGCGGCAC
>CAZDCR010000096.1:0-1878 GCA_964503995.1 uncultured Segnochrobactrum sp.
AGCGTCACCGGGGCGAGGCTGCTGGAGACGAGGTCCGACAGGCGATCGGAGACACGTTCGGCGAGGAGGTGCATCTGCCGGCGGGCACCATCCAGCGCCGTCTCCTGCCCCTGGCCGTAGGCGAGCAGCACCAGCGGCGTCGCCACGGCGAGCAGCAGTCCGACGATGAGGACGGCGAGATGGATGCGCAGCGACTGCGTCCACCGCAGCGGAGCCCCCGGCCCACCAGCTGCAGAACGGTCCCCGCTCACCGGCTGCGCCGCAGGAACGTCCCGAAGGCGCGCGGCCCGTCGCCGACGCGCACCTCCGCCACCACCTCCAGGGTGGCCGGGTCGATCACCGACAGGGCGTTGGAGAACCAGTTGGCGACGACGAGGCGGCCGTCGCTGGCCGTCTCGATGCCTTCCGGGTACTCGCCGACGCTGATGGCGCTAAGTGGCTCCAGCGTCGCGAGGTCGAAGGCCGTGACGGTCTCGGCGTACTGGTCGGTGGCGAAGCCGCGGCCGCCGGAGAGTGCCACCGCATAGGGCCGCTCGCCGACCGGCACGCGGCCGACCACGGCCCCCGCGGCGATGTCGATGACGGTGACGTCGTTGGAGCCGACGTTCGCGGTGTAGGCGCGCCGGCCGTCGCCATCGACCGTCACGCCGAACGGCCGCGTGCCGACCTTCACCACCGCCACCACCGCAAGGCTCGCGGCGTCGATGATGGAGACCTGGTCGTCGTCGCGGTCGGCGGTGAGGATCAGGCGACCATCGGGCGTGACGGCGACGCCGGATGGCGACGCGCCGACCGCCACCGTCGCCGTCACCGCGCCCTTGTCCGGATCGACCACCCACAGCCGGGCGCCGTACCAGTCGGCGACGTAGACCGGCGCCCCGGCGGGATGCACGGCGACGCCGAGCGGGCCGCCGTCGAGCACGATCCGCCGCACGACCGTGCGCGCGGCCGTGTCGAGCAAGGTGAGGTACTTCCCCTCCGGGCTCGTCACGAACGCGCGGCCACCATCCCGTGCCACCGCGATGCCGGCGGGCCGACCGCCGATCGGGATCGTCGCCACCACTTTCCCGGCCGCGAGGTCGACGACGCTGACGTCCTCGCTCTCCTGGTTGGTGACGAAGGCCTCGTCGGCGGCGGCCGGCGTCATGACGAACAGCGCCGCCATGGCGAGGGCGCGCAGGAGACGTCCCGCGTTCACCATCGCGGCCGGGATCGTCGCTGCCGGCATCGCCGCGCAGCCATCAGCTGCCCGATTCGATCTTCTTCTTCAGCGCCTCGAGCCCGCTCTTGTAGACGGCGGTAACAGCCGCGATCGCCGCGTCGTCGTTTAGCTCCGCCGGCGGGTCGTTGTTGGGGTAGCCGCGATAGAACGCACCGCGCCATTCCACCGTCGAGGTCTTGCCGTCCGGGCCGGGCAGCACGGTGATCGTCGAGGAGTAGTTCGTCACCGGCAGCACCTTCACGTCGACGGCGGTGATCCGGTACGAGTAGGACATCTTCGCCGGCTCGTACTTGTAGAGCACCTCGTCGATGGTGCCGTCGTTCGGCAGCGTCAGGCGGCGGGTGGCGTCGATGGCGTTGTCGTTCTGGCCTTCCTGCTTCACCACTGCCGGGTGCCAGGACATGTCCTGGAAGTTGCCGATCGCCGCCCACACCTTCTCCGGCGGGGCGTTGATCTCGATCGTCTCGGTGATCTTCTTGCGCGTCGGGCCGTGCGCCTCGGCGGGCGGGGCGAGCAGCGGCGCGGCGACGATGGCCGCCAGGGCGACGGCGAACAGGCTCTTCAACATCGGTCGTCTCCTTGGATTTGTTCAGGGCAGCGCCGGTTCAGCCGGCGGCGTTGTTGTGGGTGGCGTTGTTGTGGGTGACGGTGTTGTG
>CAZDCR010000096.1:1978-8927 GCA_964503995.1 uncultured Segnochrobactrum sp.
CGGTTCAGCCGGCGGCGTTGTTGTGGGTGGCGTTGTTGTGGGTGACGGTGTTGTGGGTGACGGTGTTGTGCGCCTCGATGCGCTCGATGATCCAGCCCCAGGCTTCGCGCTCGGCCGGGCCGGCGGTCTTCTCGATGGCGATCGACAGGTAGGCGATCTCGGTCGCGACCTTCTCCGGCGGCAGCATGGAAAGCCGCGTCGACAGGATCGCCGCCTCCAGCACGGCGTTCTGGGCGCGGTTGTAACCCGGCCACGCCCTCACCGCGACCGTCTCGACCACCCGGCAGCGGAAGCGCGGGCGCTGCGGGTGCTCCTCGACGTTCTCGACGGCGAGTTCGAGATGGGCATGGGCATGGTCGCTCGACAGCCGCCGGCCCGGCACGTGGCCCGCCGGCTCCGTCGGCCAGTCGCGCCGGCCCGTGACGCAGCCGGCGATGACGCGGATGTCGCGTGGCGAGGAGGCGACGGCGAAGGGGTTCTCGGAGAGGTTGGCGATCGCCGGCGACGGGCGGAACGGGGCGAGCACCCAGCCGTCGCCGTCGGCGATCAGCCCGTAGGGAGCGATGTGCGCGGTGCCGGCGGCGTCGGTGGTGACCACGACCGTTTCGAGGATGAAGGCCATCGCCTCACTCTCTCCGCTCGCGGCCGGCGCGCAAGGTGTGGCCGGCCTCCTGCAGGCGCGTCTCGTCGCCGCGCGGGCGCGGCGGCGCGGCGACGCCGAAGTCGAGCCCCTCGTCCTGGGCGTAGCGCTTGCCGAGCCGCCAGGCGATCTCGGCGCGGGCGAGCTCGGCGCCGAGATAGAACGCGTGCGCCCCGTCAGCCTCCACCCCGAGCTTCGGGAAGGCGTCGAAGGCGTCGGTGACGACATGGTGGCCGTCCTTGTTGAAGACGTGGATGCCGTCCTCGGCCACCTCGATGCGGTAGTTGCGGTCGCGCACGGCGCCGGCGAGCGCGTCGATCTCCGCCGGCGTGCTGGCGAACGGCAGCCGGTCGTGCAGGCCGAGCAGCATCTCGCCGTAGCCCTTCGGCAGCGCCGCGTCGCGGTGGGCGGCGTAGAGCATGCGGCGGGCGGCGTCGTGCTCGGCCACCGTCGTACGCGTGTGCGGGCTCACCTGGACGATCAGCGCGTTGCGGATCTCGAGCTCCGAGGCGATGCCGAGCAGGATCGCCGTGATGCCCGTGGTGTCGGCCTCGGTGAGCTCGGTTAGGTTGCCGGTGCCCATCAGCATCTCGACCTCCGGCCGGGCGCGGCGGAAGGCGGCGTAGCGTTCGATCGATTGGGTGAAGCCGAAATGGATGGGGTCCAGTACCGGGTCGGCAAGGAACGGCCGGCCCGCCGCCGTCAACTGGTCGGCTGCCCGGAGCAGGGAGGCGAGGTCGCCGGGCTCGGCCGGGATCAGCACCGGCGTCGCGGCGATCTCGTCGAGGTGCGACAGCGTCGCCTCGCTGAGGCTGAGGACGAAGTCGCAGCCGGCCTTCGCACCGCGCACGAGATCGGCAGGATCGCCGGAATCGACGCTGACGCGGAAGCCCGCCGCCTTCAGCGCCCGCACCGTCTCCTCGAGATGGGGAAAGGGCGTGCCGGGCAGGCAGCCGATGTCGACGACGTCTCCGCCAGCGTCGCGGTCTCGGACGGCTCGGGCGACGATCGCCTCCACCGACATCGACGTCGCCTCGACGAGCTCGACGAACAGCCGGAGGTCGTGACGCGACAGATCCGGGGGCTGGCCGCCGCGGCCGAGCCAGCGCGGCAGGTCGGCGATCTCCTCCGGCCCGCGCTCGAACGGCACGCCGAAGCGCCCCGTCAGCGCCGCGAGGTCGACGCGCGCGCGCCCCGGCAGGATGACGCGGCTCGCGCCCTCCGGCAGCTGCAGGCGGCGGTTGAGGATCTCCTGGGTCATCAGCGCGGCGACCTTCACGCCGGCGTCGACGATCGTCCAGTCGAACTCGTCGCGCCCGATCGCGGCCATCGTCCGCTCCAGCCGCGGGCGGGCGAGGTGGCCGGTGACGAAGACGAGGTGGTCCGCCATCGCGACGGTCAGGCGAGCTTCCGGCGCCGCATCGCCGCCGTCAGCTCGTCCAGCGTCTCGACCACTTCGGTGTCCTCGAAGCTGCGCAGCCGCTCGACGTTCTCGAGGTCGACGCGGCGCGGATAGACCTTCACCATCCCCTTCGGCGCCATCGTGTCCATCTCCGGCGCGGTGTCGCAGGCGAACACGATCGTCGGCACCCGGCACTTGCCGGCGTGGGCGAAGACGTTGGTCGCGAGCGTGTCGGAGATGCCGTAGACGCATTTGGCCACCGTGTTCGAGGTGGCCGGGCCGATGATCGCGGTGTGGTAGTCGCCATAATAGAACCGCCCGATCGGCGCGGCGCTGGCCGTGGTGTCCTTGATGACGCGGACCGACGGCGGCAGCGTGTCGAGGCGCTGCTTGTACATGCTGACCACCTCGGCCGCCGCCTTGGAGACGAACAGGTCGACTTCGCCGGCCGCCGCGACGAGCTCCAGCGTCTCGGTGAAATAGTGGCCGGAGCCGGTGAGCGCCCAAGCGAGGCGCGGCAGCACCAGCCCCGCCCGCCGCTTGCGCGGCGTCTTCGCCGGGCGGCTCGAGGCAGCCTGGTCCGCGGCGGACGAAGGGGGCGCGGGATCAGGCATCAGGCTCTCCGGTACGGCGGCGCGGAACAGGTCGGGGACGACACTGTTGCCGTGCCACGCCCGCAGTCCCGGCGCAATCAGGCGGCATGGGGACGGGCGGCGGCGGCGAGCGCGGCGACGAGGGTCGCGACGCGGCCGGCATCGAGCGGGGCCGTACGATCCGGCCCGGCCGTGGCGGCGCCGCGGACGCCGATGAGCTCCGGCGAGAGGGCCGCGAGCACGGGAATGTCCTCGAGGCGCACCGAGCCGGCGAGACCGCAGAACAGGTCCGCCGCCCGGCAGGCCGCCACCACACCGGCGAGTTCGTCCGGCGTGAGGAAATCGAGGAGCCGTCCGCTGCGCTTGCCGGCGGTGTCGATGACGAGGCCATGGAAGCCGGCGTCGGCCAGCGGTGCGATCAGGCCCGCGTCGAAGCCGTGGTCGGCGAACAGCACGGCGACGAGCCGCGTCTCTGCAGCAAGACCCAGGCCCAGCGTCTCGATCAGCGCCCTTCGCCCCGCGCCGGGAAACAGACCGACCTTGACATAGTCCACCCCCGTCTCGGCGACCGCGGTGGCGGCGGCGAGGACAGCGGCGGGATCGTCCGGCGAACCGTCGCCGGTGGTGGCGCTGACCGGGCGGCGGCCACCGACGGCAGCGACGGCGCGGCGGATCTGGTCCGGGCCGACCATGCCGAGGGCGCCGTCGCGCGGCTCCTTGAGGTCGATGACATCGGCTCCGGCGGCCAATGCCACCAGCGCCTCCTCGGCGTCGCGGGCGCTGACGAGCAGCCGCGTCGGACCACCGGGGCTCACCGCCGCCCCTCCAGCGCGCCCCCGGCCGGGCGGTCGCCGCCGACGGGCACGAGCACGGGGTGACCCTCGGTAAACAGGCGGGCATGCACGGCGGCGCGCACGGTCGCGTCCCGGCGGCCGCTGGCGTCGAGGCCGATGCGGACGTCGCGCACGATCGAGACCGGATTGCCGGCGACCTCGATCAGGCGATCGGCGAGCATCACCGTCTCGCGGGTGTCGTGGGTGACGAACAGCACGGTTGCCGGCCGCACGGCGAGGAGATCGAGCAGCAACTGCCGCAGCCGCTCGGCCGTCGCCTCGTCGAGCGACACGAACGGCTCGTCCATCAGGAGCACGTCCGGCTCGGTGGCGAAGGCGCGGGCGAGCGCCGCGCGCCGCTGCATGCCGACCGACAGCCGCTCGGGGTGCTGGTCGGCCGCCTCGGCGAGGCCGACGAGGTCGACGAAGCGGTCGACGAGGCCGCGCGCCGCCTGGTCTGCATCGAGTGCCAGGGCGACGTTCTCGCGAACGGTGCGCCAGGGCAGTAGACGCGGGTTCTGGAAGACATAGGCGAAGCGCGGCGACGGCGGCGCCTCGCCCGCGCCGCTGCCGGACACCGTGCGAACGACGCCCTGGAAGTCACGATCGAGCCCGGCGACCATGTTGAGGAGCGTGGTCTTGCCGCAGCCGGACGGGCCGATCAGCGCGACGAAGGACCCCGGCTCCACCGCAAGCCGGAAGTCGCGGTAGAGCAGCCGCTCCGCCGTGGCGCCGACGGCCGGGAACGCCTTGCGATCGATCGCGATGTCGAGGCCGCTCATCGACGCCATCGGTTCGCCGCGCGCTCCCAGGGCTGCAGGATCAGGATCTCGATCGCCTGGACGACGAGGATGAAGGCGATCGCATAGGCGAGGATAGAGGCGACGTCGAACAGTTGAAAGTAGAGATGCAGCTGGAAGCCGACGCCGTTCGAGCGGCCGAGCAGTTCCACCACCAGCACGATCTTCCAGACCAGCGCGAGCCCGGAGCGGGCCGAGGCGGCCAGGAACGGCGCGAGCTGCGGCATCACCACGTGGCGCAGGCGGCGGCGCCACGAGAAGCGGTAGACGGTCGCCATCTCGTCGAGATCGCGCGACAGCGCGCGGGCTCCTTCCCGCACGGTGACGGCGACATTGGGGATCTTGTTGATCGCCACCGCCGAGATGGCCGCCACCTCGGTCAGGCCGAACCAGACGTAGCAGAGGATGATGACGACGAGGGCGGGGATGTTGAGGAGGACGATCAGCCAGCCGTCGAAGAAGCGGTCGGCGCGCGGCGAGCGGCCGAGCGCCAGGCCGATGGCGCCGCCGATGATCATCGCCAGCGAGAAGGAGACCACCACCCGGCCGAGGGTGATGGCGACGTTCCAGGGCAGCTCACCGGTGGCGCTGTCGCGGATCGCCGCCGCCAGCACGGCGGCGGGGCCCGGCAGCACGCGGCTGTCGACGAAGGCCGCAGCGACGGCCCACACCGCCACCAGCGCCGCCAGCGAGACCAGCGTCCAGCCGATGCGCGAGAGCGTCGATGACACGCCAGATCCCGTCGCCACCGTCGCAGCCCCGCCCGCAAGTCCGTCTCGAGAGCCGTCGTCAGGACGACGGCATCCAGAACACCGAGGGCTCGAACGTCGTCTTCGGGCCGACCAGCGTCTCGCCGCCGAGCGTCTCCAGGGTCTGGTAGAGCTTGTCGGCGGAGCCGGTATAGGCGGCGGACCAGCCTTCCACCATGCCCTCGCGGTAGCGCGTCTTCAGCGCCGCGAACTCGGCGTCGCTGTCGACCTGCATCAGCGGCCGCAGGCGGTCCCACTCGGCGTCGGAGGTGGCGAGCAGGCGGTTCGCCTCGACGACCGACTTCATGAAGCCGGCCACGGCGGCGGCGCGGTCGCCGAGCTTCGACGAGCGCCAGACGAAGCCGACGAGCGGCGGATTCGGCTCGATCTCGAGCGCGTCCATCATCTCCGGCACGCCGATGATCTGCTTGAGGCCCGAGCCTTCGAGGCGGGCGGCGAAGTGCCAGTAGGTGAGCACCGCGTCGAGATTGCCGTTCTTCAGCTGCTCGTTGAGGAGGGGCGGCGCGCCGAACACCGCCTCGGCGGCCGAGGCGAGGTCGACGCCGGCCTCCTTCTCGCCGTAGCCGCGCAAAAGCAGCCAGCTCTTGTCGAGCGGCCCGCCGGCGACGCCGATCTTTTTGCCGACGAGGTCCTTGACCCCCTTGATGTCGCTGTCGCCGCGCACGATGACGGCGCCGAGCGCCGCCGAATAGGGCGCGAACATCATGTCCTCGCCCTCGCCGCGGGCGCGCAGCGCCCAGAACCAGTCGGCGGTGATGAGGTCGACGTCGCCCGCCTGCAGCGCGACCGTGGTGGCGTCGCGGCCGGCGAGCTCGACGAGATCGAGGGCGTAACCGTTCTGCGCGTCGAGGCCGTTTGTCTTGATGACGTCCATCAGCCAGTTGACGGTGCCGAACTTGAGGACCGCGACGCGGATGGCGTCGGCTGCGGCGGCGCGCTCGGCGGCGACCACGCCGGCCAGAAGCGCGACGGCCACCGCGGCCGTGTGCATCAAGGAGAAGGGCCGCGACAGCGACCGTGCGAAGGCTTGCAGCATCGGACGAACCTCCCTGTTCGTGCTCCGGACCCGGCGCCCCGCCGGCACCGGTTCAGTTCGGCGCGCCACCGGGCTCGGCGGCGAGGATCCTGTTTTCGACGAGGAAGCGCAGGCCGCGCTGCCACGATTCGTCGGTGTTGCCGCGGATCGAGGTCTTGGCGACCTGGACGACGCGGCCCGTCTCGACATCGCGCACATAGATGGCGACGTCGAGGATGAGGTTCGACACCTTCTGAACGATGCCGACCATGCCTTGCGTGGCGCCGAGCTCCTTGGCGAGGTCGATGTCGCAGCCGTTGCAGCCGCGCATCGGCGCGAGGCGCGCGTATTTTTCCTCCACCGGCGTCAGTTCGACGATCTCGTAGCGGCCGGAGGCAGCGAGCTGCGCCTTGAGGTCGGTGGTCAACTTGGCGAGGCGGGCATCCTGGTCGGCCCGCGCTCCGTCGATCTCGCCCTCGTGGCTGGTGTCGACCAGCTCAAACGGAAAGACCACCACCTTCGTGAGCTTGGTTGCCTCGTCCTGCGCGGCGATCGCCGGCGAGGCCGCGGCGAGCACGACAGCGACGAGCGCCAGGACGAAGAGGCGAAGCACGCCCGTCGCCAGCGCCGTTCTCGGCGTGGCAGGACGCGCCCGCATCCGATCCTTGCCCACCGTCCTCACGGCCACCTCCCATTGTGCGCATCGCGCACCGTCCCGTTCGGGAACTTTTGCCAAAGACACATAGAAAGATGAATTCTGAAAAGCAAAGACAATATCGCTTATTAGTCTCTTAATATCTTTCGAAACTTGATCGCTGTTCCATACATGCTAGATGTCGGGAAAAGTTCAATCGGGAGGTAGGACAGCATGCACCGGTCATTCCGGCAGGAGAAGT
>CAZDCR010000097.1:0-8869 GCA_964503995.1 uncultured Segnochrobactrum sp.
GCATGCCTGGCGCGCCGGGGCGTCGCCAGTGGTCGAACACTAGGGCGACTCGCCGAAACCGGTCAAGCGATGGTGGCCGGAATTTCGATGGCACAATATCTAGTATGTCGCTTGACACTGGGGAAAGCGGGGAAAGGCGCTGGTCCGCCCGCCATGCGCACCGAATGCGCTTGCACTGGCGGGGCGGATCGGGGTGGCGGCGCCTCGCCGGCGCACCCTCATTGGATTATGATGCCGCGACAACGGCGTGGGTGAACGTGATGGCCCTCAACATCAAGAACCGCGAGGCCGAGCGGCTGGCGCACGACCTCGCCAAGCTCACCGGTGAGACGCTCACCGACACGGTGACGACGGCGCTGCGCGAGCGGCTTGAGCGCGAGCGGGTGGCGCGGGGGCGGCGTTCTGTCGACGTCGCCGCCCGAATCGCTGCCCTCCAGGCCAAGGTCAGGGCGGCCGTCGGAGACGAACCCGCGCCCGACCACGACGCGTTGCTCTACGACAGCGAAACCGGGCTTCCAAAGTGACCGTGGTCGACACGTCCGCGGTCGTCGCGGTGCTGTGGTCCGAGTCGGAAGCGATCGTGTTCTGGCAGTTGCTCCGTGACACGGCGTCGGCGCGCATGTCCGTCGGAACGTACCTGGAGGCGCGACTCGTCCTTGAAGGAGGACGGCGCCGCGGGATGGAAGGGGTGCTTGATGAATTGGTTGCAACGCTCGACATCACCCTCGAGCCCGTGACGATCGAGCAAGGGCGTATTGCCGCCGATGCCCACCGCCGCTATGGGCGCGGCTCGGGGCATCCGGCGCGTCTGAACTTCGGTGACTGCTTTTCCTATGCCCTCGCCAAGGCGACGGGTGAGCCGCTGCTGTTCAAGGGCGACGACTTCGGACACACCGACGTCGCCACGGCGGTCGCCCCGCGTGCCTGAAGCCGCCGCTGGCCGCGGCGCCCTGCCGTCTGGACTTGGGCCCGGGCCGCTGGCATGGTCGCGCCGATTTCCGATCACCCGTGACGGGGCGCCGATGCGCGACTTTCTCACCCACGTGTTCACCTGGTGGAACGGCTGGACCATCGGGACCAAGCTGTGGACCAGCCGCTTCGGCGAGCGGGTCGGCACCGACGAGTTCGGCAACGTCTACTACCGCACCCGTGGCGGCAAGGTGGATCCGACGCTCGGCTTCCAGCGCCGCTGGGTGATCTACAACGGCCCGGCGGAAGCGAGCTCGATCCCGGCCGGCTGGCACGGCTGGATGCACCACCGCGTCGACACGCCGCCGAGCGAGCAGCATTACGTACCGCGCCCGTGGCAGTTGCCGGCGCAGCCGAACCTCACCGGCACGCCCGCCGCCTACCGTCCGTCCGGCTCGATCCTGAAGGACGCACAGCGTCCGGCGGCGACCGGCGATTACGACGCCTGGACGCCCGGCGGCTGAAGCCGTTCGAAACCCCTGACGGCAAAGGCCACGCCCGCCCCGGGCCTGTGTCCGCGTTCACAGCCGACCTGCCAGCTGACGGCTAGCCTCCTTCGTGACTGAAGCGCTCCGACACCTCGGAGCCGTCACACGAAGGGGAGCACCATGTCGATCACCGTTCCGCGTGCGGGCCGCAGCATCGTCCGCAAGACCGTCTCCGGGCTTCGGGCCGCCGCCAGCGCGGCGGTGCTCGCCGCCGTCGTCGCAACAGGCACGCCGGCGTCCGCGTCCGACATTCCCTCTCTCGGCGTGCACCTGTCCGGCGTCCGCGACTACGCCACGCAGCACCCGTTCCTCGATCGCTACAAGACGGCGCGTGACTGGGCGATCAACGATCCGAACGGCGCCTTCGCCGTGTTCGATCCGAGCCTCAAGCTCGACGCGGACGGATGGCCGACCGAGGTCCCGGCGGGCCGGCGGCTGATCACCGCCGTCGGTGTGGACCCGACCGACGACGCGATCACCGACCGCTATGTCGTGCTGTTCGAGGGCAAGGGGACCCTCGAGTACTTCGGCGCCACCGTGATCGAGGAACTCCCGGGTCGGCACCGTGTCGAGATGAACACGGGCGAGGGCGAGGGGTTCGCCAACCTGTTCGTGCTGATCGCCCGCACCCAACGCGGCGACCACATCCGCAACATCCGCGTCGTCCGCGAGGACCAGCTGAAGGCCTTCGAGGCCGGCGAGATCTTCAACCCGGCGTTCCTCGCCCGGCTGAAGGACTTCACCATGTTGCGCTTCATGGACTGGATGGGGACGAACGATTCGGTCGTCACCACCCCCGAGACCCGCCGCCGCGTCACCGACGCCTCGTGGACGAACGAGAACGTCTGGGAATCGAGCCGCCGCGCCGGCGTGCCGATGGAGATCGTCGTCGAGCTCGCCAACCGCGTCGGGGCCGACGCCTGGATCAACGTGCCCCACGGCGCCGACGACGCGCTGGTGCGGGAGTATGCCGAGATCGTCCGCGACCGGCTCGACCCGCGCCTGAAGGTCTTTGTGGAATACTCGAACGAGGTCTGGAATTTCGGCTTCGGCCAGGCGCAGGAGACGTTCGACGCGGCGCAGGCGCGCTGGAGCGCGGCGTTCGCGCGCCGCTGCACCGGCAACCCCGACCGCGGCACCGCCTGGATGCAGCTCTACGGCACCCGCGCCGCCGAGGTGATGGACATCTTTTCCGACGTCTTCGGCCGCGAGGCGAAGCGGCGGCTGGTGCGGGTGGCGGCGACGCAGACGGCCTTCCTTGGCCTCGAGGAGGCGGTTCTCGAGGCGCCGCTCGCCGTCTGCGAGGGCAAGGCGGCGCCGAAGAAGAGCTTCGACGCCTATGCCGTCACCGGCTACTTCGAGGGCGGCCTCTACGCCGACGGCAACATCTCGTTCATCGACAACGTGCCGGAGGTCCGCCGCTTCGCCCGCCAGGGCGAGGCCGGGCTCGCCAAGGCCTTCCGCCAGATGGACAAGGGCGACCTGTTCCCGACGCAGGAAGGCTTCATCTCGCTGGAGGACCCGTCGGACGACGGCGTCACCACCGGCCTGCGCGGCCTGTTCGCCTATCATGCCGAGGTCGCTCGCGAGAACGGCCTCGACCTCGTCGCCTACGAGGGCGGGCCGCACCTGTTCTCGTCGTTCGAGACGACGCGCGGCCTCACGGATTTCTTCTCGAAGCTCAACCGCGACAAGCGGATGGGTGACCTCGTGACGAAGATGCTCGACCTCTTCAAGGACGCCGGCGGCACGCGCTTCGCCTATTTCGCCGACGTCGAGCCCTACACGGAGTTCGGTTTCTGGGGGGCGCTCGAGAGCGTCTACCAGAAGCGCTCGGCGAAGTTCGACGCGATCACCGCGTGGAGCCGCGACAACACGATTCCCGATCGCGATCGCCGCGACCCCGGCGCCTTCGTCGACGGCGTGTTCTTCGCCGGCGGCACCAAGGCGGACCGCCGCACGTTCGGACCAGGCAACGACCGTGCGAGCGGGGGCAAGGGCAACGACGTCTTCGACGGCGGGCCGGGTTCCGACATTCTCGACGGCGGCCCGGGCAAGGACACGCTCACCGGTGGCGCCGGTCCCGACCGCTTCCGCATCGCCTCACCGAAGGAAGCCGGCGACACCATCACCGACTTCGAGGCGATCGACCGCATCGTCCTGCCGGCCGCCGGCTGGAAGGGGCTGGAGGCCGGCAAGGTTCGCGTCGTCACCGGCCGGGCCGCGACCTCCAACCGAGCGACTTTCCTGTTCGACGCCACGACCGGCCGCCTGAGCTTCGACCGCGACGGCACGGGACCCGTGAAGCCGGCGCTGGTCGCGACGCTGACGGGGGTGACCTCAGCCAAGATCGCCAACATCGAAGTGGAGTGAGCGCCAGTTGAAGTGTGACGCCCATCCTGAAAGGCGACAGTCGCGGGCCGGTGATGCAGATCGCCGGCCCGGCTGACATTCTCGGGAGAGCCCGTTCCACGTCGATCAATCCGTCGGCAGCGCCTCGAATGGATTGATGTGCGGGACGTCGAAAAGGTCGAAGTGACGCTCATTTCGGGTCAGAACGACAAGCCCGTGCTGCTGCGCTGTTGCGGCAATTGCGACGTCGGCGAAGCCGGGAGAACCGCCCCTGGCGCGCGCCAGGTCCGACATGCGCCCGGCAATCAGCGCCGTCGCCGCCTCGAACGGCAACACGCGGTCTCCGTAAAGATGCAGAACCGCCTCCAGCCAATCCGAGAGCGCCTCGGCCTTGCGAGTCGCCCCCTCCCTCTGCAGCCTGGCGATGCCAGCGGCAATCTCCGAGACGGACACGCTGGACAGAAACAGGGTGGACGAGTGCGCGTCCATCCAATCAGCCAGCCCGGTCTCCGGTCGCCCCCGTGGCGCCGCCGCGGAGACGACGTTGGTGTCGACCAGATAGCGGACCATCAGAGTTCTGCGGCCTGCAACGGGGTCCGGTCTCGTTCCGGGAGGTCTTCGGGCGCTACGGGCGCAGAGGCCAGCAAGCGGCCGAAGGAGGGGATGTTCGACAGCCGTTGCCAGTCGGCGAACCCGAGTACGACGGCCGCCGGCTTGCCGCGGCGGGTGATGACGGACGGCTCGCCCTGGACCGCATTGTCGACGAGCGCGGATAGCGTCGCTTTCGCGTCCTTCAGCTGAAAGGTGCGCATTCGGGGATGCCCTCATGACCACAGTGGTCATCTCCAATGTAGGTCTGTGCCTTTCTCTGCTCAAGCCACCCTTGCCCGGCACCGGCTGCGGGTGCACCTTGCGCGGCCGAACGCCATCGACGGCAGCCATCAACAACGACCGAGCGCCATGAACCCGCTGTTCGCTTCCCTGCCGACGACCATCTTCGAGGAGATGTCGCAACTCGCCCGCGCCCACGGCGCGATCAATCTCGGCCAGGGCTTTCCGGACGATCCGGGACCGGAGGACGTTCGGCGCAAGGCGGCCGAGGCGGTCGTCGACGGCTACAACCAGTACCCGTCGATGATGGGCATCCCGGAGCTTCGCCGCGGCATCGCCGACCATTACCGGCAGCATCAGGGCCTCGAGCTCGATCCGGACACGGAGTGCATGGTGACGTCGGGCGCCACCGAGGCGCTCGCCGCCTCCATCCTCGGCCTGGTCGCGCCGGGCGACGAGGTGGTGCTGTTCGAGCCGGCCTACGACGCCTACCTGCCGCTCGTCCGCCAGGCGGGCGGCATCCCGCGACTGGTCAAGCTGTCGCCGCCGGACTGGCGCTTCGACCCGGCGGCGGTCGCCGCGGTCATCTCGCCGAAGACCAAGCTCGTCGTCATCAACAACCCGCTCAACCCCGCCGGCGCCGTCTGGCCGCGCGAGGACCTCGAGGCGCTCGCCAAGGCGATCGAGGGGACGGAAGCGATCGTCGTCTCCGACGAGGTGTGGGAACACGTCATCTTCGACGGCCGCCCGCATGTCACGGTGCTGTCCGTGCCGGCCCTGCGCGAGCGATCGGTGAAGATCGGCTCGGCCGGCAAGATCTTCTCGCTGACGGGCTGGAAGGTCGGCCTCGTCGTTGCCGCGCCGCATATCCTGCGCGTCGTCGCCAAGGCGCACCAGTTCCTCGCCTTCACCACCGCGCCAAACCTGCAGACGGCGGTGGCCTACGGCCTCGCCAAGGACGACGCCTATTTCGTCGACATGCGGGCCCGGCTGCAGGCCCAGCGGGACTATTTCTCGGCGGGACTGAAGGCGGCCGGCTTCACGGTGCTGCCGTCGGCCGGCACCTATTTCGTCTGCGTCGACCTGAAGCCACTCGGGCTCTCCGATGACGCCGCTTTCTGCAAGCGGCTCGTCGCCGAGGCGAAGGTGGCGGCGATCCCGGTGTCGGCGTTTTATTCGGGCGACGCCGTCCGCCACGTCGTGCGCTTCTGCTTCGCCAAGAACGAAGCGACGCTCGACGAGGCGATCGCGCGGCTCGTACGAGCCGCACCGGCGCTCGCCGCCTGAGGGCGTAGCGCCGCGTCAGCCGAGGAGGGGGATCGGAACCCCTCCGACACGCAGCGCCCAGACGAGCCACGCGGCGGGCGCCAGGAAGGCCCCGAAGGGGATCCACGCGGCACCGTCGAGGCGCCGTCGCGCCGCGAGCGACGCAGCGATGATGACGAGCAGCGCGAAGAGCACGGCGACGAACAGCGCCGTCGGCAGGTCCGGCCAGGCGAGCCAGGGCGCGAGGGCGCCGGCGAGCTTGATGTCGCCAAGGCCGAGGCCCTCGATCCCACGGGCCCGGCGATAGAACGTCCTCACGGCGAGCAACGTCCCGGCGGCGATGGCGGCGCGGGCGAGCCCGTCGATTGCACCGAAGAGAGCCCCCGCCCAGGCCGGGGTATCGGCGGCCGTGCCGAACACCAGCGCCGGCGTCAGCGGCAGAGGGGACGGGGAAGCCCCGAAGGCCGCCCAGGCGAGGCCGGCGACGAGCAAGGCGATGTTCGCCTCGTCGGGGATTTCGAAGGAGCGCAGGTCGGCGACCGCGACCCAGGCGGCGAGGCCGGCGAAGACAGCTGCGGAAGGGGGCACGCCGTCTGCCAAAGTACCCGGGGCGAGCCCTGCCGCGAACGCCGCCCACGCGACGGCTGCGGCGACCAGGGCGGCGAGCGCAGCGGGGAGGGGGGAGCGGCGGGTCACAGTTGCGGCGACGGGATCGGCCGCGACGCGATGACGGGCGTCACGGCAGCGCCGGGCGTCACGGCCGGGCGCCGCCGATCACCTTCAGGCGCAGTTCCTCGGCGATGAGCTGGGCGTCGAGGCTGTCGCGGATGATCTGCGGCTTGATGAAGATGATGAGCTCGGTCCGGTCTGAGCGGTTCGACTGGGTCGAGACGAAATCGCCGACCACCGGCAGGTCCATGATAATCGGGATGCCCTGCTTGGTGCGCTCGATCTGCTCCTGGATCAGGCCAGCCAGCACGACCGTCTGGCCGTTGGTGACGGAGACGGCGCTCTTCACCCGGCGCTGCGAGATCGTCGGCGTGAGCGAGTCCTCGGTGCCGTTGCGCAGCACATTGGAGATCTCCTGCTCGACCTCGAGGTTGACGGTGCCGTTGGCGCTGACGCGCGGCGTCACGCGCAGGATGACGCCGGTGTTCTTGTACTCGACCTCGTTCACCGTCGGCGCGTCGGGGTCCTGCACGGACTGCGCCGAGCGCGTCGTCACCGGCACCTCGTTGCCCACCTGCAGCGTCGCCACCTGGTTGTCGGAGACGACCAGCGACGGCGACGACAGCACCTTCACGTCGGTGACGGTGCGGAGCGCGTCGATGATGGCGCGGGGGCTGTTGTTCGGCCCGAGCACGAACTCGAAGTTCGGCGTCGAGCGCTGCAGCGGCGGCTCGTTCGCCTTGTTGAACAGGCCGATCGAGCCGATGTTGCCCGGCAGGCCGAAGTCCTTGCTCTTCAGGTAGAACTGCACGCCGTACTGCAGGTTGCCGCTGAGCGTCACCTCGACGATGGTCGCCTCGATCGCCACCTGCAGGCCGGGGCGGTCGATGTCGGCGAGGGCGCGCTCGATGATCTGCCAGCTGGTTCGGTCGGCGTAGATCAGCAAGGAATTGTTGCCGACGTCGGCGGTGATGCGGACATTGCGCAGCACGGCTTCGCCGGTGCCGCCACCTGCCGTCGCGTCGGCGCCGGCCGCGAGCGCGTTCGACGAGGCGCCGAAGCCTGTCTCCGAGCCGGTCGGATCGTCGCCTTCCGACGCGCCGGTGCGATCGAACAGCGACCCCGACCGCGACTGCTGCGATGTCTGCTGCCCACCCTCGGCGTCTGCCGCCGGCTGCGTGGTGAGCGCGGCGGAGCTCACCGAATCGGTGCCGGGGGCAAGCTGGGCGAGGTCGCTGGCACCCGCGCCGGAGCCGGCGCCGCCGGTGAAGACCGTGTTGAGGATCGCCGCGATGCGCCGCGCGTCGCCGTGCTGGACGCGGTAGACGCGCAGCCGCGTGTTCTCCTGGTCGGCGCGGTCGAGGCGGCGGACCCAGGTGGCGACCTGCTGGACGTATTTGGGCGACTGCGAGATCGCCAGCACCGCGTTGAGGCGGCTGACCGGCTGAAAGCGGACGAGCCCGGCGCCCGGGCCGCCGGAACCGGCGTCCATGATGCGGTTGAGCTCGGCGATCATCACTTCGGGGGTCGCGTTGGTGAGCGGGAAGACGCCCACCGACTGGCCACGCATCCAGTCGACGTCGAAGGCGAGCGCCGTCTCGATCATCGCCCGCCGCTCCGGTGCACTGCCCTGGACGAGGAGGAGATTGCGGGTCGGATCGACGCGCACCGTGCCGGCACGGGCACCGAAGCCTTCCACGAGCTTCATCACCGTGTCGGCGGAAACATTCTCCAGCGGCAGCACGGTCAGGCCGTAGCCGGGGCTGACGCGACGCGAGCCGACATCGATCGAGCCCGACCCGGCCGCCTCGGAGGCCAGCACGATCTGGTAGACGTCGCCCTGCCGCGCCACCACCGCACCGTTCAGCTGCAGGGCGTTCTCAAGCAGCGGCAGGATGTCCTTGCGCGGGATCGGCCGTGCCGACGACAGGCTGATCGTCCCCTCGACGCGGGGATCGACGAGGTAGTCCACCTTCAGCACGTCGCCGAGCAGCACCTTCGCCACCGTCGTGACGTCGGCATTCTCGAAGTTCAGATCGAAGGCGTCGCCACCGGCGGGCGCGGCGCCGACACCCGAGGATATCGTCGGGCGCTCCGCCGTCGAGCCGGTGGCGCTGCTGCCGAGATAAATCTCGCCCTGCGGTACAGGACCGTCGCGGCCGCTGCGGGCGATGCCCCGCACCGGCTCCTGCTTGCGCGCCGCGAGGTCCATGGACATGACGCCATCGAGGAAGGTCGGCGGCTCCTGGGTGCCGTCCGTGGCAGTGCCGGCGCAGCCCACGAGAGCCGCCGCC
>CAZDCR010000098.1:0-8861 GCA_964503995.1 uncultured Segnochrobactrum sp.
CGGGTGTCGTGGAAGACGAAGTAGACCATCTGCCCGAAGGCGAGCGTCACCATCAGGAAGAAGAACGTCCGCGTCCGCAGCGCGAAGGCGCCGATGACGAGGGCCGCGAGCCCCGCGGCGATCATCGCCACCGGCAGCGTCACGAACACCGACAGCGGCGTGTCGGCCGGCGAGATCAGGTAGACCGAGTAGGCGGCGATGCCGAAGAAGGCGGCGTGGCCGAGGCTGACGAGCCCGGTGCCGCCGACGAGGAGCTGCAGGCTGAGGGCGAAGATGGCGGCGACGAACGCCGTCGAGCCGAGCATCAGGTAGAACGGCGGCAGCACCAGCGGCAGCAGAGCCAGCGCCAGGAAACCGGCGACGAGGGCGAACTGGGCGGTGCGGGTCTGCGGCAACATCGTCGTCACGCCGCGCGGGCGAACAGGCCGGTCGGCCGCCACAGCAGCACGGCCGCCATCAGCACGTAGACGGCGATGCCGGCGAGGTCCGGCACCAGCGCCTTGCCCAGCGTGTCGACGAGCCCAATCAGCAGCGCCCCCCAGAAGGCGCCGGCGATCGAGCCGATGCCGCCGATGACGACGACGACGAAGGAGACGATCAGCACCCCGTCGCCCATGTTCGGATAGACCGAGGTGAGCGGCGCCGACAGCGCGCCGGCGAGCATGGCGAGCGCCGTGCCGAGCGCGAACACCGCCATCTGCACCCGCGATACCGGGATGCCGAGCGCCTCGACCATCTCCGGCTTCTCGGCGGACGCCCGGATCATGCCGCCGAAGCGGGTGCGGTGGATGACGAGGAACAGGGCGGCGGCAATGACGACGCAGACGGCCAGCACGAACAGCCGGTAGGCCGAGTAGCTGAAGACGCTGGAGATCGGCACCGAGAAGTCGAGCACCGGCGGGATCGGCACGGAGTGGAAGTCGTTGCCGACGAGGAGCGAGCGGCCCTCCTCGAACAGCAGGATCAGCGCGAACGTCAGAAGCACCTGGTCGAGGTGGGCGCGGTCGTAGAAGCGGCGGATCAGCACGCGCTCGAGCACCGCCCCGAAGACGGCACCAGCGGCGACGGCGAGCGGCAGCGCCAGCCACAGCGAGCCGGTGGCGGCGCCGATCGCATAGGCGAGGTAGGCGCCGACCATCGTCAGGCTGCCGTGGGCGAGGTTGATCACGCCCATGATGCCGAAGACGAGGGTCAGACCGCTCGCCACGAGGAACAGCAGCAGCCCGTACTGCAGACCGTTCAGAACCTGGGTCAGCAGCGTCGCCGGGTCCATCGTTCGTCCGTCGTGGGGAGAGGGCGGAAGCAGTCGGGCGGAAAACGAGCGGGCGGGGAAAGGCCCCGCCCGCCGGAAGCATCTCGCGAGAAGCGCGGCTCAGGTCATCGAGCAGCCGACGCCCGGATCGGCGAGCGCCTCGACGGCGACGCCATCGACCACGTTCATGCCGTTCTTCACCACGCGCCGGTAGATGTTGTGCACCGGATTGTGCGAGGGCGAAAGCGTCATCGGGCCGCGCGGGCTGTCGAGCTTGGCGCCGGCGATCGCCTTGTGCAGGGCGTCGGTCTCATCGAAATCGCCCTGCACCGCCTCGAGCCCGGCGGCGAGCAGCTGCCCGGCGTCGTAGCCCTGCACGGCATAGACGTCGGCCTCGCGGCCGGCCTTCTCCTTGAAGGCGGCGCGGAAGGCGTTGTCGGTCGGCGTGTCCAAGCCGTCGGCATAGTGGAGGCCGGTGACGAGGCCGTCGGCGACGCTGCCGAGCGCGCCCAGCGTGCCGTCGGTAGCGAAGCCCGAGGCGATCAGCGGCAGCTTGTCCTTCAGGCCCGCGGCCGCGTAGTCCTTGATGAACTGCACGGCGCCGCCGCCGGCATAGAAAGCGCCGACCGCATCGACGCCGAGGCCGGGCAGCTGCGCCAGGATCGGCTGGAAGTTCGTCTCCGGGAACGGCACGGTCAGCACCTGCACGACCTCGGCGCCCTTCTCCTTGGCACCCTCCTCGAAGCCCGCCGCCGATTCCTTGCCGGCCGCGTAGTCCCACGTCACGTAGGCGAGCTTCTTGTAGCCGGCGTCCGCGGCGATGCGGCCACAGCCATAGGCGGGCTGCCAGTTCGAGAACGACGAGCGGAAGATGTTCGGCGCGCACTGGGCGCCGGTGGCCGCACCCGCGCCGGCGTTCGGGATGATCAGCAGCGTGCCGGATTCGCGCGCGACCTGCAGCATGCCCATCAGCACGCCGGAGTGCACCGTGCCGACGACGACGTCGACCATGTCGCGGTCGACGAGGCGCTTCATGTTCTCCGGGCCCTTGGCCGGGTTGGATTCGTCGTCGAGCTTGATGATCTCCAGCGCCCGGCCGCCGAGCGTGCCGCCCTTCTGGGCGATCAAGAGCTCGAAGGCTGAGGTGATGTTCTCGCCGAGCTGCGCGAAGGTGCCCGAATAGGGCAGCATCAGCCCGACCTTAAGAGGCGCGCCCTGGGCGCGCACGATGTTGAAGCGGCCGAGGAGCGGCAGCGTCGCCGCGGCGCCGAGGCCGGTGAGCACGGCGCGGCGCGACGGGCGCAGGATGCGGGCGACTTTCGCTTTCGGCGCCGGGGCTTTGGTCTTGTCGGTCACGGCGTGTCTCCCTCGGGTTTCCAGTGCGGCGGCCGTTTCGTCCGGCCGTCCGTTACCTGCGGGACGCGCGCCCCGCGATCGGCCGGGATGGTCGGCCGCGAGGCGTGTTCGCGTCAAGGGAGCTTGCGTCGTCCGGTACGAGATCGGCGTGTGGTTCAGCGCCCGTCGCGCTTCGCCTGGGCAACGGCGGCCGCCTTGCGCAGTCGGCCGCGCTCCATCGGGCGGATCAGGCTGTCGGCGCGCTGGTTCGAGACGTCGCGCATGCCCTTGTGGGCGTGGCGTGAGTTGAAGGCGGGGCCGTCGTCCTCGTCGCTCGCCTGGCGCAGCGCCAGCGCCTTCTTCGCATTGGAGACGAGCGACGTGCTCGCGGCCATGCGGCGGCGCCGCTCGCTCTCGCTGTTGAGGCGGCGGACCGCCATCGCCAGCACGGCGAGCTTGGTGCGCGAGCCGGTATCGGCCTTCGAAGGGGTTGCGCCACGCGGCGCTGCCTTGCCGCGCATCTCGCGCCGGCGGTGCTCGGCCGTCGTCTTCGCCTTATCGCGTCGGTCCCGCACGAGCTTGACGAGCTTCGAGAGTTCCTGGTCGGAGAGCTGCTGCAGGGCCGGGTGGTGCGACTTCTCGACCAGCTCGCGCTCCTCGGCGTCGAGGGCGCGGGCCTCTTCCTTCTGGGTGATGGCCATCGGTGGGGGATCCTCCTGTTTTGCAAAAGACTAACGCGTCCGGCGCCGCGGCGTCACCGCGAGGCTCGGCTGTCATCAGTCGAAAGTCGGGCTATTGCGGGACGGTTCCGGCCGGGCGGCCACGCGCCGCACCGGTCTCAGACGTGTTGGCCGCCGTTGATGTGGATCTCGGCGCCGCTGACGTAGCTCGACGCATCGCTGCACAGATAGAAGATCGTGTCGGCGACCTCGGACGGCTTGCCGAGCCGGCGCAGCGGGATGTCACCGACCATCAGCTCGGTGCCCGGCGACAGGATCGCCGTGTCGATCTCGCCCGGAGCAATGGCGTTGACGCGGATGCCGTGCGGGCCGAAGTCGGCCGCCATCTCGCGCGTCAGCGCCGCGAGCGCCGCCTTCGAGGTCGAGTAGGCGGTGCCGGCGAAGGGATGCACCCGGCCGCCGGCGATCGACGTCACGTTGACCACGGAGCCGCGCGCCGCGGCGAGTTCCGGAAACAGCCCGCGCGCCAGCATGATCGGCGCGAAGAAGTTCACCTGGAACACCGCCCGCCACGTCTCCATCGCCGTCGAGCGGGAATCGAGGCGGCTGCCGCCCTCGCCCTTCGGCGAGATGCCGGCGTTGTTGACGAGCGCGTCGAGCCGGCAGGCGGTGCCGAGGCGGCGGCGGATTTCCTCCACCGCATCCTCGAGGTCGTCCGGGTCGGCGAGGTCGACCTGGATGTGGTCGTCCTCGCCCGCCGGCCACGGGCACTTGTCGGAGAAGGGCTGGCGCGAACAGGTGATCACGCGCCACCCGGCGGCGGAGAAGCGCTTGACCGTGGCGTGGCCGATGCCGCGGCTCGCTCCGGTCAGAACGAGCGTCGGGCGAGGCGCGGCCACTGGCGTCGACGTCGTCATCGGTGGTCCCGTCCTCGATTGAATGTCACGCTGGCGCAGCTAAGCGCCAAGTTCGGCCGCGCCACAAGCCCGGTGCGTCCCCGTGCCGGCGCGCGGCGGCATCGCCGCTGCTGCGGGACGGCCGCAGCGCAGCGCAGAGTTTGGAAGGACTCCAAGTTGCGAATGGTTCTCATTTCTCTTGCGCCGGGGCGCACGCCGGTCTAGGTCTCTTCTGTCGGCCGCGAGGAGCGCCTGCCGGAAGGGCAGGGCGAGACGGTCGGGACGAGCCGCCGGAGCGTACCCTCCATGATGGTCTGCCACTGCAACAGGCTGACGGACGATGTGCTGCGTGACGCAGCCGCCGATCTGGCGCTCGAGCCGGGCCGCCGGGTCGTCACGCCGGGCGCCGTCTTCCGCGCCGCCGGTTGCCGGCCGCGTTGCGGTGGCTGCTTCCCGCTCGTCGTCGAGGTGCTGCACGGCGCCACCCGCGGCCTGCCCGCCTTCCTCGACCCGAGCGAGCGTCCCGCCGCGGCCCATCAGCACGCCTGCGCCGACTGCCCGCGCGCCGAGCACGAACGCGCCCGTGCCGCCGGAGAGCTGCCGCCGCCGTCGGTCGTGCCGCTGCCCGCGGTGATCCGCACGGCCAGGCCGGGAACGACGCTGCCGGCCGTGATCATGCCCGCGCTGACCCTGCCGGCACCCTCCGGCCCCGCCGCCCTGCGCCGCGCCGGTTGATCTTCTAGGAATTAGAATTAATATAACCTCACGACGGAGCGCCACCTCGGCGCACGCATGAGGAGAGTTTTCCGTGAAGGGCGATCCCGAAGTCCTGGACATGCTGAACCGCGCGCTGAAGCACGAGCTCGCCGCGATCAATCAGTACTGGCTGCACTACCGCCTGCTCGACGACTGGGGCTTTACCAAGTACGCCAAGAAGGAGCGGGAAGAGTCCATCGAGGAGATGCAGCACGCCGACAAGCTCGTCACGCGCATCATCTTCCTCGAAGGCCACCCGAACCTGCAGACCCTGGACGTCCTGCGCATCGGCCAGAACATCAAGGAAGTGATGGAGTGCGACCTCGCGGCGGAGTATTCCGCCCGCAAGCTCTATGTCGAAGCCCGCGAGCTCTGCCGTGAGAAGCGCGATTTCGTCTCCATGGAGCTGTTCGAGGACCTGCTCGAGGACGAAGAGCACCACATCGACTTCATCGAGACGCAGCTGCAGCTGATGGAGCAGATCGGCGTGCAGAACTACGGCCAGCTGAACGCCGGCTCGGCCGACGAGGCCGACTGACCGCGCCTTCTCCCGGCCGGCCCCGCCGGCCACCCTCTCGACGGCGTCCGCGATCTGCTAGGGTCGCGGGCGCCGTTTCCGTTTCCGGGCTGCCTCGATGACCGCACAGACCTCCGCGTCCCCCGCCCTCACGGCCGCTCACGCCCCCGGCCGCCTGCCGCCGCCGTTCCGGCCGCCCTACGCCAACGACGATGGCGCCCTCGTCGCCCGGCTGGCGAAAGAGGCGCACTTCGAGCCGGCCGCCGAAGCGGCGCTCGAAGCCGACGCCCGGCGCCTCGTCACTGGCATCCGCAAGGCCCAGGGCTCGCTCGGCGGCGTCGAGGATTTCCTGCGCGAGTACGGGCTCTCCACCCGCGAGGGCCTCGCCCTGATGGTGCTCGCCGAGGCGCTCCTGCGCGTGCCCGACGCCGAGACCGCCGACCGCCTGATCGAGGACAAGCTCGCCGCCGCCCAGTTCGAGGTGCGCGAGACGAAGACGACGGATTCGTGGCTCGTCTCCGCCTCGACCTGGGCGCTCGCCACCGCCGCCCGCCTGGTCCACCCCGGCGAGACCCCGGCCTCGGTGCTTGCCGGCCTCGTCCGCCGCATCGGCTCGCCGGCGGTGCGCGGCGCCGCCCGCCAGGCGATGCGCATCCTCGGTCACCAGTTCGTGCTCGGCGAGACGATCTCCGACGCACTGTCGCGCGCCCGCTCGTCGGAGGCCAAGGGCTACCGCCACTCCTACGACATGCTCGGCGAGGGCGCCCGCACGGCCACCGATGCGGAGCGCTACTTCCGCTCCTATGCCGACGCCATCGCCGCGATCGGCGCCAAGGCCGGCCGCAAGGCGCTGCCGGATCGCCCGGGCATCTCGGTGAAGCTCTCCGCCCTGCACCCGCGCTACGAGGCGGTGCAGGAGGCGCGCGTTCTCGCCGAACTCCCCGGCCGCTTCCTCGAGCTCGCCCGCCTCGCCAAGTCCCACGACCTCAACCTGACGATCGACGCCGAGGAGGCCGACCGGCTCGAGCTCTCGCTCGACGTCATCGCCCGGGTCGCCGCCGACCCGTCGCTTGCCGGCTGGGACGGCTTCGGCCTCGCCGTGCAGGCCTACCAGAAGCGCGCGGTCGCCGTCGTCGACTGGATGGACGAGCTCGCCCGCGGTCTCGGCCGGCGCTTCATGGTCCGCTTGGTCAAGGGCGCCTACTGGGACACCGAGGTGAAGCGCGCCCAGGAGCGCGGCCTCGCCGACTATCCCGTCTTCACCCGCAAGCCGGCGACCGACCTCTCCTACATCGCCTGCGCCCGCCGCCTGGTCGCCACCCGTGGCCGGCTCTACCCGCAGTTCGCCACCCACAATGCCCTGACGGTGGCCGAAGTCCGCACCATCGCCGCCGGCACGCCCTACGAGTTCCAGCGCCTGCACGGCATGGGCGAGGCGCTCTACGAGATCGTCACCGAAAAGGACGGCATCCCCTGCCGCATCTACGCGCCGGTCGGCGGCCATCGCGACCTGCTCGCCTATCTCGTCCGCCGGCTTCTGGAAAACGGCGCCAACTCCTCCTTCGTCTCTGCCGTCGGCGACCCCAGCGTGCCGGTCGACAAGCTGATCGAGCGGGCCGTCGGCGCACTCTCGGGCGGGGCGCTCGCCCGCCACCCGCGCATCCCGCTGCCGGCCGCCCTCTACGCGCCGGAGCGGCGCAACTCCGCCGGCCTCGAGTTCGGCTGCGCCGCCGAGCGTGAGGCGCTGGCCACCGCCGTATCCCGCTTCGCCCCGCCTGTGGTCGACGCCCACCCCCTCGTCGACGGTGCCGCCGGCACGGGCACCACGCGCGACGTCCTCAGCCCCAGCGACGGCCGCACCGTCGTCGGCACCGTCACCGAGGCCTCCGAGGCCACCGCCCGCTCCGCCATGGAGGCTGCCGCCCTCGGCTTCCGCGCCTGGAACGCCGCCGGCCCGACGAGCCGTGCCGCCGTCCTCGAGCGTGCCGCCGACCTGCTCGAGTCCCGCCGCGACCGCTTCATCGCGCTCGCCGCGCTGGAGGCCGGCAAGACGCTCGCCGACGGCGTCGCCGAGGTGCGCGAGGCGGCCGATTTCTGCCGCTACTACGCCGCCCGCGCCCGCGAGACGCTTGCCCCCGAGCAGGTGATGCCCGGCCCGACCGGCGAGGACGATCGCCTGCACCACCGCGGCCGCGGTGTCTTCGTGGCGATCTCGCCGTGGAATTTCCCGCTCGCGATCTTCCTCGGCCAGGTCTCCGCCGCGCTCGTCGCCGGCAACGCGGTCGTCGCCAAGCCCGCCGAGCAGACGCCGTTGATCGCCTTCGAGGCGGTGAAGCTGCTGCACGAGGCCGGCGTTCCCGTCTCCGCCCTGCAGTTCGTTCCCGGCGACGGCCGCGTCGGCGCGGCGCTGGTCGCCGACCCGCGCGTCGCCGGCGTCGTCTTCACCGGCTCCACCGAGACGGCGCGCCTGATCAACCGGGCGCTCGCCGCCAAGGACGGGCCGATCGTGCCGCTGATTGCCGAGACCGGCGGCATCAACGCGATGATCGTCGACGCCACCGCGCTGCCCGAGCAGGTCGCCGACGACGTCGTCATGTCGGCCTTCCGCTCCGCCGGCCAGCGCTGCTCGGCGCTCCGCATCCTCTACGTGCAGGAGGACGTCGCTGACCGGATGATCGAGATGATCACCGGCGCCGCCGCCGAGCTCGCGCTCGGCGACCCCCGCGACCCTGCGACGGACGTCGGCCCGGTCATCGACCGCGAGGCCGCCGATGGCCTCACCGCCCACATCGTCGCCATGCGCAGCCGGGCGAAGGTGCTGTTCGAGGGTAGGGCGCCCGGCGGCGCGCTCGCCGCGGGCCATTGGGTGCCCCCGACGGTGATCGCGCTCGCCGACGGCAAGGACCTGACCCGCGAGGTGTTCGGCCCGGTGCTGCACGTCGTCCGCTACAAGCCGCGCGACCTCGATCGTGTGGTGGAAGCCATCGCCGCCACCGGCTACGGTCTGACGCTCGGCATCCACACCCGCATCGACGAGACGGTCGAGCGCATCGTCGCCCGCCTCGACACCGGCAACGTCTACGTCAACCGCAACATGATCGGCGCCGTCGTCGGCACCCAGCCCTTCGGCGGATCCGGCCTCTCCGGCACCGGCCCGAAGGCCGGCGGCCCGGCCTATCTCACCCGCTTCGTGCTGGAGCAGGTCGTCTCGATCAACACGGCAGCGGCCGGCGGCAACGCAACGCTGATCGCCATGGGCGAGAACTGAGGGGGCGGAGGCCGAAGCGCGGGGGACCGGTCCAGGCCACCCAGCGGGGGGCGGTCCCGGCCACCACCCTCTCCATCCGTCATGCCCCGGCTTGACCGGGGTATCCATCACACGGAAATCGCCAGGTTTTCCGCGCGGGATGGATCGCCCGGTCGAG
>CAZDCR010000099.1:0-8794 GCA_964503995.1 uncultured Segnochrobactrum sp.
GTTCGCTTGGCGGAGGTCGGCGCCGCGCGTAGCACGGCGCAACCGTCGGCGCGACCGGCGATCGTACCGCCTTGACGCGCCGCGCTCGCGGTGGTGCAGAGCGGGGGGAGGGAGGACGCCGATGACCGACCGTGCCGTCGCCGATGCCGACCGTGGCAACTGGGTGGACCGCTGGGCGCCGCTGTCGTGGCGGCCCTATGCGCGGCTCGCCCGGCTCGACCGGCCGATCGGCTGGTGGCTGCTGCTGTGGCCGTGCTGGTGGTCGGCGGCGCTCGCGGCGGTCGCCGCCGGTGCGCCGTATCCGAACCCTTGGCACCTCGCGCTCTTCCTCGTTGGCGCCATCGTCATGCGCGGCGCCGGCTGCACCTACAACGACGTCGTCGACCGCGACGTCGACGCGCAGGTGACGCGGACCCGCTCGCGGCCGATCCCGAGCGGCCAGGTGAGCGCGAAGCGGGCCTTCGCCTTCGCCGTGGCGCTCTCGTTCGTCGGTCTCGCGGTGCTGCTGCAGTTCAACTGGCCGACGATCCTCGTCGCCACCGGCTCGCTCGTTGTCGTCGCCGCCTATCCGTTCGCGAAGCGCGTCACCGACTGGCCGCAGATGGTGCTCGGCCTCGCCTTCTCGTGGGGGGCCTTCCTCGGCTGGACGGCGGTGTTCGGCCGGCTCGACGCGGCGCCGGTGGTGCTCTACCTCGCCGCCATCCTGTGGACGATCGGCTACGACACCATCTACGCCCACCAGGATCGCCGCGACGATGCGATCGTCGGCGTCCGCTCCACGGCGCGGCTGTTCGGCCGCTACACCAAGCTGTCGATCGGGGGTCTGTTCGTGGCGACCGTCGTGGCGCTCGCCGTGGCGTTCGCGCTCGTCGGGGCAGGGTGGCCGGCCTATCTCGGCCTCGCCGCCTTCGCCGTCCATCTCGCCTGGCAGGTGATCACGCTCGACGAGGACGATCCGGCGCGCTGCCTGATGCTGTTCCGCTCCAACCGCATCGCCGGCTGGCTGCCGTTTTTGGGGCTTGTTGCCGACGCGGGCCTGCGGGCAGCCGGGCTCGGCGCCTGAGACGTCAGCGCGGAAGACCGGAGCGGCCGCCCTGGTGGACGCGCAGGGCCGGGGCACCGGTGCGGACAGCCGGGCGTGTGGCGGTATCCGGCGCGGCCTTGGCGATCACCGCATCGATCGGCGCGGCGACGCCGTCGCGATCGACGAACAGCCGCGGCAGCCCGAGCGCCTTCGACCAGCCGTCGAGCAGGCGGGCGGCTTCGTCGACCGTATCGGTCGCGCCGAGCGGTACTGTCAGGCCCGGGTCGGAGTGGACCAGCACGAAGGAGATCTCGTCGAGGTCATCGGAGATGCTCACCCCGACGCCACGGAAGGCGGCGACCGGGATCACCATCGTCATGGCCACGCCGGACAGGCGCCGGCGGATGACGGCGTGGGTCTCGTCGAGCACCAGCGACAAGAGCGCGTCGTTGCCGACGACACCCTCCTCGGCGGCGAAGCGGTGCGGCAGCAGGTCGTCGGCGGCGCGCGGGGCGCGGTCGGCGGTGGTGATGTCTGCGGTCGATGGGGGCACGTCGGCCTGCTCCTGATCGCCGGTTGCGTCCGGCTCTTGCATGGCGGTGATCAGGGGGCCGGCGTGCTTGTGCGGCCGTTAACGCGGGGGTGGTGGGCGGGGCGGCTCTTCCCGCACGGTTACGCAAACCTCACCCGGATCGCGCAAATTCGCGGCCGGCGGAGCCTGCGCCCCGTCGATTTGCCCGCGACGTCGCGACGCCCGTGCCTTGCGAGGGGTGGGTCGGCGCCGTAGATGAACGGAGACCGCACCGCCTCCCTCGCACCCGTCGTGCGGCGGGACGGACGGAGCGAACGGGACACCGCATGACCGATACCCCCGATCTCGACCGCCTGAAGTCCGTCGCCGCCGATCTCGTGGCACAGGCACGCCGCGCCGGGGCCGACGCCGCCGACGTGGTCGTCGTGCGCGGCACGGCGCTCGCCATCGAGGTGCGCGACGGCCGTGTCGAGGAGACGGAGCGGTCGGAATCCGACGACCTGTCGCTGCGCGTCTTCGTCGGCCGCCGCTTCGCCACCGTCTCGACCAACGCGCCGTCCGAGGCGGCCGCGCTCGTCGAGCGCGCCGTGGCGATGGCGCGCCACGCCCCGGAAGACCCCTATGCCGGCCTCGCCGATCCCGACGCTCTGGCGCGCGACTTCCCCGACCTCGACCTCGTCGACCCGGTGGCGCCGTCGGCGGCACTACTGACCGAGACGGCGCTCGCCACCGAGGCGGCGATGCGCGAGGTCGCCGGCGTCAGCCGGTCCGGTGGCGCCTCCGCCTCCTGGAGCCTCGGCGGGCTGGTGCTCGCCACCTCCGGCGGCTTTACCGGCGCCTATCTCGGCTCCCGCCACGGACGCTCCGCGATGGCGGTGGCCGGTGAGGGCACTGGCATGGAGCGTGACTACTGGTCGAGCTCGCAGGCTCACCTGGAGGACGTCGAGGACGCCGCCACCGTCGGCCGCCGCGCCGGCGAGCGGGCGGTGCGCCGCGTCTCGCCGCGCCGTGTCGAGACCCAGACCGCTACCATCGTCTACGAGCCGCGCGCCGCCACCAGCCTGGTGCGGGCGCTCGCCGGCGCCGCCAACGGCGCCTCGATCGCCCGTGGCACGAGCTTCCTCAAGGACAAGCGCGGCGAGCGCGTGTTCGCATCCGGCATCCGTATCACCGACGACCCGACCCGCCGGCGCGGCCTCGGTTCACGGCCGTTCGACGGCGAAGGTGTCGCCGGTCGGCCGTTCGCCCTTGTTGAAGACGGCATCCTTACCGACTGGCTGCTCGACGGCGCGACCGCGCGCGAACTCGGCTTGAAGAGCAACGGCCGCGCCGCCCGTGGCGGCGGCTCGCCGTCGCCGTCCTCGACCAACCTGACGCTGGAGCCGGGCAAGATCGGTCCGGCCGAGCTCCTCGCCCAGGTCGGCACCGGCCTCTACGTCACCGACCTGATCGGCCACGGCGCCAACCTCGTCACCGGCGACTACAGTCTCGGTGCCGCCGGCTACTGGATCGAGAACGGCGAGCTCGGCGGCCCCGTCAGCGAGATCACCATCGCCGGAAACCTCGGCGAGATGTTTGCGCGGATGGTGGTTGCCGACGATCTCGAGTTCCGCGGCGCCACCAACGCGCCGACCATCGCCATCGAGGGCCTGACCATTGCCGGGCGCTGAGGGCGTGGCCACTCCCCACGCCGCGGATCTGTCGCTCCTCGCCGACGCCGCCCGCGAGGCCGGCGCGATGGCGATGGGCTACTTCCGGCAGTCGCCGGAGGTCTGGACGAAGGGTGATTCCTCGCCGGTCAGCGAGGCCGATCTTGCGCTCGACCGCTTCCTCGGCGAGCACCTTGGCGCTTCCAGGCCCGACTATGGCTGGCTGTCGGAGGAGAGCGTCGATGATCCTGTCCGCCTGCAGCACCGGCGCATCTTCATCGTCGACCCGATCGACGGCACCCGCGCCTTCGTGCGCGGCGACGAGGACTGGACGGTGAGCCTCGCCATCGTCGAGGACGGCCGGCCGATCGCCGCCGCGGTGTTCTGTCCGCCGCGCGAGGAACTGTTCGTGGCGAGCCTCGGCGGCGGTACGCGGCTGAACGGCACGACGGTGAGGACGAGCGGCGCTACACACCTCGCCGGCGCACGCATCGCCGGTCCGAAGGGCTTCGTCCGCTCCACCACCTTCACCGACGCCGGCATCGAGCCGGTGCCGCTCGTGCACTCGCTCGCCTATCGGATTTCGCTCGTCGCCGCCGGTCGCCTCGACGCCGCCGCCGCGAGCAGCAAGGCGTGCGACTGGGACGTCGCCGCGGCGGACCTGCTGGTGCAGGAGGCCGGCGGACGGCTCACGGACCTCGACGGACGTCCCGTCGTCTACAACCGCGAGACCGTGCGGCACCCGCCGCTGGTCGCCTCGACGCCGGTCCTGCACGACGCCATCGCCGCGCTGCTCTCCGAGGCCATCGCGGCACGGGCGCCGCACGGAGCCTGAGAGGGGTCTCCTTGTCGGGCCCGGGGCGAGCCGGTATCGTCACCGGCAGGCGCTCCGGGGAACGCCTTCGCGACGACGCCGTCGGCGCGGCGCGACGAGGGTCCGGCCTTGCTGCAGCTCCGCTATCCCGAGGTCACCGCCGGCCCGCCGCGTCCCAGCCGCATCCTCCGGCCGGACGGCTCGGTCGCCACGAGCGGGCTCGAGCGCCACCACGTCCCCGGCGCCGGCGCCATCCTCGTCGAGGTCGAGGCCGGTGACACCGTCACAATCCGCAATCTCGAAGGCGGTCAGGTCTGCGAGATCGTCGCCGTCGACGGTGGCGGCCGCAGTGACCCCGGCGTCCTCGGTGCGCCCGCGGACGGCACCGCCGCCGGGTTGAAGGCGCTGCTGCTGTCCGGCGAGCCGAGCCTCGGGCTCTTTCGCCGCCGTCTGGAGCGGCGCGGTATCGTGCTCGCCGGGGCTCCCGCGCTGCACCTCTTCGGCGAAGGCACGTCGGCGGGAGCGCAGGAGCGCTTCACCGTCCAGCGCGACGGCGCCCTCGTCGTCGCCGCGCCCGGCGGGCCGATGGCCGTCGACGGACACGATACCGCGACGCCGCTAGCCGTGCTGGTGCAGCGCGCGCGGCCGCGCCTCGTCGGCACGCATGCCTTGCCGGATCCGCTGGCCGATCCCGTCGACGACATCCGCGTCCACTCGGCGACGGCGCGGTCCTATTTCGTCAAGGCGGGCGACTACATCCAGATCATCGACGTCGACGGCCGGCAGTGCACGGACTTCCAGTGCTTCTCGGCCCGTAAGCTCGACAAGGGGAAGGACCATCCCCTGGACGTGACGACGACGCGCACGCTGATGGGCTCGGCCTATCCGATGCCGGGCCTGCACTCGAAGTACTACGATCAGGACATGGAGCCGCTGGTCGAGGTGGTGCAGGACACCTGCGGCCGCCACGACGCCTTCGCGCTCGCCTGCGCCGCCAAGTACTATGACGACATCGGCTACCCCGGCCACGTCAACTGCTCGGAGAACTTCAATGGCGCGCTCGCCGGCCGTGGGGTGACGCCGCGGGCGGGCTGGATGGCGATCAACTTCTTCTTCAACACCGCGATCGATGCGCACGGCCACGTCGTCTCCGACGAGCCGTGGTCGCGCCCCGGCGACTACGTGCTGCTGCGGGCCCTGACCGACCTCGTCTGCGTGTCCTCCGCCTGCCCGGACGACACCACGCCGGCCAATGGCTGGCACCTCACCGACATCCACGTCCGCACCTATTCGGGTGCCGAAAAGTTCTCTCGTGCCATAGCGACCCGCATGACCCCCGACGCCGAGCCGAAACTGACCCGCGAGACGGCGTTCCACGATCGCTTCGCCCGCCACACCCGCGATTTCTCCGAGTACCGGGGCTACTGGCTCGCCAACGCCTTCGCCAAGGGCGGGGCCGTCGAGGAGTACTGGGCCTGCCGCGAGAAGGCGGTGGTGATGGACCTGTCGCCGCTGCGCAAGTTCGAGGTGACGGGGCCCGACGCCGAGGCGCTGCTGCAGTACACGCTGACGCGCGACGTGAAGAAGCTCGGGGTCGGCCAGGTCGTCTACACCGCCCTGTGCTACGAGCACGGCGGCATGATCGACGACGGCACGCTGCTCCGGCTCGGCCGCGACAACTTCCGCTGGATCGGCGGCGACGACTTCGGTGGCGTCTGGCTGCGCCAGCAGGCCGAGAAGCTCGGCCTCACCGTGATGGTGCGCTCCTCTACCGACCAGATGCACAACATCGCCGTGCAGGGGCCGTCGAGCCGCGACATCCTGAAGGAGATCGTCTGGACGGCGCCGACGCAGCCCTCGATGGCCGAGCTCGAGTGGTTCCGCTTCGCCGTCGGCCGCATCGGCGACGCCCAGGGCGTGCCGATCGTCGTCTCGCGCACCGGCTATACCGGGGAACTCGGCTACGAGATCTGGTGCCACCCGCGCGACGCCGGCACTGTCTTCGACGCCGTCTGGGAGGCCGGCCAGCCGCACGGTCTCAAGCCCATGGGGCTCGCGGCGCTCGACATGGTGCGCATCGAGGCGGGGCTGATCTTCGCCGGCACGGAGTTCTCCGACCAGACCGACCCGTTCGAGGCCGGCATCGGCTTCACCGTGCCGCTGAAGGGCAAGACGGACGACTTCATCGGCCGTGACGCCCTGATCCGGCGCAAGGACAACCCGCAGCGCAAGCTCGTCGGCCTCGAGATCGACGCCAACGTCCCCGTCGGCCACGGTGACTGCGTGCACGTCGGCCGCGCCGAGATCGGCCGGGTGACGAGCGGCATGCGCTCGCCGCTGCTCGGCAAGACGATCGCGCTCGCCCGCCTAGACGTCACCCACGCAGCCGTCGGAACCGAGGTGGAGATCGGCAAGCTCGACGGCCACCAGAAGCGCCTTCCGGCGCGAGTCGTGCCGTTCCCGCATTTCGATCCGCAGAAGACGCGGCCGAGGTCCTGATCGGGAGGCGCGGCCGCACACGGCCTGCGCAATTCCCTGCACGTCAAATGGTCAGTGCGCTGCACCTTTGTGCAGTGCACTCCAATACTGTTCGTCGAGGACGAAAGTCAGTTCCGACACGATGGCGACCTCCGAAAGGGGCATTGCGGAGGAGGGCGCAAGGCATATAAGTTTCATCTGGTGAAAACTGGGGATGCGGGCGGGCTTGCGTCGTCCACAGTGACTTATGCTCGGGGGCAGCACTTGAGTTAATCTTTCCCGGGACGGCAGTGCGCCGGGCGGCCCTGTGCGCGCTGTTCCGGCTTCCGCCATTCAGGACCTCGACCAGAGCAGCAAGGACGACCGCCGACGCCACTGACATCGAAGCAGCGCTACCGGATCACACAACTGGAGAAGAAGACATGTCGATGAGCAGTCGTTTCTCGAGAGTTGGAAAAGGGGCGCTCGCGATCGCGGCCGCAACCTGGTGCCTCGGCGGACCGGCACAGGCCGCCGCGCCGGAATCGAACGATCCGATCAAGATCGCGCTGTTCGACTGGACCAGCGTCAACCTCAACGCCAAGATCCTCGGCGGCATTCTCGAGAAGCTCGGCTACACCGTCGAATATCCGACCGCCGACTACCTCTCCAGCCTGACCACCGGCCTCACCAACGGCGATCTGACAGTTGCCATGGAGTTCTGGGACACCACCGCCGGCGAGGCGATGAAGGCGTCGGACGCCACAGGCGAGACCGAGAAGCTTGGTCCCCTCGGCCCCAAGGCCAAGGAAGAGTGGTGGTACCCGCTCTACATGAAGGACAAGTGCCCTGGCCTGCCCAACTGGGAAGCCTTGAAGGACCCGAAGTGCGCCGAGGCGTTCTCGACCCCCGAGACGGCGCCGAACGGCCGCTATGTCGGCGGTCCGGTGACGTGGGAGGGCTTCGACGACGAGCGCGTCGTCTCGCTCGGGCTGCCGTTCACCGTCATCCATGCCGGCACCGACGCGGCGATGTTCGCCGAGTTGGACTCCGCCTACCAGCGCGAAGCACCGGTCATCCTCTGGGTCTACTCGCCGCACTGGGCGCCTGCCAAGTACAAGGGCGAGTGGGTCGAGTTCCCCGAATACACCGCCGAGTGCTACACCGACCCGGCGTGGGGCGTGAACAAGGACGCGCTCTATGATTGCGGCAAGCCGTTCGGCGAGATCTGGAAGTATGCCTGGGGCGGCATGAAGGAGAAGTGGCCGGTCGCGCACAAGGTCGCCAAGGCCTACACGATCGACACCGACGTGCTGAACGCCATGAGCGGCAAGATCGACCTCGACGGCATGTCGCCGGAGGACGTCGCCGCCGAGTGGATCGCCGAGAACGAGGCGACTTGGAAGAAGTGGGCGGAGTGACGGTGCGGGCGCAGTAGCGCTCCGTCGCTTCGACGATTGTCGCGGCCCCGATCCTGCATCGATCGGGGTCGCGGGCTGCCGCAAACAATGGCGACCGCGCATGATGACGAAGGACGCTGCATGAACGCTGCAGTCGACACGGGCCTGTCGGCCGCCCTCGCCAGGCCGGTCGATCCGCGCCCGGTCAAGCTCGCCTGCCGCAATGTCTGGAAGCTGTTCGGCCCCGACGCCGCCGCCTGGATCGGCAAGCGGGACGGCCGCGCCTCCTCGGCCGATCTCGCCGAGGCGAAGCTGGTGGGGGCCGTCCGCCATGTCGATCTCGAGATCCGACAGGGCGAGATCTTCATCATCATGGGGCTGTCGGGCTCCGGAAAGTCGACCCTGGTGCGCTGCATGTCGCGCCTCGTCGAGCCGACCTTCGGCACCGTCGAGTTCGAGGGCAAGGACCTCCTCAAGGTGTCGGACGCCGAGCTGATCGAGCTCCGCCGCCACCGCATGGGCATGGTGTTCCAGAACTTCGCGCTGCTGCCGCATCTGAACGTTCTGGAAAACATCGCCTTTCCGCTCAGCATCCAGGGCATCGACCGGGCGAAGCGCGAGGCGCGGGCGCGCGAGGTCATCGAACTCGTCGGCCTGCGCGGGCGCGAGCACTTCTATCCGCGCGAGCTCTCCGGCGGCCAGCAGCAGCGCGTCGGCATCGCCCGCAGCCTCGCGACAAAGCCGGAGGTGTGGTTCCTCGACGAGCCGTTCTCGGCGCTGGACCCGCTGATCCGCCGGGAAATGCAGGACGAGTTGCTGCGCCTGCAGGGCGTGCTGCACAAGACCATCGCCTTCATCACCCACGACTTCGACGAGGCGATCCGGCTCGCAGACCGCATCGCCATCATGAAGGACGGC
>CAZDCR010000100.1:0-8793 GCA_964503995.1 uncultured Segnochrobactrum sp.
CGCTGACCGACGCGACGCTGGTGCTGAAGCGGGGGCCGATGGGCTGCGTCGTCTCCACCGGGAGGGTCCCGGACCGGCTCGAGGACGGCATCCGCGGACCCGGCTATCCGGTCGCCGTCTACAACGTGCTCGGCGCCGGCGACGGCTTCATGGCGGGCTTCCTGCGCGGCTGGGTGCGCGGCGAGCCGCTGGAGACGTGCGCCGCGTGGGCGAACGCCTGCGGCGCCTTCGCGGTGTCGCGGCTGCTGTGCGCGCCTGAATATCCGACCTGGCCGGAGCTCTGCCACTTCCTCACCCACGGCAGCCGGACGGCGGAGCTGCGCAAGGACGCGGATCTTTCCCACATCCACTGGGCGACGACGCGCCGGCCGCGGCCGCAGCGGCTGATGGCGCTCGCCATCGACCACCGCGCCCAGTTGGAAGACCTCGCCGACCGCCTCGGCGCCGACCGCCGCCGCATCGCCGCCTTCAAGCGGCTGGCGGTGGCCGCCGCCGCCCGCGTCGCGGATGGTCGGCCGGGGTTCGGGGTGCTGCTCGACGGCATCCACGGCCGTGAGGCGCTGTTCGACGCGGCCGGCCACGATTTCTGGATCGGCCGTCCGGTGGAGCACCCGGGCTCGCGGCCGCTCACCTTCGAGGGCGTCGACGACCTCGGCTCGCACCTGGTCGAGTGGCCGGTGATCCACACCATCAAGTGCCTGTGCTTCTACCCCCCCGACGACCCTGCGGACCTGAAGGCGGCGCAGGAGGCGAAGTTGCTCGCCCTCCATGACGCCGCCCGAACCGTCGGTCGCGAGCTTCTCGTCGAGATCATCGCCTCGCGGCACGGGCCGGTCGGCGACGACACCGTCGCGGCCGTCATCGCACGGCTCTATCATCTCGGGCTCAAGCCGGACTGGTGGAAGCTCGAGGGCCAGCCGAGCGAGCGGGCGTGGGCAAACGTGGCGCGTACCATCGAGGCCGGCGACCCGTGGTGCCGCGGTGTTGTGCTCCTCGGCCTCGAGGCGCCGGAGGAGGATCTGGTGCGGACGTTCGAGACGGCGGTGGCATCACCCATTGTCAAGGGCTTCGCCATCGGCCGCTCGATCTTCGCCCAGGCGGCGGACGACTGGCTGTCAGGCCGGATCGACGACGAGGCGGCGATCGCCGACATGGCGGCACGCTTCGGCCGGCTGGTGTCGGCGTGGGGAACGGCGACGGCGCGGCGGCGCGCGGCGTGAGGGCGGCGAAGAAACGCCCGTGACGGGGAGGAAGCCTTGACCACCATCCGGCTGACGGCGGCGCAGGCGCTGGTGCGCTATCTGGCGGCGCAGAGGACCGAGATCGACGGTGTCGACGTGCCGATCTGCGGCGGCGTCTGGGCGATCTTCGGCCACGGCAACGTCGCCGGCATGGGCGAGGCGCTCTGGCACGTCCGCGACCGGCTGCCGACCTATCGCGCCCACAACGAGCAGGCGATGGCACTGTCCGCCACGGCCTACGCCAAGGCGCTGTTCCGCCGCCGCTTCATGGCCTGCACCTCGTCGATCGGCCCCGGCGCCACCAACATGGTGACGGCCGCCGCCGTCGCCCACGTCGACCGGCTGCCGCTGCTGTTGTTGCCCGGCGACGTGTTCGCCAGCCGGCGGCCGGACCCTGTGCTGCAGCAGATCGAGGTGTTCTCCGACGGCACGGAGACGGTGAACGACTGCTTCCGGCCGGTGTCGCGCTATTTCGACCGCATCACCCGGGCCGAGCACTTGCTCGCCGCCCTGCCGCGGGCGATGGCGGTGCTGACCGACCCGGCCGAGTGCGGGCCGGTGACACTGTCGCTCTGCCAGGACGTGCAGACGGAGGCTGCCGACTTTCCCGTCCACTTCTTCGAGCAGCGCACCTGGACGCCGCGCCGGCCACGGCCGGACGAGAGGGAACTCGAACAGGCGGCCCGGCTCCTCGCCGGGGCGGCGCGGCCGCTGATCGTCGCCGGCGGCGGCGTGCTCTATTCGGAGGCGACCGCTGCGCTCGCCCGTTTCGCCGAGGCGCACGGCATCCCGGTGGCAGAGACGCAGGCCGGCAAGGGCGCCCTGCCCCACGATCACCCGATGGCCGTCGGCTCGGTCGGCGTCACCGGCACCAGCGCGGCCAATGCGCTCGCCGATGAGGCCGACGTCGTGCTCGCCGTCGGGACGCGGCTGCAGGACTTCACCACCGGCTCGCGCGCACTCTTCAAAAGCGGCGACAAGCGCCTGATCACACTGAATGTTCAGGCCTTTGATGCCGGCAAGCACGGCGCCCTGCCGCTCGTCGCCGACGCGCGTGTCGGGCTTGGGGAGCTGTCGGCGGCGATCGGCCGGGTGCGGGCGCCGGAGGCGTGGCGTGGTCGGGCGGCGGGCCTGATGGCGGCGTGGCGCGAGGCCTCGGCGCGCGCCACCGCGCCGACCAATGCGTCGCTGCCGTCCGACGCCCAGGTGATCGGTGCCGTGCAGCGGGCGAGCCGGCCGGAGGACATCCTGATCAACGCCGCCGGCGGGCTGCCCGGGGAACTCCACAAGCACTGGCAGACGGCGCAGCCCGGCGGCTACCACATGGAATACGGCTACTCCTGCATGGGCTACGAGATCGCCGGCGGCCTCGGCATCAAGCTCGCCCGCCCCGATCGCCCGGTCACGGTGATGGTCGGCGACGGCTCCTACCTGATGATGAACTCGGAGATCGCCACCTCGGTGATGCTGGGGGCGAAGCTCGTCATCGTGGTGCTCGACAACCGCGGCTTCGGCTGCATCAACCGCCTGCAGCGGGCGACCGGCGGCGCCTCGTTCAATAACCTGTTAGCCGACACCGTGCACGAGGCGATGCCGGAGATCGACTTCGCCGCCCATGCCGCAAGCCTTGGGGCGATTGCGGAGAAGGTGGCGGGCGTCGCGGAGCTGGAGGCGGCGCTGGTGCGGGCGCGGACGGCGGATCGCACCACGGTCCTCGTCATCGACACCGATCCGATGGTGGTCACCGAAGAGGGCGGCCACTGGTGGGAGGTGGCAGTGCCGGAAGTCTCCGAGCGCGCCGAGGTGCGGGCGGCACGGGCCGAGTATGAGGCGGCGCTGGCGGCGCGGGACGGCGGCGCGACGCGCTGAGGCGTCCCTCCCCTGCGACCGAAGCGGGCTTGCCCGCTTCGGTAACTCAAAGTGCCCAAGTCGGCATGCCGACTTGGGTGGGAGGGACAGACCGCGCAGCGGTCAGGGTGGGGCCTGTCAATCCAGCCCGCCACGATTGACGTCGAACTCCGGATTGACGGACCCCCACCTGCCGCGCTTCGCGCGGCTGTCCTCCCCCCCTGGCAGGGGGAGGACGAAGAAACCTTCGACGTTGAGAGGACCTTCATGCCCATCCGTATCGGCGCCAATCCCATCGGCTGGTCGAACGACGATCTCCGCACCCTCGGCGGCGACACGCCGCTCGAGACGTGCCTGAGGGAGGCCCGGCAGGCGGGCTTCGAGGGCATGGAGCTCGGCCACAAGTTTCCCCGCGAGGCGGAGGCGCTCAGGGCGGTGCTGTCGGCGCACGGGCTCGACCTCGTGTCCGGCTGGTATTCGGCCGAACTGCTCACGCGGGATGCCGACGCGGAAATCGCCGCGATGCGGCCGCACCTCGACCTGCTGAAGGCGCTCGGGGCGACCGTGCTCGTCTTCGCCGAGACGTCCAATGCCATCCACGGCGACCAGGCGACGCCGCTGTCGAAGCGGCCGGTGATGAAGCCGGGCGACTGGGCGGAGTACGGCCGGCGCGTCACCGCGGTGGCCGAGGCCTGCCTCGCCGAGGGCGTCCGGCTCGTCTACCACCACCACATGGGCACGATCGTCCAGTCGGCCGAGGACGTCGACGCCTTCATGGCGGCGACGGGGCCGGTGGCGCACCTCCTGCTCGACACCGGCCACCTGACGTTCGCCGGCGCCGATCCGGTGGCGGTGGCGCGGCGCTGGCGGGACCGGATCAGCCACGTCCACTGCAAGGATGTGCGGGCGGACGTGATGGCGCGGGTGCTGGCGGACGACCTCTCCTTCCTCGATGCGGTGGTCGCCGGCGTCTACACCGTGCCGGGCGACGGCTGCGTCGACTACGTCGCCGTGCTGAAGGAACTGCCCGGCTATTCCGGCTGGCTGGTGGTGGAGGCCGAGCAGGACCCCGAGAAGGCGCACCCCCTCACCTATGCGCGCCTCGGCCACGACAACCTCGCCCGCTTTGCCGCCGAAGCCGGCCTCGCCCGCGCCAGCGCTTGAGGAGCGACCGATGTCGAAGCTGCTCGTGAAGCCGACCAAGCCCAGAGACGACGGCCTCGTCCACGCGGTGACGCCCGCCTCCGCCGGTTGGACCCACGTCGGCTTCGCCGTCCACAGGCTCTCCGCGGGTGGCGTGGCGGCGGGCGGCGAGGCCGGTCGCGAGGCCTGTCTGGTGCTCGTCGCCGGCCGCGCCCGCGTCACCGCCGGCGACCGCGATTTCGGCGAGGTCGGCGGTCGCACCTCGCCCTTCGAGGGCGCCGGCCACTCGGTCTACGTGCCGGCCGGCTTGCCGTGGCGCGTCGAGGCGGTGGGCGAGTGCGAGCTCGCCGTCTGCACCGCGCCGGGCACGGGCGCCGGCGTGGCGACGCTGATCGGCCCGGACGATGTCGGCGAGGAGGTGCGCGGCACCGGCACCAACGTCCGCTACGTCCGCAATATCCTGCCGGACAGTTCACCGGTGGCGGAAAACCTGCTCGTCGTCGAGGTGATCACGCCGGGCGGCCACTGGTCGTCCTACCCGCCGCACAAGCACGACCGCGACGCGTTGCCGGCGGAATCGCTGCTCGAGGAGACCTACTACCACCGCCTCGAGCCGCCGCAGGGCTTCGCCTTCCAGCGCGTCTACACCGACGACCGGAGCCTCGACGAGACGATGACGGTGGCGGACGGCGACGTCGTGCTGGTGCCGCGTGGCTACCATCCGGTGGCGGCGCCGCACGGCTACACGCTCTATTACCTCAACGTCATGGCCGGCCCGAAGCGGATCTGGCGCTTCCACAACGAGCCGGCGCACGCCTGGCTGGTCGCCCCGAAGGCCTGACGACCGGCAGCTGACGCCGGCTCGGCGCTGCCGTCGAGATGACAGTCCCCGACCTGCGTGCTACCGGAGGCCCCGCCGGCGGCGCCCGCCGCCGCGCGCCCTTTCCTCCTTGCCGATGCGAGCCGATGGCCTCCTCGATCGCCCCGACCCCCCTCTCCGCCGCGGCGTCCGCGCCCCTTACCGGCCGCATCCGCGTGCCCGGCGACAAGTCGATCTCGCACCGCTCGCTGATGCTCGGCACGCTCGCCGTCGGCACCACGGAAATCGACGGCCTGCTCGAGTCCGCCGACGTGCTGGCGACGGCAGCGGCGATGCGGGCGCTCGGCGCCACCGTGACGCGCAGCGACGACGGCCGCTGGCGGGTCGCCGGCGTCGGCGTCGGCGGGCTGCTGGAGCCGACGGCGCCGCTCGACTTCGGCAATGCCGGCACCGGCTGCCGGCTGGCGCTCGGCCTCGTCGGCACGCACCACATCGCCGTCACCGCCGTCGGCGACGCCTCGCTGTCGGGCCGGCCGATGGGCCGCGTGCTCGCGCCGCTCCGGCTGATGGGCGCCGAGGCGATCGCCCGCCAGGGCGACCGGCTGCCGCTGACCATCCGCGGCGCGAAGACGCCGACGCCGATCACCTACCGCCTGCCGGTCGCCTCGGCGCAGGTGAAGTCCGCGGTGCTGCTCGCCGCGCTGAACACCCCCGGCACCACCACCGTCATCGAGCCGGTGGCGACGCGCGACCACACCGAACGGATGCTGGAAGGATTCGGCGCGACGCTCTCGATCACCACCGACGCTGACGGCGTCCGCACCATCCGCATCGACGGGCCGGTGGAGCTGTCGCCACAGGCCGTCACCGTGCCGTGCGATCCGAGCTCGGCCGCCTTCCCGATCGTCGCGGCGCTGCTGGTTCCGGGCTCAGACCTGACGATCGAAGCGGTGCTCCTCAACCCGACGCGCACCGGTTTGATCACCACGCTGCAGGAGATGGGCGGCGACCTCGTCATCGAGAACGAGCGCCTCTCCGGCGGCGAGCGGGTCGGCGACCTGCGGGTGCGGGCGAGCAAGCTCACCGGCATCACCGTGCCGCCTGAGCGGGCGCCGTCGATGATCGACGAGTACCCGGTCCTCGCCGTCGCCGCCGCCTTCGCCGAGGGCGAGACGGTGATGCACGGGCTCGAGGAACTGCGGGTGAAGGAGTCCGATCGTCTGGCCGCCGTGGCGGCGGGGCTTGCGGCGAACCGCGTCGAGCACGAGACCGGGCCGGACTGGCTCGTCGTGCGCGGCCGGCGCGGCGCGATCGGTGGCGGCCGGGTCACCACCCACCTCGACCACCGCATCGCCATGAGCTTCCTCGTCATGGGGATGGCCGCCGACCAGGCCGTCTCGGTCGACGACACCGCCATGATCGACACGAGCTTCCCGGGCTTCACGGCGCTGATGGAGGGGCTCGGCGCCCGCTTCGCAACGCCGGACCCGGCGACATGATCATCGCCATCGACGGGCCGGCGGCCTCCGGCAAGGGCACCCTCGCCCGCCGGCTCGCCACCCACTATGGCATCCGGCACCTCGACACTGGCCTCACCTACCGCGCCGTGGCGGCGGCGCTCCTTGCGGACGGCGCTTCTCTCGACGACGAGGCGGCGGCGGTGGCGGCGGCCGAGCGCCTCGACCTCGCCGCCCTCGACCGCGAAACGCTCTCGGCCCATGCCGTCGGCGAGGCGGCCTCGCGCGTCGCGGTGATGCCGGCGCTCAGGGCGGCGCTGGTGCGGGTGCAGCGCGCCTTCGCCGAGACACCGCCGGGCGCCGTGCTCGACGGCCGCGACGTCGGCACGGTGATCTGCCCCGACGCACCGGTGAAGCTCTACGTCACCGCCAGCGCCGAGACGCGCGCCAGGCGTCGGGCCGACGAGCTCACCAGCCGCGGCGAACCGGCGGATGTGTCTGCGATCCTGGCCGACCTCGTCCGCCGCGATGCGCGCGACGCCGGGCGCAGCACCTCGCCGATGCGGCCGGCCGACGATGCCGTGCTGCTCGACACCACCGCGCTGACCGCCGACGAGGCGTTTGCGGTGGCCTGCGGCATCGTCGACCGTGCCATTCGCTGACGGCCACGGAACGCCGTTCACCTTGACGCGTTAGTCCCGTTGCAAGCCAGGGCGTGGTGGCGGATGCTTGCCCGGCGCCCCGCTTCTGGTGCGGTCGCGACTGGCGCGGCCGCGCGAGACGGAGGCTGCGATCGTGGACGACAACATCAGGCGCGCAACGAACTTCCCTTCGACCGCAGCGGCGGAGGCCGGGCGCGAGGCACAGAAGGTGGGACAGATGGCCGATCGGAAAATCGAGAACAGCGTCAGCGACGTTGGTGCGGACCTCGCGCAGCTGAAGGCGGACCTCGGCAAGCTTGCCGCGAGTGTCGCCTCGCTGGTGGAGAGCCAGGGCCAGTCGGCGGCTGCGAACGTCAAGGGCCGCGTCCGCGCTGCCGCGGCGACCGCCGAGGACGCGGCAGCCCGCGTCGCCGAGGAGGGTCGCTACGCCTACGACCAGACCCGCGCCGCTGTGGCGAACGCCGGCGACGACGTCAGCCGCATGGTCGAGCGCAACCCGATCGCCGCCCTCGGCATCGCGCTGGGCGTCGGCCTCGTCATCGGCATGATGTCGCGTCGCCGCGACTGATCGCCGTCCGGCCGCGGCGGCAGGCGGGGCCCTCCCCGTCGCGCCGCCGGGCGGACTGGGGGCCGGGCGCCGAGGGCGCCTCGTGACGTGGGGGGACGGAACGCTCCGCTAGCGCTCCGTTGAGGAAGGGAGCGCCACGGGCGCACCCGAGACAAAGGCGGTCGACCGGTGCTGAGACTCCTGCTCGAACAGTTCACCCGCGACATACGTCTGGAGATGCGCCTGCGGGCGCAGCGCACGGTGCGAACGGTCGTCTGGTCGATCGTCGCCGGTATGCTCGCGCTCGTCGGGCTGATCTTTCTGCTCGTCGCGGCGGCCTTCGGGCTGGCGCCGGAACTCGGGGCCGCGGGGGCGACGGCCGCCGTCGGCGCCGGCACGCTGCTCGTCGCGGGCTTCGCCGTGCTCGCGGCCCAGCCGCGACGACCCCGCATCCGCACGACCGCCGTCCCACCGTCATCCTACGTCGCGCCCCCGCCCATGGCGCCGCCCGCCGCTGACCCGTCGGCGATGAAGCAAGACAACACGTCGGGCAAGACGGCAATGGCGATCACAGGCGCGGCCCTTCTCGCCGGCCTGGTCCTCGGCCGCCGCCTCTGAGGGGGACGCGCCAACCCGCAGGTGAGAGTGACGCGCCGACTCGCAAGGTCGCGGATTGGGGCCGGCTCGCTCCTCGACCGGCTCGCTCCTGGGCCGGCGCGCTCCTGGGCCGGCTCGCTCCTGGTCCGACGCGCTTCGAATAGGCGGCGGATCGGGGCGGGGCGGGGCGGGAATGTCCGTGCCGGGCTGGCCACCTGCTGGTGATCGCGACACGTGGCGGGTGGAATTGCCCGGGATCGCTCATCTCCGCTGTCCCGCAGTTGTTTTCCCCGTCCTGAGGCTTGCTCACCTGTCGCGCGAGCGGTGTCGGCCGTCACTCGGGGATTGACCCGCGCCGTGCCGCTCTGTAGCCATTCGTCCGCCGGAGACGTGGCCGAGAGGCTGAAGGCGGCGGTTTGCTAAACCGTTAGACGGGGTAAACCCGTCTCGAGGGTTCGAATCCCTCCGTCTCCGCCAT
>CAZDCR010000101.1:0-8761 GCA_964503995.1 uncultured Segnochrobactrum sp.
GCCCGCCTCGTCGGCGACATCGCCCCCTGGTTCGTCGTCCTCGGCTACAACTTCTTCATCGTCATCGCCGGCACCGGCTACCTCCTCGGCATCACCCAGTCGAAGGAATATGCCGAGCCCGAGTGGTACGCCGACCTCTTCCTCACCGTCGTGTGGGTCACCTATTTCCTCGTCTTCCTCGGCACGATCATGCGGCGCAAGGAGCCGCACATCTACGTCGCCAACTGGTTCTACCTCGCCTTCATCCTGACCATCGCCGTCCTGCATCTCGGCAACAACGCCGCCATCCCGCTCTCGCTCTATTCGCCAAAGTCCTACATCGTCTGGTCCGGTGTCCAGGATGCGATGGTGCAGTGGTGGTACGGCCACAACGCCGTCGGCTTCTTCCTCACCGCCGGCTTCCTCGCCATCATGTACTACTTCATCCCGAAGCGGGCGGAGCGGCCGGTCTATTCATACCGGCTGTCGATCATCCACTTCTGGGCGCTGATCTTCCTCTACATCTGGGCCGGCCCGCATCACCTGCACTACACGGCGCTGCCGGACTGGGCGCAGACGCTCGGCATGACGTTCTCGATCATGCTGTGGATGCCCTCGTGGGGCGGCATGATCAACGGCCTGATGACGCTCTCGGGCGCCTGGGACAAGCTCCGCACCGACCCCGTGCTGCGCATGATGGTGGTCTCGGTCGCCTTCTACGGAATGTCGACCTTCGAAGGCCCGCTGATGTCGATCAAGTCGGTCAACGCGCTCTCGCACTACACCGACTGGACCATCGGCCACGTCCATTCCGGCGCGCTCGGCTGGGTCGGCTACATCTCCTTCGGCGCGATCTACTGCCTGGTGCCGTGGCTGTGGCACAAGCGGGAGCTCTATTCCCTGAAGCTCGTCAACTGGCACTTCTGGATCTCGACCATCGGCATCGTCCTCTACATCTCCGCGATGTGGGTGTCGGGGATCCTCCAGGGCCTGATGTGGCGCGCCTATACCTCGCTCGGCTTCCTCGAATACTCCTTCATCGAGACCGTCGAGGCGATGCACCCCTTCTACGTCATCCGGGCGATCGGTGGCCTGCTCTTCCTGTCCGGTGCGCTCGTGATGGCCTTCAATATCTGGAAGACCATCACTTCCGCCGCGCCCGAAGAGGCAGGCTCCGCCGCCGTCCCGCAGCCCGCCGAGTAAGGAACGAGACCAATGTCCGTCTGGGTTCGTCACCAGGTCCTCGAGAAGAACTCGATCCTGCTCATCATCGGCGTGCTGATCGTCATCTCCATCGGCGGCCTCGTCGAGATCGTCCCACTCTTCTACCTGAAGAGCACGATCGAGCGCGTCGCCGGGGTGCGGCCGTGGTCGCCGCTGGAGCTCGCCGGCCGCAACATCTACGTCCGGGAGGGGTGCTACAACTGCCACTCCCAGATGATCCGGCCGCTGCGCGACGAGGTCGAGCGCTATGGCCCGTACTCGCTCGCCGCCGAGAGCATGTACGACCGGCCGTTCCAGTGGGGCTCGAAGCGCACCGGCCCGGATCTCGCCCGCGTCGGCGGCAAGTATTCGGACGCCTGGCACCAGGAACACCTGCATGCGCCGTCCTCGGTGGTGCCCGGCACGGTCATGCCGGCCTATCCCTGGCTCGCCGAGCGCCGCCTCGATGATCGCTACATCGCCGACGACCTGAAGGTGCAGGCGGCGCTGGGCGTGCCCTACACGCCGGAGATGATCGAGAACGCCCGCCAGGACCTGCGCGCCCAGGCGACGCAGGACGCCGACTCCGAGGCCCTCGCCGAGCGCTATCCGAAGATCCAGGTGCGCGATTTCGACGGCAACCGCGGCCGCATCACCGAAGCCGACGCGCTGATCGCCTACCTGCAGGCCCTCGGCACCTTCGTCGACTTCAAGCTCTACGACGACAAAGCCAACCTCCGCTGAGGCGCCCGGTCATGTCCGACACCTACCGCATGCTTGCCGAGTTCGCCCAGTCCTGGGGGCTCGTCTACTTCGTCGTCGTCTTTCTCGCCGTCCTCGCCTACGCGCTCTGGCCTTCCCGCAAGGCCCAGTTCGACGAGGCGGCGCGCCTGCCCCTGAGCGAGGACTGATCCGATGGTCGACCACACCGGTCCCGAAGTCGACGCCGCTACCGGCGTCTCCACCACCGGCCACGAGTGGGACGGCATTCGCGAGCTCAACAATCCGCTGCCGCGCTGGTGGCTGTGGGTCTTCTACGCCTGCATCGTCTGGTCGGTCGGCTACTGGGTCGTCTACCCGAGCTGGCCGCTGGTCTCGAGCTATGCCGGTGGCGTGCTCGGCTGGTCGTCACGCGAGCAGGTGGACGTAGCGCTCGCTGCCCTGCAGACCCAGCGCGGCGCGACGATGCAGCGCCTGGCGGAGACGCCGGTCGAGCAGGCGAACGCCGACCCGGAGCTGCTCGCCTTCTCCCAGGCGCTTGGCCGCGCCGCCTTCGGCGACAACTGCGCGCCCTGCCACGGCGCCGGCGGCGGCGGTGGCCGCGGCTATCCCAACCTCGTCGACGACGAGTGGCTGTGGGGCGGCTCGCTCGCCGAGATCCAGCAGACGATCACCCACGGCATCCGCAACGCCGACGCGGACAGCCGCCAGGGCGAGATGCCGGCCTTCGTCCGCGACGGCATGCTACCGGCCGAGGAGGTCCCGGTCGTCATCGAGTACGTGCGCCAGATCGCCGGCCTCGACGTGCTGCCGGAGGCCGATCTCGCCAAGGGCAAGGAGATCTTCGAGGCCAACTGCGCCGCCTGCCATGGCGCCGAGGGCCACGGCAACCAGGAGCTCGGCGCGCCGAGCCTCGTCGATCCGATCTGGCTCTACGGCTACGACCGCAAGGACATGACCGAGACCATCCGCAACGGCCGCGGCGGCGTCATGCCGACGTGGGTCGAGCGGCTCGACCCCACCACCATCAAGGCTTTGACGATCTACGTACACGCCCTCGGTGGTGGCGCCTGACGGCGCTGCCGCCGGTGGGCGGTCCGGCCGGGTGCGGGGGTGCCCGGCCGGACACCTCTTCTGGAGACCTGCCCCATGACTGCCATCGTCGTCGACCATCGCAAGGGCAAGCCCGGCCCGACCGAGCCGCCCCCGGGCGACGACGCGCCCCTCTACGAGGCGCGGCGCAAGATCTATCCGCAGTCCGTCTCCGGTACCTACCGGCGGGTGCGCTGGATCGTCCTGCTCGTTACCTTGGGCATCTACTACCTGCTGCCGTTCGTGCGCTGGGACCGCGGCCCGAACGCCCCCGACCAGGCGGTGCTGATCGACCTGCCGGCGCGGCGCTTCTACTTTTTCTTCATCGAGATCTGGCCACAGGAGATCTACTTCTTCACCGGCCTCTTGATCCTCGCCGCGATGGCGCTGTTCCTGATGAACGCGCTCGCCGGCCGGGTCTGGTGCGGCTATCTCTGCCCGCAGACGGTGTGGACCGACCTGTTCCTCGCGATCGAGCGCCTCTGCGAGGGTGATCGGCGCGAGCGGATGCTGCGCGATTCCCATCCGCTGACCGCCGGCGGTGTCGCCCGCAAGTCCGCCAAGCACACGCTCTGGCTCCTCACCGCCTGGTGGACCGGTGGCGCCTGGGTGCTCTACTTCGCCGATGCGCCGACGCTCGTCGTCGAACTCGCCACCGGGCAGGCACCGCTGATCGCCTACGGCGCGATCGCCACCCTCACCTTCACGACCTACGCCCTCGCCGGGCTGATGCGCGAGCAGGTCTGCCTCTACATGTGCCCGTGGCCGCGCATCCAGGCGGCGCTGACCGACGAGGACGCCCTCAACGTCACCTACCGCGTCGACCGCGGCGAGCCGCGCGGCTCGCTGAAGAAGGCCGCCGCCCTGCGCGCTGCCGGCCAGCCGGCGGGCGACTGCATCGACTGCGGCCAGTGCGTCGCCGTCTGCCCGACCGGCGTCGACATCCGCGACGGCGCCTCGCTCGGCTGCATCCAGTGCGGCCTCTGCATCGACGCCTGCGACACCGTCATGCGCCGCGTCGGCCAGCCCGAGCGGCTGATCGCCTATGACACCGACCTCAACATCCAGCGCCGCCTGCGCGGCGAGCCGGAGCAGTTCCGGCTGATCCGGCCGCGCACCATCCTCTACAGCGCCATCATCGTCCTCGTCGGCGCCATCATGGTCTACGCGCTCGCCGTGCGCAGCCCGGTCGGCGTCGCCGTCCAGCACGACCGCAACCCCGTGGCCGTGATGCTCTCCGATGGCGAGGTCCGCAACGGCTACGCGCTGCGCCTCGTCAACAAGGCGGCAGTCGAGACCACCTTCCTCGTCAGCGTCGCCGGCCCCGCCGATGCCCGCCTCGACATCGTCGGCGGCACGGCGGACGAGGGCGGCGCCATCAGCGTCACCGTCGGCCCCGACCAGACGCGGGAGCTTCGCGCCCTCGTCACCGCCGCGCCGCTGCCCGGCAAGGAGACGTCGGCGCCGATCGTCTTCCGCGCCGTCGATGCCGCCACCGGCATCACCGCCACCGTCGACGACACCTTCCGGATGCCGTGAGGACCGCCATGCCCGTCGCCCTTCCCATTGCCGCGCCGCCCTCCGCACCCCGGGAACGCCGGCTGACCGGCCGTGTCGTGCTCGCGAGCCTCGTCGGCTTCTTCCTCGTCGTCGCCGGCGCCAACGCCGTGATGATCACGGTGGCGCTGACCACCTTCGGCGGCGCCCGCACCGACTCCTCCTACCGCGCCGGCCAGCGCTACGCCGCCGAGCGGGCGGCGATGGAAGCCCAGGACGCCCTCGGCTGGACCGTCGATACGTCCCTGATGACGACGGTCTCGACGGCCGATGCCAGCGAGCCGGAGCGCGTGATCACGGTGACGGCCGTGGACGCCGACGGCCAGCCCCTCGAGGGGCTGGTGGCGACGGTGCGCCTCGAACACCCGGCCGATACGCGCCGCGACATCGTGCTCGACCTCGTCCCCGCGGGCGCCGGCGCCTTCAGCGGGACGGTCGCTGCCGCCCACGGCCAGTGGGACCTCGTCGTCGAACTCGCCCGCGACGGCACGCCCACCTTCCGCTCGACCCGCCGGATCTACGCCCCATGACCACGGCCGTCGCCACCGCCCCGCTGCCCCCCGGCGGCGCCGACCCCTCCGCCTTCGTGCGGCGGCGGGCGGACGGCGGCGCACGCCTCGAGTTCGTCCTCGAACACGCCGACTGCGCCGCCTGCGTCGTCGACGTCGAAGCGGTCGCGGCCGCGGTGCCGGGCGTCGCCTCGGCGCGCCTCAACGTCACCGACCGCCGCCTCGCAGTCGGCTGGCAGGGCGACGCCGTCGATCCGGTCGTCCTCGTCCAGGCCCTCGCCGCGGCCGGCTACGAGGTCCACCCGTTCGAGCCCGGGCGGCCGGAGGCGGCGGAGGCGCGCGAGATGCGCCGCCTCGTGCGCGCGCTCGCCGTCGCCGGCTTCGCGGCGATGAACGTCATGCTGCTGTCGGTGTCGGTGTGGGCCGGCAACGCCTCCGACATCACGCCGGAGACACGCGACCTCTTCCACTGGATCTCCGCCCTCATCGCGCTCCCGGCCGCGGCTGTCGCCGGCGAGCCGTTCTTTACGAGCGCGTTTGCGGCGCTGCGCCGCGGCACCACCAACATGGACGTGCCGATCTCGATCGGCGTCGCGCTCGCCCTCGGCGTTTCCGTCTACGAGACCGCCACCTCCGGCCATCACGCCTATTTCGACAGCGCGCTGATGCTGTTGTTCTTCCTGCTCGCCGGCCGCGTGCTCGACCAGGCGATGCGCCGGCGCACCCGGGCGGCGGCCGCCAACCTCGCGGCCCTGCACGCCGAGACGGCCACCCGCCTCGACGCCGACGGCAGCCTCACCGCCGTGCCGGCGCGCCTGCTCGTCCCCGGCGATGCCGTGCTGGTGCGACCGGGCGAGCGCGTGCCCGCCGACGGCATCATTGAGGTCGGCCTTGGCGCCCTCGACGAGAGCGGCCTCTCCGGCGAGACGGCACCGCGCCGCGTCGGCCGTGGCGACCGCGTCCACGCTGGCGCGCTGGCGCTGGACGCCGCGCTGACGGTGCGGGTGCGGGCGAGCGGCGCCGACACGCTGCTCGCCGAGATCGAGCGGCTGATGACGGCGGCCGGCGAGCGGCGCGGCGCCTATGTCCGCCTCGCCGACCGCGCCGCCCGCCTCTACGCACCCGTCGTTCACGCCACCGCCCTCATCGCCTGCCTCGGCTGGCTGGCGTTCGGCGCCTCCGTGCATTTCGCCGTGCTGATCGCGGTGGCTGTCCTCATCATCACCTGCCCGTGCGCGCTGGCGCTCGCCGTGCCCGCCGTGCAGGTCGTCGCCGCCGGCGCCCTGTTCCGTCGCGGTGTGCTGCTCGCGAGCGGCGACGCGCTGGAGCGCCTCGCCGCCGTCGACACCGTCGTCTTCGACAAGACCGGCACATTGACGCTGCCGGAGCCCCAACGCCTCGCCGTCGTCGCCGACAGGCCGGACGACGGCCTCGTCGCCCTCGCCGCGCGCCTGGCGCTGTCGAGCCGCCACCCGCTCGCCGCCGCCTTGTCCGGCGCCGCCTCCGGCCTGGCACCCCTCGACGGCGTCACCGAGGAGACCGGCCGCGGCGTCCACGCGATCATCGACGGCGTCGACGTCCGTCTCGGCAGCCCCGCTTTCTGCGCTGTGGAAGCCCTGGCCGTGTCGGCCCGCGCGGCCCACCCGACCGCCTCGCTGATCGCCGTGCGGGCCGGCGAGCGCACCGCGGTGTTCGCGGTGCCGCAGACACTGCGCACGGACGCCCGCAAGACGGTCGCCGACCTCGTCGCCGCCGGTTTCGACGTCCGCATCCTGTCGGGCGACCGGCCGGAAGCCGTGGCGCCGGTCGCCGCCGCCCTCGGTCTCACCGATGCCGCCGCCCACGGCGGCCTCACCCCGGCCGACAAGGTGGCCGCAATCGCGGCGCTGCGCGCCGCCGGCCGCCGCGTCCTGATGGTCGGCGACGGCCTCAACGACGCCCCCGCCTTGGCCGCCGCCGACGTCTCGCTCGCCCCCGTCACGGCGGTGGACCTCACCCAGGGCATGGCCGACGCCGTCTATCTCGGCCGCGGCCTCGGCCCGGTGGCGGAGACGCTGGCGATCGCCCACCGCGCCCGCCGCCGCATGGTCGAGAACCTCGGCCTCGCCGTCGTCTACAACCTGATCGCCGTGCCGCTCGCCGTCGGCGGCTTCGTGACGCCGCTCGTCGCCGCGCTGGCGATGTCCGGCTCGTCGCTGCTGGTGACGGTGAACGCACTGCGCGACCGCGCCGCCGCGCCGCCGCGGCCAGCCACGCCGGCTCGGCCGGTCGCCCGTGTCGCCGGGGAGGTGCTGCCATGATCCGCCATTTCGTGATCGAGGTCCTGCCGTGACCGTGCTCCTGGTGCTCGTCCCGCTCGCGCTGCTGCTCGGCCTCGCCGGGCTGTTCGCCTTCCTGTGGTCGCTGCGGTCCGACCAGTATTCCGACCTCGACGGTGCCGCCGTCAGGATGCTGGCGGACGACGACCTCGCCGACGGTGAAACAACGGCCACCGGCCGTGCCGCGCCGGTGCGCGTGCCGTCCGAGGAGAAGAAGCGGTGAGCCTCGCCACCGGACAGGACGACGGCCACCCCGGTGCCGGCAGCGTCGACCAGGGCCGCCCCGGCCGTCTCGCCTGCCTCTGCCCGCCGCTCGGCGCCTTCACGCGCACCGGTTCCGCCGACGCCATCGCCCTCGTCGCCGGGGCTGGGTTCGCCTGCCTCGCGCAGGTGCTCGTCTACGGCACGCTTCCGCTCGCCGGCGCGCTGCTGTCGCGCGACATCGTCGAGGCGTCGCTGCCGATGGCGGTCTGCCTCGCCGGTGCCGTCGTCGCCAGCCTGCCCGGTAACTGGCTGATGGACGCCTTCGGCCGACGCGCCGCGCTCGCCACCGGCGCCAGCCTCGGCGCCGCCGGCGGCACGACGGTGGCCGTCGGCCTCGTCGTCCTGTCGCTGCCGGTGGTGCTCGTCGGCGCCTTCTGGCTCGGCGTCGCCCAGGGCTTCGCCATGCTCTACCGCCATGCGGCCGCCTCCGGCGACGGCGACCGCCGCCGCCAGATTGCCGCCGTGCTCGGCGTCGGCGTCGCCGCCGGCCTCGCCGGCCCGGCGCTCGCGACCTTTGCCGAAAGCCTCGTCGAACCGTTCACCCTCGTCGGCGCCGCCCTGGCGGCCGCACTTGCGAGCGTCGGCGCGCTCGCCGCCGCCCTGGCCGAACCCGCTCCACCGGCCGACGCAGCACCGGCCAGCCCGGCCGCAGCGGCGGCCACCGGCCCCCTCTTAGACGCCCGCTTCCTCGCCGCCACCGCGATCGGCGTCGTCGCCTGGGCGATGATGGCGTCGGCGATGACGCACGCGCCGATGGCGCTGGTCGATTGCGGCGTCACCGCCGCCGCCACCTACGGCATCGTCGCCTGGCACGTCGTCGCCATGTACGGCCCCGCCGCCGCCATCGGCCTCCTCGGTCTTCGCCTCGCGCCGTCCGTCGCGGCGGGCGGCGGCCTCGCGCTGCTCGCGGCGGCGGCCGCGACGATGATGCTGCTCGAGCCGGCACTCGGCCAGGCGTCCGGCCTGATCCTGGTGGGGGCGGGGTGGTCGCTCGCGACCCTCGGCGCGACGCTGATCCTGCACGCCGGCCCGCCGCCGCGCCGGCTGGCGCTGGCGCTGCACGACGGCGCGCTCTTGTCGGCGGCGCTCGTGGCGGCGCTGCTGGGCGGTTTGCTCTAG
>CAZDCR010000102.1:0-8519 GCA_964503995.1 uncultured Segnochrobactrum sp.
CAGCACCGGCGGCACCGCGAAGGCGCGGGCGTCGTAGCCGGCGACGACGAACAGCGCGTCGAGCGGCGGCGCCGCCAGGGCCGCGGCGTCGGGGGTGATGGCGATGCGGCTCGAGCTCAATGCCGGCCGGCCATCGACCGTCAGCAGCACGTGCTCGAACAGCCGCCGGCCGGACAGCGCGTTCGCGGCCCGCAGCGGCTCGACGGCGCTGGCGAGCACCATATTGGAGAAGCCGTCGAACAGCAGGAAGCCGCAGACGGTCGGCGCGGCTGCTGCGGTCGGTTCGGCTGGCGACATCGGGCGACTCTTTGGCGGGTCATGCAAAGTCGAATGCTGCCGGACGGCGCACTCTCGGGCAAGCGGGAGGATGCCCATGAACACCGAGGTCTTCATCACCTGCGCCGTCACTGGCGCCGGCGCCACCACCGACAAGAGCGCCAAGGTGCCGGTGACGCCGGCCGAGATCGCCGACGCCTGCATCGAGGCGGCCAGGGCTGGCGCGGCGATCGCCCACGCCCACGTGCGCGACCCTTCGACCGGCCGCGGCGCCCGCGATCCCGCCCTCTACCGCGAGGTGGTGGCGCGGGTGCGCGACAGTGGCGTCGACGTGGTCCTCAACCTCACCGCCGGCATGGGCGGCGACCTCGTCATCGGCTCGGCCGAAAAGCCGTTGCCGCTCAACGCCGATTTCACCGACATGGTCGGCGCCGAGGAGCGGCTCGCCCACGTCATCGAGCTCCTGCCGGAGATCTGCACCCTCGACTGCGGCACGATGAACTTCGCCGAGGGCGACTACGTGATGACCAACACGCCCTCGACGCTGCGGGCGATGGCGAAGCGCGTGCAGGCGCTCGGCGTGCGGCCGGAGATCGAGGTGTTCGACACCGGCCACCTGGTCTTCGCCAAGCAGCTCGTCAAGGAAGGCCTGATCGACGACCCGGTGATGATCCAGCTCTGCATGGGCATCCCCTACGGCGCCCCGGACGACCTCGCCTCGCTCAACGCCATGGTCGCCAACATCCCGGCCGGCTGGGTCTATTCGGCGTTCTCGATCGGGCGGATGCAGCTTCCCTACGTGGCGATGGCGGCGCTCGCCGGCGGCAACGTCCGGGTCGGCCTCGAGGACAACATCTGGCTCCAGAAGGGCGTGCTCGCCAGCAACGGCGACCTTGTCGAGCGGGCGGTGACGATCCTCACGGCGATGAACGCCCGCGTGATCGGTCCCGCCGAGGTGCGCGAGCGCCTGAAGCTGCAGAAGCGTTGGTGAGCCCGCTCCCCCGCCGTCGTCAATGCGGGGTTCCACCCGTCGTCCTTCCCACCTCTCCGTCGTCATTCCCGGCCTTGTGCCGGGAACCTACCGGCCGGCGACATCCGGGGTGAGGAATGGGTTCCCGGGACAAGCCCGGGAATGACTCCGAGGGTGTGGCTGGCCACAGGGCCCCCCACCCACCGCCATCCCTCAATGCCTTCAACCAACCGGACCCCACCCCATGACCCTTCCCCTCAAGCGCGCGGCGGCGATCGGTGGCGGCGTCATCGGCGGCGGCTGGATCGCCCGGCTGATCCTCAACGGCGTCGACGTCGCCGTCCACGACCCGAACCCGCAAGCCGAGCGGCAGGTCGGCGAGATGCTTGCGAACGCCGCCCGCGCCTACGACCGCCTCGGCCTAATGCTGCCGCCACGCGGAAACCTCTCGTTCCATGCCTCCATCGCCGAGGCGGTGGCGGGCGCCGAGCTCGTGCAGGAGAGCGCGCCGGAGCAGGAGGAACTGAAGATCCGCCTGCTCACGGAGATCGACCGACACGCGCCGGCGGACGCCATCATCGGCTCCTCCACCTCCGGCCTGCTGCCGACGCGGCTGCAGGTGGAGATGCGGCACCCGGAGCGGCTGGTCGTCGCGCACCCGTTCAACCCGGTCTACCTGTTGCCGCTGGTCGAGATCGTCGGCGGCGAGAAGACCTCGACCGATGCCATCGCCCGCGCCAAGGCGATCTATGCCGGCCTCGGCATGAAGCCGCTACACGTGCGCAAGGAGATCGACGCCTTCATCGCCGACCGCATCCTCGAGGCCTACTGGCGCGAGGCGTTGTGGCTGGTCGCCGACGGCATCGCGACGGTGGAAGAGGTCGACGACGCCATCCGCTACGGCGCCGGCCTGCGCTGGGCGGCGATGGGGACGTTCCAAGTCTACCGCATCGCCGGCGGCGAGGCGGGGATGCGCCACTTCATCAGCCAGTTCGGCCCTGCCCTGAAGTGGCCGTGGACGAAGCTGACCGACGTGCCGGAGCTCACCGACGAACTGATCGACGAGATCACCGCCCAGTCGGACGCCCAGGCCGGCGGCCTCGGCATCCGCAACCTCGAGCGCAAGCGCGACGACTGCCTGACGGCGATCCTGAAGGCGCTCGAGGGCGAGAACTGGGGTGCCGGCGCGGTGCTCGCCGGCCAGCGCGCCCGCCTCGCCGAGAGCGTCGCGGCCGAGCGGCCGGCACGCCCCCTCCCCCTGCACACCGCCACGGTTCCGGACGAGTGGGTGGACTACAACGGCCACATGACCGAGCACCGCTATCTGGAAGTGTTCGCCGACGCCTCCGACGCGCTGATCGCGAAGCTCGGCGTCGACGCCGCATACCTCGCCGCCGGCCGCTCGCTCTACACCGTTGAGACGCGCATCCGCTATCTGCGCGAGGTGAAGGCCGGCGCCCGGCTCGCCGTCTCCACCTGGCTCCTCGGCCACGACGACAAGCGCATCTCCTACGTCCACGAGATGAGCGACGCCGACACCGGCGAGGCGGTCGCCACCGGCGAGCACATGCTCCTGCACGTCGACACCGCCGGCAGCCGGGCGACGACGATGCCGGCGGAGATGATCGCCCGCATCGTCGCCCTGGAGGTCGAGCACCGTCCGGCGACCCCGCCACGCTATGCCGGGCGGGGGATGAAACAACTCGGCTGATGCGAAGACAGACAGAGCTGCATAGCCGGCTAATGAAGCGCCGGCGGCGGAAAGGATCGAGCTATTCCAGGAGCTTGGATCAGGAAGGCCCGTCGAGCCGCGTCGCTGGGTCGATGTGGCGGCCGGTCCAGTGGCCGTAGCGCCAGGGGGTCCACCAGCGCGCGGCGGTGGCAACTCGCTCGGGTACGGGATCGTAACCGGAGGCGCCGAGGGGGTTGCAGCGGAGAAGGCGGGCGAGCGTCATCCAGCCGCCGGCCCAGGCGCCGTGGCGGCGGATCGCCTCCTCGCCATAGGCCGAGCAGGTCGGCAGGTAACGGCACCACTGGCCGAGGAAGGGCGACAGTGTCAGTCGGTAGAGGCCGATCAGCAGCAGCATGGCGTGCGCTGCCGGCCCCAGGGGGCGATCCGCGCGCGGCGGTGGGCAGTGCGCACACATCGCTGCTCTCCCTGCCTGCTTGCCTCGCGAGCCGACCGGCCTCGGCAGTCGATCCATCCGCCGCCGCGAGGCCGTGCCCGGTCCCGCCCAGCGGCCGCTGTGCGCCGTCAGCCCGCCGCAACCCCGCCGACGGCGGCGCTCGCCGGGGCGGCACCCGCCCGCTTCGTCTCGATCTGGTCGAGGGCATCGACGACGGCGTCGAAGGTCAGCATCGTCGAGGCGTGGCGGGCCTTGTAGTCGCGCACCGGCTCGAGCACGGCGAGGTCGGCGAAGCGGCCGACCGGGACGGGGCCGTTCTCCTTCAGCATCCGCCGCATCGTCTCGCGCAAGCCGCGCAGCTCATCCGTGCTCGCACCGACGACAGTCTGTGCCATCAGCGACGACGATGCCTGTCCGAGCGCGCAGGCGCGCACCTCATGGGCGAAATCGACGACGCGGTCGCCCTCGACGGCGACATCGACGGTCACCGTCGAGCCGCACAGCCGCGAGTGCGCCGTCGCCGTGCCGTCGGGGGCGGCGAGCCGGCCGAGCCGCGGAATGTTGGCGGCGTGGCCGAGGATCTTCTCGTTGTAGAGCGCGTCGAGCATACCTTGCTCCCAATCGGCGGATCGGCACGAAGCGATCCCCGGTTCGGCCCCAGAAGGTGCCACTACCGACGTTTCCCGATCGTCACCGACCCACTATATAGGAACGGTCGGTGTTGGTTCGCCATTGGGCATGGGTGAAACCGTGGCCAGACCCGCCGGATGGGCCGACTGGTCCGTTTGAGCGGGCGCCCCGTATAGCGGCGCGACACAAGTCGACGGGAGAGCCCCGATGGATGCCATCGTGAAGAACATAGCCGATCGCCGTGCCGAAGTGCCCCGTGCGCCCGTGGCTCGCCCCACCCGCGAGGAAGCGGAAGCCGCCGTGCGCACCCTGCTCGCCTGGACCGGCGACGATCCCGACCGCGAGGGTCTGGTCGATACGCCGCGCCGCGTCGTGCGCGCCTACGAGGAACTCTACAAGGGCTACCGCGAGGACGCCGGCACCATGCTGTCGCGCACCTTCGAGGAGGTCGGCGGCTACGACGACATCGTGCTGGTGCGCGATATCCCGTTCTTTTCGCACTGCGAGCACCACATGGTGCCGTTCATCGGTCGCGCCCACGTCGCCTACTACCCGTCCGAGGGTGTGGTCGGCCTGTCGAAGATCGCCCGCCTGGTCGATGTCTTCGCCCGTCGCCTGCAGACGCAGGAGAACCTGACGGCGCAGATCATCTCGACGATGGACGAGCACCTGAAGCCGCGCGGCATCGCGGTGATGATCGAGGCCGAGCATCAGTGTATGTCGATGCGCGGCGTCCAGAAGCAGGGCGCCTCGACGATCACCAGCCAGTTCACCGGCGTCTTCCGCGACGATCCGGCCGAGCAGGTTCGTTTCATGACCATGGTGCGCGGCTTCCGCTGAGCCGCCACCGGATGCGGTGGGGGTGTGGCGGTGGACGGTAAGGACGCGCGTTTCCCTTCCGCAGGCGACAAGCATGACCTCGAGGCCGGCGTCACTCTGACGCCGCGCTTCGACGCCAACGGTCTCGTCACCGCCGTCGTCACCGACGCCGCCGACGGCACCGTCCTGATGCTCGCCCACATGAATGCCGAGGCACTCGCCCTCACCGTCGAGACCGGCATCGCCCACTATTACAGCCGCTCGCGCCAGGCGCTCTGGAAGAAGGGCGAAACCTCGGGCTCGCAGCAGCGCGTCGCGGAGATGCTCGTCGACTGCGACCAGGACGCGGTGTGGATCAGGGTACGGGTCGAGGGCAGCGGCGCGAGCTGCCACACCGGCCGCCGCTCCTGCTTCTACCGCTCGGTGCCACTCGGCCAGTCCGGCACGCCACTCGTCTTCGTCGAAGCCGAGCCGATGGTCGATCCGGAACACCTCTACGGCAGCAAGACATAGGGCACTGGGCAACGCCCCGGCCGGTCCTCTTGCACTTTCGTCTGACACCGGCCGACGGGCGGCGCCCGAGACTGGCCGTCCGGCAAATCGTCCGCTACCGTCGCTCATTCGTCGCAGGTCTACTGCGCGCACAGGGGAAACACCGCCGGAGCCTCCGCGCCCGGTACCAGGGAGGATGTCCATGACGATCACGCGCCGTCTCGCACTCGCCGCCGGCTTTCTCGCCGCGGCGGCGCTGCCCGCCTTCGCCCAGGGCGACTATCCCTCCAAGCCGATCACCATGATCGTGCCGTTCGCCGCCGGCGGCCCGACCGACACCATCGCCCGTATCGTCGGCGAGAACATGAGCAAGACGCTCGGCCAGCAGATCGTCGTCGAGAACGTCGCCGGCGCCGGCGGCACCACGGGCGCCACCCGCGGCAAGGACGCGGCGAACGACGGCTACACCATCATGATGGGCCACATGGGCACCCATGCGGCCTCGGTGGCGCTCTACCCGAACCTCGCCTACGACCCGACCACCGACTTCGCCCCCGTCGGCCTCGCCGCCGGCACCCCGGTGCTGGTGCTCGCCCGCAAGGACTTCCCGGCCGAGACGCTGGCCGAGTTCATCGAGGTGGCGAAGAAGGAGGGCGCGGCGCTCAACAACGCCAACGCCGGCGTCGGCTCGGTCTCGCATGTGAGCTGCCTGTTCTTCAACGCGCTGACCGGCGCGAAGCCGACCGAGATTCCCTACAAGGGCACCGGCCCGGCGCTGAACGACCTCATCGCCGGCCAGGTCGACTATCTCTGCGACCAGATCGTCAACGCCGCCCCGCAGATCCAGGCCGGCACCATCAAGGCCTACGCGATCGGCATTCCGGAGCGCTCGCCGGCCCTGCCGGACGTGCCGACCTCCGCCGAGGCGGGCCTGCCCGACTGGCAGGTGCAGGCCTGGAACGCGATCTTCGCGCCCGCCGGCACCGATCCGGCGATCGTCGCCAAGCTCTCCGCCGCCCTCGACACCGCTCTCGATGACGAGACCGTGCAGAAGCGCCTGCTCGAGCTCGGCAGCGTCATCCCGGAGAAGAACCTGCGCACCTCCGACGGCCTCGGCGCGCACGTGAAGTCGGAAATCGCCAAGTGGTCGCCGATCATCAAGGAATCCGGCGTCACCGTCGGCAACTGACCGGCTGACGGGCGGAGGGGGCGCCATGGATCCCGCACCGGCGAAGCGGCGGCCCCCGCCGCTCGCGCGCACCGACGTGGTGGCGGGGCTGGCGCTGATCGCGCTCGGCGCCGCCGCCTTCTGGCTCACCGCCGACCTCGCCGGCAGCCGCGGGCCGCTGCTCGGTCCGGGCAGCCTGCCGCGCGCCGCCGCCGGCATCATTCTCGGGCTCGGCGTCCTGATCGCCATCCTCGGGTGGCTGCACGACGACGTGCCGGCGGCCCGCTGGCGGCTGCGCGGGCCGCTGTTCCTGCTCGGCGGCGTGCTGGTCTTTGCGCTGCTGGTGCGCACGCTCGGGCTCGCGGTGGCGACCCCGGCGGCGATCCTCGTCGGCGGCCTCGCCAGTCGCGAGACGCGGCCGGTGGAAATCGTCATCTTCGCGGTCGCGCTCACCGCCTTCTGCATCGGGCTGTTCCGCTACGCGCTCGGCCTGCCGATCCCCATCGCACCCTGGACCGGCCTGTGAGCGTGGCACCGCCGTCGACACCGTCCGGAGGCGGCGCATGAGCGAACTGCTGTCGCATCTCCAGCTCGGCTTCGGCGTCGCGCTCACCATCCAGAACATCGGCTTCTGCTTCATCGGCTGCCTCGTCGGCACCCTGGTCGGCGTGCTGCCGGGCGTCGGGCCGATCGCCACCATCGCCATCCTGCTGCCGATCACCTTCGGCCTCGAGCCGGTCAGCGCGCTGATCATGCTCGCCGGAATCTACTACGGCGCCCAGTACGGCGGCTCGACGACGGCGATCCTCGTCAACATTCCAGGCGAAGCGACGGCCGTCGTCACCACGCTCGACGGCCACCAGATGGCCAAGCAGGGCCGCGCCGGCATCGCGCTCGGCATCGCCGCCATCGGCTCGTTCATCGCCGGCACCTTCGCGACCCTCCTCATCGCCGCGATCGGCGCACCGCTGTCGCGGCTGGCGCTGCTCTTCGGAGCCGCCGACTACTTCTCGCTGATGGTGCTCGGCATCGTCTTCGCCGTCGTGCTGGCGAGCGGCTCGATCCTGAAGGCGATCGCCATGATCACCGTCGGCATCCTGTTGTCGACCGTCGGCCTCGACCTCGAGACCGGCGAGCCGCGCCTGACGCTCGGCCTCAGCCACCTCACCGACGGCATCGACTTTGCGGTGCTGGCGATGGGGCTGTTCGGCTTCGCCGAAATCCTGCGCAACCTCGATGACCCGGAACCGCGCGAGACGGTCCGCGAGCGCATCGGACGGCTGCTGCCGAACCGGGCCGACTTCAAGGCCTCGGCGCTGCCGATCGCCCGGGGGACGGTGATCGGCGGCGTCCTCGGTATCCTGCCCGGCAACGGCGCCGTACTGGGGCCGTTCGCGTCCTACACCGTCGAGAAGCGGATCGCGCGCGATCCCTCGCGCTTCGGCAAGGGCGCCATCGAGGGTGTCGCCGGACCGGAGTCGGCCAACAACGCCGGCGCGCAGACCGCCTTCATCCCGCTCCTGACACTCGGCATCCCGCCGAACGCCGTGATGGCGCTGATGGTGGGCGCGATGACCATCCACGGCGTCGTGCCCGGCCCGCAGGTGATGACGCGCAACCCTGAGCTGTTCTGGGGGATGATCGCCTCGATGTGGATCGGCAACCTGATGCTGCTCGTCATCAACCTGCCGCTGATCGGGGTGTGGGTTCGCTTCCTGAAGGTCCCCTACCGGCTGATGTTCCCGGCGATCCTGGCGTTCTGCTGCATCGGCATCTACTCGGTGAACAACCAGCCGTTCGACGTGGCACTCGCCGCCTTCTTCGGCCTCGTCGGCTATGCCCTCATCAAGCTGCGCTTCGAGCCGGCGCCGCTCTTGCTCGGCTTCGTCCTCGGCGAGCTGATGGAGGAGTACCTCCGGCGCGCGATGCTCTTGTCGCGCGGCGACCCGATGGTGTTCCTCGAGCGGCCGCTGTCGGCGAGCCTGCTCGTGCTGGCGACGCTGATCCTGTTGCTGGCGCTGCTGCCGTCGCTCCGGCG
>CAZDCR010000103.1:0-8482 GCA_964503995.1 uncultured Segnochrobactrum sp.
GCGCGTGCTCACCGACAAGCTCTTGACCATCGGCGTCATCGAGGACATCCGCTCCAACTTCGCCATCCGCTCCGTGAAGGTCGACGGCCCGCTGCCGCTCGAGCGGCTGGAGGACATGGCGTGATCGCGCCCGGCCTTCAGGCGGACGCGTCCAGGACAAGCAGGAACGGGCGCTTCGCAGGGTTTGCGAGGCTCGAAAGTCCGCGGTCGAAGGTGACGAGAACGCCACCGTTATTGATCGCCAGCGCTAGGAGATAGGCGTCGGTCAGCTTTGCCGACGTCACCGGGTGCTTAGGCTCTACGACCCCTTCATCTGTCAGGCTGAGGTCGTCCGGCCAGAACCGGTGCCCCGGGTGCGCCCGCAAGGAACGCAGCAGATCGATTGCGACGGCTGTCGAGCCGACGGCGTTCGGGTAGCGCGGATGGCTGACGATGCGCACGAGACCGTTCTCGGTGAGCGGCGATGTCGCCCACGCCACGCTCCCGCCGGCGGCGAACCACGCATGAGCCGGATCATGCGCGACGTGCGATGGGTCGATCAGGGCGATAAGCACGTTCACGTCGAGAAGGTTCGCCACCTACGGCTCGTCGCGGAGGGCGTTGACGACAGCAAGGGTAACGGGCTTGGGAGCAGCCGATTTGGGGAGAAGCGGCAAGCCGTTGCGCACACGACCCCGTTCGCGCCGCTGCAAAGACTGGCGCGCCAAGTCCGAGACGACCTCTTCCAAGCTGCGCTTTTCTTCGCTGGCGAGGGCGCGGGCCGCCTCGAGCACATCTGGATCAATGGTGACGGCGGTTCCCATGATTTGCCTCCGCTGGACGCAACACGGTTGCACTTCGCCGATCAGATGCCGCCGTACAGCCGCCTCTGCGCCGCGTTCAATGCCCCGACGTTCCAATCCCGCTCGCGCTTCGTGGCGGGAAAGTGGCGCCGCCGATCGGCAAACTCGAAGAACAGCGTTCCGTGGATGCCGTTTGCTTCCGGCTTGCGGACCGGTCGCTGCCAGAGCCCGGAGAGGTCGGTGGGGCTTTCCCGCAGCCGTTCCTCGAGGTCCTCCGCGAACTCGATGTCCTGGTCTTCGCCAGGGAAGATCGCTGCGAACTCCTCGTCGGTGGCGAGGAAAAGACTGAACGTGCAGTTCGCGGCCCCATCGATCAGCTGGATCGCCCGCAGCCGCCCCATCACGCCGCCGTCAGCTTCGCCATCACCGCGTCGGAGACTTCGAAGTTCGAGAACACCGCCTGGACGTCGTCGTCGTCCTCTAGCCGGTCGACGAGATCGATGAGGGTCTCGGCCTTCTCGTCGTCGACGGGGACGAGGTTCTGCGGCTTCCAGACGATCTTGACGCTTTCCGGCGGGCCGAGGCGCTCCTCGAGGGCGGCGGAGACGTCGCCGGTCGCCTCGAAGGCGCAGGTGATCGTGTGGCCCTCCTCGCCCGACTGCACGTCGTCGGCGCCGGCTTCGATCGCCGCCTCCATCACCGCATCCGCCGTTCCGGCGGCGGCGAGGTAGGTGATCTCGCCCACGCGGTCGAACATGAACGAGACCGATCCCGTCTCGCCGAGCGCCCCGCCGCTCTTGGTGAAGGCGGCGCGCACGGCGCTGGCGGTGCGGTTGCGGTTGTCGGTGAGCGTCTCGACAATGATCGCCGTGCCGCCGGGGCCGTAGCCCTCGTAGCGAACTTCGGCGAAGTCGCTGGTGTCGTCGCCGGCGGCCTTCTTGATCGCTCGCTCGATGTTGTCCTTCGGCATGTTCTCGGCGCGGGCGTTCTGCACCGCCAGCCTCAGCCGCGAGTTCATCTTCGGGTCGGGCAGGCCGAGCTTCGCCGCGACCGTGATTTCCTTGGCGAGCTTGGAGAACGCCTTGGAGCGGCGGGCGTCGGCGGCGCCCTTCTTGTGCATGATGTTCTTGAACTGGGAATGGCCGGCCATGCGTCTGTCGTGCCCCGAAAAGATGTGTGGCTCGGCCGCGGCTTATAGGCCCGGATGGCGGTGAAAGGAAGACGCGCGGGCTCGCGGCAGCCATCGCCCCGGCCAGTGAACCCGCTGCCGGGCGGCTTGTCTCGGCCCGCCGTCGGCCCTAGCGTCGATTTTCACCGGCGGCGGTCGAAATTCACCAAGCCGTCACAGGGAACTGTTAGTCGGCTCCTATGTCGTTCAGCTACCGCAAGACCGTCACCTTCCAGCTCGGCCAGGCGGCCAAGGCGCACCGCGCCCGGTCGACCTCGCATCTCGGCCGCATTGGCCTCCATCCCGGCCAGGAATCGGTGCTGAAGGCGCTGAACGAGGAGGACGGCCAGACCATGGGCCAGCTCGCCTCGGTACTCTCGGTGCAGCCGCCGACGGTGACGAAGATGGTGACCCGCCTGTCCGCCCAGGGGCTGGTGCGGCGGCAGATGTCGGATGCCGACGGCCGCCTCGCCCGCGTCCACCTCACCGAGGACGGCCGTGGCCGCATCGCCGAGGTCGACAAGGCCTGGAAGCGGCTCGAGAAGGAGGCGGTCGCCGGTCTTGATGAAAAGGACCGCAAGCGCCTGCGCAAGCTCCTCAACAAGGTCGAGCGCAACCTCGCCAAGATCAGCGGCTCGCCCCTGCCGCCCGCGATCGAGGACGACGACGGCCTCGAATCGGACTGAAGGCCGCATCCGCGGGACGGCCGCAGGACCTTTCGCGGCGGGCCGCACGTTCCAGGCGGTCGTCCAGTCCAGTGGCCCGTCATCCCCCGCCATGCGCCCGCCGCACTGATGCCATGCGACGATGTTGGTCGCCGCGTCCCCGGCTTCCCGCTATGGTCGCCTTTCCTTGAGAGCGGACCGGCCGCGCACCGGGCGCTCGCCTGGTGCCGTGCGGCCGAGCCGCGTGTGCGGGCGGGCGGAAACCTGCTCCCCGCCCGGAGCGTTCGATGGCCGTGGCGACAGCGTTCGAGCGACCCGTGAACCTTCGTCTCCGCGGCATCGGGCTCGTCGTGCTGACGACGCTGCTGTTCGCGTGCCTCGACGCGACCGCGAAGATGCTCGGCAACTCGCTGCACCCGATGGAGGTCGCGTGGTTCCGCTACGCGGTCAACGTCGTCCTCGTCATCATCGTGCTGCGGGCCTGGCGGCAGCCCGAGCTGTTCGGCACGCGTCGCCCGGGCCTGCAGCTGTTGCGCGGCCTGTTCCTGCTCGGCTCGACCGTCTTCAACTTCGCGGCGTTGCGCTACCTGCAACTGGTCGAGGCCGCCTCCATCCAGTTCGCCGGGCCCTTGATCGTCACGGCGCTCGCCGGGCCGCTGCTGGGCGAGAAGATCGGCTGGCGCCGCTGGATTGCGGTGGTGGTCGGGCTGTGCGGCGTGCTCGTCGTCATCCGTCCGGGGCTCGGCGGCATGCACTGGGCGGCTGGCCTGTCGCTCTGCTCGACGCTCTGCTACGCGCTCTACCTGATCTCCACCCGCCATCTCGGCCGGACCGAGAGCGCCGAGGGGATGCTCCTGCTGTCGGCCTCCGTCGGCATGATCGCGCTGACGCCGATGATGCCGCCGATCTGGCAGATGCCGTCGAGCGCGACCGTGTGGCTGATGCTGGTGGCGCTCGGCGTTTTCGGTGGTGTGGGCCACTTCCTGCTCATTCACGCCCACAAGCTCGCGCCCGCCTCGACCCTGGCGCCATTCGGCTACACGCAGATCCTGTGGATGACGACGCTCGGCTACCTGGTGTTCGGTGACCTGCCGGACGTCTGGACGGCCGTCGGCGGCGCCATCATCGTCGGCTCCGGGCTCTACACGCTGCACCGCGAGCGTCTGCGTCGCGGCAGCTGAGGCGTCTCGGTCCGGCGCTCTCGGTTGCGCCGCCTTCAGCCCTCGGCGGGGCGCAGCAGGGCGGCGCCGAGGATCTCTCCGGGGTGCCCGTCCACGTCCGACTGCACGATCACCACGGCTGACGTGCCGGCGCGCCGGTCGATCCTCTCGGCCGGCAGCTCGAAGGACATCGCATCGCCGCGCCAGACGCCGATCGGCTGCAGCACGCGCACCACGTTGGTGTAAGTGAGGCGCCGGCCGCTGTTCTCGCCGCGCAGCACCGAGACGGTCACCGACGGCTCGACGGCACCGATCCACACCGTCGCCCGCTGGCCACCCGGGAGGGCACCGACCTCAATCTCGAACATGTCGTCGGCGAGCCGGATTTCCACCGAAAGGCGAAGTCCGAGGCCGTCGTCGACCTGCTGCTGGATGACCTCGCGCAGGGCTTCGGAATCGCTGCCGACCACGGGCGCGCGGCCGTTGACCACCATCTGCGGCGTGTAGACCGCTCGGTCGCCCCGTCGTGCGGCGTAGGAGAACTGCCGGCTGGTGTTCGCCTGGCTCGCCCGTGTGTCGGTCCAGCCAAGATAGTCCCAGTAGGTGACGGGCAGCGAGATCGCGACGACGGTGCTGTCGCCTGCGAGCTCGGCCAGCAGGGCGTCCGCCGGCGGGCTGGATGAACAACCCTGACTAGTAAAGAGTTCAACCACCGCGACTGGCGGGCGTGGTTCGGCGCCGGCGGGTGCGAGGGTCGCGGCTAGAACCGCGAACATCAGGCCGCCGAGGGCTGCCAGGCGGCCCCGCAGAGACATCATCGAAGGGGGAACGGGACGATTCACAAGGTCGACCCTACGCAGCGCCGCCGTCGGGGGAAAGTCACGGTGCTGTCACGCTGCTGCACCGCTTCGTGACCAATGGGGTCGCGAGGCCGGGCAGCGTTTGTAGCCCGCGCCCGGCGTGCACGCAACGATTGCGACTAGAGAGTGTCGTCGGCGACGGGATTGGTGAACGGGGCGAGGGCTCTGCCGGCCGAAACTCCCGCGGCGGCGGCGCGCTCGTGCTCCAGCGCCCAGGCAACCGATGGGAAAGCGAGCTCGTCCCACGGCAGCACGTCCCAGGCGAACTCGCGCACTTCCAGGCTCTCGGGTCCGGCCGCAAATCCGCCGCGGAGCTCGGCCCGGTAGATCAGCTGCACCTGCGACAGCCGGCGCACCGTGTAGACGGCGAGCAGCGACGTCAGCTCGATCTCGGCGCCGGCCTCCTCGAAGGCCTCCCGGCGGGCGCCCTCCTCGGGTGTCTCGCCGTGCTCGAGATAGCCCGCCGGCAGCGTCCAGAAGCCGATGCGCGGGGCGATGGCGCGCCGGCACATCATCACCCCGCCCGGCGAGCGGACGACCGAGCCGACGACGATCTTCGGGTTGTCGTAGGCGACGAAGCCGCAGCGCTCGCAGACGTCGCGCTCGAGGCTGTCGCCGATCGGCACGCGGCGGCGGAAGGCGGGGTCGAGGCTGTCGTCCGGCGGGGTCGGTCGGTCGGTCATGACGGTGCGTGTCGCGGTTGCGGGGGTGGTGCGAGCCTCGCACCGGCGGCCGGCGGCGGCAAGCATGAGGGCCGCGCGTGACCGCGGAACGACGTCACGGGGGCGGTGCGGCGAGAAGGCGGGCGAGGGCCGCGTCGAGCGCTGGCGCGGGCAGCTTCGCGAGCCGCGGCCCGGCGGTATAGAGGATCGCCGCCTCGACGGTGCGGCCCGGATAGAGGTCGGCCAGCAGGGCCCGGTAGAGCGCCATCTGGGCGACATAGGCCGGTGCGACCGAACCGGCATCCTCCGGCACCCGCCGGTCGGTCTTCAGGTCGATCGCCACCACCCGGTCCGGCAGCACGGCGAGGCGGTCGATGCGGCCGGCAACGGCGAGCACCGCACCGTCGGCGCGGGTGAGCGAGCCGGCGATCGGCACCTCGGCGCGGCCGTCCTCGCCGAACAGGCGCGCCAGCGCCGGGTCCGCCAGCACGCCGAGGGCCTCCGCCGCAATCGCCGCCGACACCGGTTCGTCGAGATCCGGCGCTTCGCGGGCGATGAATCGTGTGGCGACCTCCGCCCGCTCTGCCGCGACGATCGTCGCCAGCGCCTCGATCAGCCGGTGGATGAGCCGGCCGCGGACGAGGGCGGTCGGGTCGGCGATGCGGGCGGGGCCCAGCGCCGTCGGCGCCTCGTCCTCGTCGGCCCAGGCGGAGGAGGGCGAAAGTCTGAGGACTGCCGCCAGTGCCTCTGCCTCGTGGCCGACCCAGGCGGGCAGACCGGCCTCGCCGGCTTCCGCCTCGGCCCCGCCGCCGGCGGGTTCGATCCGCGGCAGGGGCAACTCGGGCTCGGCCGCGGCGGATCGGGGCGCCTGCCAGCGCAGGGCGACGAGCGTGTCGTCGGCGTCGCGGATCTCCCGGGCGTCGGAGACGAGCGCGCGCTCGACCATGGCGTGCCAGCAGTCCTCGGACGCCGCTCGCTTGCCGCGCCAGCCGCAGACGACGAGGCGGTCTGCGGCGCGGGTCAGCGCGACGTAGAGGAGCCGCCGGTGTTCCTCGGCGGCGCGCCGACGCGTTTCCGCCAGCACCGGCTCGCAGGCCGAGGGCCGCTCGCCTGCCTTCGCCGCCCAGACCAGGCAGGCGGTGCCGGCATCGCCCGCTGGCAGGGCGAACAGCTTCGGATCGTGGCTCGAATGCGAGGGGCCGCTGCCGTCGTCGGCGACGAACACCACCGGCGCCTCCAGCCCCTTGGCGCCGTGCACCGTCATCACCCTCAGCGCGTCGCCGGCCGTCTCCGCCTCGCGCTTGACGACGGCCGGCGCCGCCGCGAACCAGGCGAGGAAGCCGTCGAGCGTCGGGATGGCGTTGCGCTCCTGCTCGAGCACAAGGTCGAGGAAGGCGTCGAGCACCTCGTCGACCTCCGGCCCGAGCCGGGCGAGGAAGCGCCGCCGGCCGCCGTCGCGGCCGAGCACGGCGCTGTAGAGCTCGAACGGCCGCTGCCGCGCGGCGACGGCGCGCCAGGCGGAAAGGCGGTCGTGGGCGGCGCGTGCGCGCGGATCGGCGCTGTCGGCGAGGGCTGCGACGAGGGTTCCCGGCCGGCCGTGGGCGAGGTCGAACAGCAGCCCCTCGTCGACGTCGAACAGCGGGCTCTTCAGGACGGCGGCGAGCGACAGGTCGTCGGCCGGCAGCGCCAGCACCCGGCCGAGGGCTACCAGGTCCTGCACGGCGATGTGCTCGCCGAGCACCAGCCGGTCGGTGCCGGCGACCGGCACGCCGCGCCGCTTCAGGGCCCGGCTCAAAGCCTCGACGAACGGCCCGCGCTTCCTCACCAGCACCAGCACGTCACCGGCCCGCACCGGGCGGCCGTCCGGCAGCGGCTCGGCCGCGGCGATCCAGCCGTGCACGGTCTCGGCGATCCGGTCCGCCAGCCGGATGGTCGGGTGGGCGGCACCGACGTGGTCGATCGGCAGGTGCCAGTCGTCGGGAACCGTGCGCTCGTCGGGAGCTAGCTGCGGCCACACCTCGACGACGCCGACCGCGGTGGCCCGGATCGCCTGGTGCACCGGCGCGTCGCCCTCGGCCGACAGCCCCTCGCGCGCCGCCGGGTCGGCGAACACCCGGTCGACGGCGGCGAGCACGTCCTGGGTGGAGCGAAAGGAGAGCGTCAGGCGGACGTCGTGGAAGGCTTCGCGCACCGCCTCCGCCTTCGCCTGGAAGCCGCGCCGCTCCGCCGCGAAGGCTGCGGGGGCGGCGCCCTGAAAGCCGTAGATCGACTGCTTCTCGTCGCCGACGGCAAAGACGGTGCGCAGTCCCGCGCGGGCCCCGGCGCCGGCGAAGAACTCGGCCGCGAGGTCGCGCACCACCTGCCACTGCAGCGGGCTCGTGTCTTGCGCCTCGTCGACGAGGATGTGGTCGATCGACTGGTCGAGCTTGTAGCGGATCCAGGCGCTCGCGTCGGAGCGCGACAACAGGTCGGCGGCGCGGCGGATCTGGTCGGCATAGTCGATCAGGCCGCGCCGGCGCTTCTCCGCCTCGACGCGGGACAGCACGGCGTCGGCGAGCCGCGCCAGCGCCGCCGTCCGCACCACCGCCGCGGCGGCGCGGTGACGGTCGAGGAGAGCGAGCACGCGTCTCTGTTCCTGGACGTAGAGTTCGGCGAGGTCGGGGTGGGCCTTCTCCACCGCCGCCGACAGCGCCGTCTTTGCCGCCCGCGGCTGGCCCTTCTCCGTCAGCAGCAACGAGCACCAGGCGGCCGTGCGCGCCTCGGGCGTGCCGATGCCGGAGGCGGCGATGTCGGCCGCCCGCTTCTGGGCGTTGGCGCCGCTCGCGGCCAGCGCGTCGTGCAGGCGGACGAGGTCATCGCCGGCAAGGAGGCGTTCGTCGAGGATGCGCGCCGTCAGGCTCTCGGGCGTATCGCCGGGGGCGAGGCCGAGGGTGGCACTGAGCCGGGCGATGGCACCGTCGAGGTCGTCGGCGCCGCGCAGCCATTCTCGGAACTCCTCGCGCCGCGCCACCACCGCCTTGATCGCCTCGCCCAGCCCGCCGTCGCTGACCACCGGCAGCAGCGTGTCGAGCGCCCGCGCGGCCCCACCGTCGGGCTGCGCCACCGTCTCGCGCAGCACGGCGGCCAGCGCCGTCTCGGCGAGCTCGGCGGCGAGGCGGTCGTCCATGACGGCGAAGCGGCCGGCG
>CAZDCR010000104.1:0-8471 GCA_964503995.1 uncultured Segnochrobactrum sp.
GTCCTGGGCGTCGAGCAGTACGACGGCGCCGTCGGCGTCGAAACGGGCCGGCGCGCGGGCGTGGGAGAGCAGCATCAAAGCGAGCAGCCCCATCACCTCGGGCTCGGCCGGGAATAGCCTGAGCAGCAGCCGGCCGAGGCGGATCGCCTCCTCGGCGAGGCGGTCGCGCGCCTCCGCCGCCTCCGGGCTCGCCGAGTAGCCCTCATTGAAGACGAGGTAGACCATCGCCGCCACCGCCGCGAGGCGCTCGGCCCGCTCGACGGGGCCCGGCGCCTCGAACGGCACGTCGGCCCTGGCGATCTTCGCCTTGGCGCGGGTGATGCGCTGCTCCATCGCCGCCTCGCTGACGAGAAAGGCGCGGGCGATCTGGCGCACCGACAGGCCGGAGACGATGCGCAGCGCCAGCGCGATCTGCTGGGTCGCCGGCAGTTCCGGATGGCAGCAGACGAACAGCAGCCGGAGGATGTCGTCGCGGTAGCCGGCGTCATCGAGGCGCTCGGCGATGCCGGCCTCGGCGTCGCCGAGGTCGGAGAGCACGGCTTCGTCGGGCAGCGGCGCGAGCCGCTTCTGGCGCCGCGTGTGGTCGATCGCGACATTGCGGCCGACGAAGACGAGCCAGGCGGCGGGGTCGCGGGGCGGACCGTTCTTCGGCCAGTTGGCGAGCGCCCTGAGGCAGGCCTCCTGCACCGCCTCCTCGGCGAGGTCGAGGTCGCGGAAGTGGCGGAGCAGCGCCGCCACCGCCCGCGGCCGGGCGGCGGCCAGCGCCGCCTCGATCCAGGCGCCGTCGATGGCGGTGCCGCCGCTCACGCCGCGCCGCCCGTCCCCGGGGTGCTTCCCGGCTCACCACCGGCCGCGGCCACACCCGGCCGCGTGTCCGGATGGAACCGCTCGACCGGGCGTATCTCGTAGGCGCCGCCGGGATTCGCCCGGGCGAGCTCGTTGGCCGCCTCGATGGCCTGGTCGAGGTCGGCGCACTCGATGAGATAGAAGCCGAGCAACTGCTCCTTGGTCTCGGCGAACGGGCCGTCGAGCACGACCGGCGGGTCGCTGTCCTTGCGCAGCGTCGTCGCCGCGGTGGTCGGCAGCAGCCGTGCCACCGGACCGAGCCGGCCCTCGCGGGCAAGCTTGCCGTGGACGACGGAAAGCCGCGCCATCACGGCGTCGTCCTCCGCCTTCGACCAGCAGCCGACGACGTCTTCGTCATGGTAGCAGAGTATGGCGTAGAGCATCGGCGCGGGCCTCCCGGTTCAAGGACGCCCGACTATGCCCCGTTCCGACACGCCCTCGCGAGCGGGGGCGGCCTTTTCGTCAGGCGGCGCAGCGCGATGGTGCCACCGCCCGGGCCCCGCTGCTTGGTCTGCCCCAGGGCACCGCCGCTACTCCGTAAAACCCTGGATGTTGCAGACGCCAGCCTGTGCGGCTCCGAAGCTAGCGAGCAGGATCCGCAGGCGCTCTCCCGCCGGCACCGTGATCGGCTCGGCCCAGGCGGCGATCGCCACCTCCGTCGTTCCGTCGACGGCGCGCGACAGGACGGGGATGAAGACACCCTGCACGTCGTCGAAGAAGACGCTGCCGAGCTGCATTTGCCCATTATTGCTGGACAGGCCGCAATTGATGGCGGTGACCGTCCGCGTCTTGTTTGCCTTCTTGCCGAAATCGACGAGGCAGCTGGAGCCGACGCAGACTCCATCGGCGCGGACGGTGAAGGGCTTTCCAGTCGCCGCGACGGGAAGGGCGCGCTCGCCGGCCTTGCCGGAGCCGGGCTGGAACGGGTCGGCCGACGCAGCGAGCGGTAACAGGGCGCATGCGGCGATCAGGGCCGTGACGACGAGCGGGAGTCGGCTGACTGGCATGGATCGTTTCCCGGCTGGCGCCGGCCGCGTCTGTGCCGGCGGCACTTCCCGCGGTCTCGCCGAAGCGCCGCGATCGCGGCAGCTTGCCACATCTGCGCGCTGCGGGCGTCAAACTCGCCGTGAAGTGGAAACGGTCGCCGCCGTCCCGCCGTGCACGACGAAGTGACGCCGGCCGACGTCGCCCCGTGTCACACTCTTCGCCGGCCCCGGTGCTCACAGGAGACTCCGCCATGCGGTTCCCGATCTCGCTCGCGACCGTCCTCGCCGGCTTCGCCCTGCTCGCCACCCTTGCCGGCACCGCGAACGCCCAGGCGACGCGCACCTGGGTTTCCGGCGTCGGCGACGACGTCAATCCTTGCAGCCGCACGGCTCCCTGCAAGACCTTCGCCGGCGCCATCTCCAAGACCGCCGCAGGTGGAACGATCAGCGTGCTCGACCCCGGTGGCTACGGTGCCGTGACGATCACCAAGGCGATCTCGATCCAGAGCGATCCGAGCCTCGGCAGCATCCTCAACACCACGATCAATGGCATCACCGTCAACGCCGGCGTGAACGACTCGGTGTTCATCAGCGGCCTGATCATCGACGGATCGACGGGGGCGTCGACGGGCCTGAACGGCATCCGCTTCCTCGCCGGCAAGTCGCTCGTCATGCGCGACTGCATCATCCGCGGCAACCTCGCAGCCGCCCCCAACGGCAACGGCTTCCTGATGGCTAATGCCGCGGGGAACGCAACGGCGCTCCTCTCGAATTGCCTGATCACCAGCAACCGCATCGGCGTGCAGGTCGCGCCGACCGGTGGCGCCCTCGCCAAGGTGACGCTCGACCGCGTCGTCATCGAGGGCAGCACCGCTGCCGGCGTGCTCGCCGGGCAGGGCGGCTCCGTCCGCCTCACCAGCTCCGTGCTCACCCGCAACGCGCCGGGCCTGGCCGTCACCGGCAACGGCAAGATCATCTCGCTCGGCAACAACACGGTGATCAACAACAACCCGGACGGCGAGCCGACCGACCTCGTGCCGCTGAAGTAGGGCCGCCGCTGGCGCGTCTTCGGCCCCGGCCGGCGGCGCGTCGCGAGCTCCGCTGGCGGCGCGTGCGACAAGTTTCCGTTCGAGGTGCGGAGACGCATCGCTGCCAGTGAAGCCGCCGCGGTGACAGCGCCGTGGCGGCCGGCTAAGCATCGTCGCGGGGGCACGTTCCGGCCGCCGGCGTCCTCCCCGCCGGGCGCCGCGGCGGGTCTCTACCCGATCCTGCCGGACGCGACCCTCCCATGCCGTTAGAACACGCCGCCCTCCTCGCCGTGGCCGTCGCCGCCGTCGCGTTCCTGACGGCGTGGCGACGCGTCGACCCGTTCCTGACGCTCGTTGCCGCGACCATCGGCTTCGCGATCGCCGAGGGCATGTCGGTCGCCCACATCGGCAAGGCGTTCGGCACCGGTTTCGGGCTGACGGCGGCGGCCGTCGGCCTCGCCGTACTTGCCGCGGCCATGCTCACCGAACTCGCCAACGTCAGTGGCGGCGCCGCCCGCCTCGCCGCGGCCTGCCGGCCGCTGCGGGAGCGCGCCGGCACGGCGGTGCTGGCCCGCCCGCTCGGCTTCCTCACAGGCCTTGGTGCTTCGGCAGCGGCTGGCTACGCGATCACCGCGCCCCTGCGGGGCGCGCTCGCCGGCGCGCCGACGACGGGCGCCGAGACGATGCCGGCACCGGCCCGTCGTGCGTCGCTGTCGGCCGGCCTGTCGCTCTCGGCTGCCCACGCGCTCGTGCTGCCGGCGCCGCCGATGATCGCTGCCGTCTCGATCCTCGGGGCCGGCTGGGCGACGACGCTGACGTGGGGCGTGCCACTCGCCGTCGTCACGGCCGTCGCAGGTCTCGTCTTCGTCCGCCTCGCCGCCGGCCCGCTGCGCGACGCACCGCCCGTGGAGGGAGCCACCGCGGTCGCCGGCGCCGAGCCGCGCGGCTTCGGGCCGGCGGTGGCCGCCGTGGCGCTCGTCGCGCTGACGCTGACGATCGTCGGGCTCACCATCGTGCAGTCGCTCGGCGACATCCCGAGCGAGCCGTTCGGCGGTGGCCGCGCCCGCGAGACGCTGCTCGGCGCCGGCCGGCCGCTGGTGCTCATCGCCCTCGTCGTCGCCGTCATGGGCCTCGTCACCCTCGCCTTTGCCGGCCGCCGCGACGGCGCCGCCACCGGCTGGGCGACCCGCGCCATGCGCACGGCGGCGCTGCCGATGCTGCTCGTCGCCGCCGCCGGCGGGCTGCAGACGGTGACGCAGCAGCCCGGCATGGCCGAGCTCCTCGGCGAACGGGTGCTGGCGCTGCCTTATGGCGTGCTGGTGCCGTTTCTGGCCGCCGCGATCGTCAAGACGCTGCAGGGCTCGACGCTGGTCGCCGCCATCACTGCCGCCGGCATGACCGAGGCGCTGCTCGTGCCGCTCGGCCTCGACGGCGAGACGGGGCGGGCGTTCGCCGCCCTCGCCGTCGGCGCCGGGTCCGTCACCGTCGGCCACATCAATGACCCGTTGTTCTGGCTGATCGCCGGCGAGGCGCGGCTGAGGCCGTGGCAGGGGCTCGCTCTGGTGACCGGCGGGCTCGCCGTGCAGGGCGCGGCGGCGGCCGCGATGCTCATAGCACTTGCCGCCGGGCTCGCCTGAGGACGCCCCAACGACGGAGACGAGGATGCGCAGACGAGACGTGCTGATCGGGACGGCGGGGCTTCTGGCGGCACCGCTCGCGGGGGCGCTGTCCATGCCGCAGGCGCGGGCGCAGCCGGTGCCGACGCTGCCGCGCGAATTCCTGTGGGGCGCGTCGACCTCGGCCTACCAGATCGAGGGCGCCGTCAAGGAAGGCGGCCGCAAGCCGTCGATCTGGGACACCTTCTCCCACACCCCCGGCCGCATCGCCGACGGTACCACCGGCGACGTCGCCTGCGACCACTACCACCGCTACCCCGAGGACATCGGCCTCCTCACCGGCGCGGGCTTCGAGGCCTACCGCTTCTCGATCGCCTGGCCGCGCATCCTCCCCGACGGTACGGGCGCGGTGAATGACGCCGGCCTCGACTTCTACGACCGCCTCGTCGACACGCTGCTCGCGGCCGGCATCGCGCCGTGGGCCTGCCCCTATCACTGGGACCTGCCGCAGGCCCTGCAGGACCGCGGCGGCTGGACCAACCGCGAGAGCGCCGACTGGTTCGCCGACTATGTTCGCGTCGTCGTCGCCCGCCTCGGTGACCGCGTGCCGAACTGGGTGATGCTGAACGAGCCGAACGTCCACGCCATCTTCGGCCACGCCGTCGGCATCCACGCCCCGGGCCTGACGGGCTTCCCGAACTACGTCTCGTCGCAGCACCACATGAACCTCGCGCAAGGCCGCGGCCTCATGGCCGCTCGGGCGGAGCGCTCCGGGCTCAACCTCGGCACGGTGTTCTCGCTGCAGCCGATCCGGCCGGCGTCCACCAGCGAGGCCGACCGGGCCGCCGCCAAGCGCTTCGACGCGATCTGGAACCGCATCAACCTCGACCCGCTGTTCCACGGCCGCTATCCGGAACTGTTCGCCGCCGAGTTCGAGCCGCTGGTGAAGGCGGGCGACCTCGAGGCGATCCAGCAGCCGGTCGACCTCCTCGGCGTCAACTACTACGGCCCGTCCTACATGAAGGACGACCCCGGCGGCGTGCTGGGCGGCACCGGCTACGGCGCGCTGCCGCCGGGCATGCCGGTGACGGCGCTCGGCTGGCCGATCGACCCGGAGGGCCTCGTCGAGGTGCTCGGCGATCTCCGCAGCAACTACGGCAACCCGGTCACCTACGTGACGGAGAACGGCGCCTGCTACGACGACCCGGCGCCGAAGGACGGCGTCGTCGACGACCCGAAGCGTGCGGCCTTCATCGCCTCCCACCTCGCCGCCGCCGCCCGCGCCATCGAGGCCGGCGCCAACCTCAAGGGCTACTTCGCCTGGTCGCTGCTCGACAATTTCGAGTGGGCGGAAGGCGAGGCGAAGCGCTTCGGCATCGTCGCGGTGGATTTCGAGACCCAGGTCAGGACGCCGAAGACGTCCTACCGGTACCTGAAGGATGTGATCGCCCAGCACCGGTGAGGGGCGGTGCGGGAAGGGCGCGCCACGACGCCGTCTCTCCCCTGCCAGGGGGAGGGACAGACCGCCGAAGGCGGTCAGGGTGGGGCCCGTCGATAACGGGCTCGACTTCGATTGTCGTCTGGCACTGGATTGACGGGCCCCCACCTGCCGGCTTCGCCGGCTGTCCTCCCCCGGGGAGGACGCGTCGCGCCCGTTGGCTGCGCTCTCGCACGTACAACGATCCTTGCTCGCCACGACCGCCCCGCTTCCTCCTCGAAGTCGCAGCCGCTAAGCCTCGTCGATGCGTATCGCCGTCATCGGGGCCTATGGGCTCATTGGTTCCTACGTCTCCGCCCGCCTCGCGGCCGAGGGGCATGCGGTCGTCGGCGTCGGTCGCGACATCGCGGCGGCTCGCCGGCGCTTTCCGGCGCTGGAATGGCAGCGCGCCGATCTCGCCACGGCGTCGGTCGCCGACTGGACGGCCGTGCTCGCCGGCGTCGAGGCGGTGGTCAATTGCGCCGGCGCCCTGCAGGACAGCCCGCGCGATGATTTGAAGGCGGTGCATGTCGACGGCGTCCGTCGTCTCGCTGAAGCGTCCGAGGCCGTCGGCGTCCGCCGCTTCGTGCACATCTCCGCTGCCGGGGTCGCACCGGGGCGGAGCACGGCGTTCAACGCCACGAAGCTCGAGGCCGAGGCCCTGCTGGCCGAGAGTTCGCTCGAGTGGATCATCCTGCGCCCCGGCCTTGTCTTCGGCCCGGCGGCCTATGGTGGCACCGCGCTGCTGCGCGGCCTCGCCGGCTTTCCCGGTATCACCCCCGTGGTCTTCGGCGACAGCCTGATCCAGGTGATCGGCGCCGAGGACCTCGCCGAGGCCGTCGCTCGCAGCCTCGCGCCGGACCCGCCCGCCCACGTCAGCCTCGACCTCGTCCACGCCGAGGCGCTGACGCTCGTCGACCTCGTCGGCCGCCTGCGCGGCTGGCTGGGGTTGCCGCCGGCGCCGACGGTCCGCCTGCCGCCTGTCCTCGCCCGCCTGACCGCCGCCGCCAGCGACGGGCTCGCCTTTCTCGGCTGGCGCAGCCCGATGCGCACCGCCTCGCTCGAGCAGTTGCGGATGGGCGTGCGCGGGCGGTCCGAAGACGCCGCCCTGCTCGGGCTCGCGCCGCGCTCCTTCGACGCCCTGCTCGCCGCCTCGCCGTCGGGCGTGCAGGAGCGCTGGTTCGCCCGCACCTATTTCGCCAAGCCGGCCATCCTCGCCGGCCTCTTCGCCTTCTGGATGGTCTCCGGGCTGATCGGGCTGACGGTCGGGTTCGAGGCCGCCGTCGCCGTGCTGACTGCCGCTGGCGTGTCCGCCGGCCTTGCCGCCGCGGCCGTGATCGGCGGCAGCCTCGTCGATATCGCCCTCGCCCTCATGCTCGCCTGGCGGCCGACCGCCGCCCGAGCTTTGCAGGGCATGCTTCTGGTCACCGCCGGCTACCTGATCGGCGCCACGCTGGTGCGCCCCGATCTCTGGCTCGACCCGCTGGGTCCGCTGGTGAAGTCGATCCCGGCCGCGTTCCTGGCGCTCGCTGCGCTCGCAACGCTGGACGAGCGCTGATGGACCTCTACACCCTCCTGAAGGTCGCGCACGTCATCGGCGCGGCCGTGCTGCTCGGCACTGGCGCCGGCATCGCCTTCTTCATGCTGATGGCGCACCGCGCCCGCGACCCGGCCCTGATCGCCCACACCGCCGGCATCGTCGTCATCGCCGACACCGTGTTCACGGCCTCGGCGGTGGTCCTGCAGCCGGTCACGGGCGCGGCGCTTGCCCACCTCGCCGGCTATCCGCTGTGGTCGGGGTGGATCGCCTGGAGCCTCGTCCTCTATGTCGTCACGGGCCTCTGCTGGCTGCCGGTGGTTTGGATCCAGCTCCGCCTGCGCGACCTCGCACGGGAGGCGGTTGCCACCGGCACGCCGCTGCCGGCGCGCTATTTCCGCTTGTTCGGGGTGTGGTTCGTGCTGGGCTTTCCGGCGTTTTCGGCGGTCATCGGTATCGTCTGGCTGATGGTGGCGAAGCCGGAGCTTTGAGGGGCGCAAACGAGTGCGGCCGCCGCGTCCCTGTCTCTCCCTCCCCTGGCAGGCAGGACTATCGCATTTGGGCGAGGGCGTTGAGGAGGTAGTCGTTCTCCCAGGCGCAGCGTCCTCCCTGACCCATGGGACGCGATCCCAGACACCAGCAACGCCGTCACGGCGACTTAATGCGCGCAGCTTCTTCACCGCATGACTATGACCGGATCACTCCGAATTCGCTCCAGAATGCGATTTATACAGTGCGGTTGTGGAGCGAATCGCGATTGCTCCTTCCATTTAGCGTGGATAGAATTTAGGGGCGTCTTGAATTGTTCTGACGACAGTGTGGAAATGGTACCTAGGGGTTCTGGCCATGAACCGGTTTTCTGTGATTATTTCGGCGGCTGCAGCTCTTCTGTCAATGAATGTTGCTGCCGAAAGTTCGGAGTATTTTGAGAAATTGAAAGGGACTTGTCCTGATAATGGTAAGGGAGTGTTTGTTTGCGAC
>CAZDCR010000105.1:0-8416 GCA_964503995.1 uncultured Segnochrobactrum sp.
CTCCACGGCTTGCACCACTGGTACCTGAAACCAGCGCGTCTACCAATTCCGCCACCTGGGCAACGGCGGTTGAGATACGGGGGCACCGGGCGGTTGTCAATCGCGGCGGTGTCGACGATGGCGTCGGGATGAAAAGCGGCGTCGCAAATTGCACCGTGTCGCAGTGTGGCAACATCTCAATCGCCCGGCAGCGTGCTATGGTCGGACCACGGCACGCGGGGATCGGCGTGGAGGTGCCGTGCGCCGGCGGGGACGGGTGATGACGGGCGACGGCGGGGCGGCACCGGGAGCTGGCGACGGGCGCCCGCGCCTGAACGTCGGCCTGTCCGGCAAGCTCGTCGTGCTCACCGCGCTGTTCGTGATGATCGCGCAGGTGCTCGTCTACGTCCCCTCGATCGCCAACTACCGCATCACCTGGCTGCGCGACATCCATGCCACCGCCGGCGTCGCGGCCCTGGCGCTCGCCTCCACCGAGCGGCTGCCCGATGCCCTGGAAGAGCGGCTGCTGACATCGACCGGCGCCATCGCCATTGCGCTGAAGGACGGCCGCCGCCGGCTGATGCTGACGCGCGATGCCGTCCCGCGGCCCGTCGACGTCCACGCCGACCTCGACCACATCACCGCCACCGGCGCCGTGCTCGACGCCTTCGACAGCCTGTTGTTCGGCAGTGGTCGCATCCTGCGCGTCACCGGCCGCCTCGCCGGCTCCGCCGACCTCATCGAGGTGGTGGCGCCGGAGGACGAGCTCGTCGATGCGATGCTCGCCTATTCGCGCTCGGTGCTGCTGATCTCGCTGGTGATCTCGCTGGTGACGGCCTGCTTCGTCTACTGGAGCCTCCGCCGCCTCACCGTGCGGCCACTGCAGCGGCTCGCCTTCGCCATGAACCGCTTCGCCGAGGATCCCTCCGATGCCGAGCGGCTGATCGTGCCGTCGGACCGCCGCGACGAGGTGGGCGACGCCGAGCGGCACCTGCGCTGCATGCAGGACGAGATGCGCCGCACCCTGCACCAGCAGCGCCATCTCGCCCAGCTTGGCCTCGCCGTCTCGAAGATCAACCACGACCTGCGCAACCTGCTCGCCTCGGCGCAGCTGTTCTCCGACCGCCTCGCCGGCCTGCCCGACCCGACGGTGCAGCGCCTCGCCCCGAAGATCGTCCGCGCCCTCGACCGGGCGGTCGGCTACACCCAGACGGTGCTGTCCTACGGCGCGGTCAAGGAGGCGCCGCCCGAGCGCCGGCTGATCCGCCTGCGCGGCCTCGTCGAGGACGTCGCCGAGGTGACCGGCCTCGCCCAGCACTCGAACATCGAGTTCTCGCTGCTGGTGCCGCGCGACCTCGAGGTCGACGCCGACCCCGACCAGCTCTTCCGGGTGCTGCTCAACCTCGTCCGCAACGCCATCGATGCGCTCGAGCGCGACACCGAGCCGAGCCTGGTGCGGCGGCTCACCGTCTCGGCGGAGCGCGTCGGAACGGTCAGCGTCGTCACCGTCGTCGATACCGGTCCGGGCGTGCCGGCGCGGGCGCGGGAGCACATGTTCCAGCCCTTCCAGGGCTCTACCCGGGCCGGCGGCACCGGCCTCGGCCTGTGCATCGCCGCCGAGCTCGTGCGCGCCCACGGCGGCACCATCGCGCTCGTCGGCGGTCCGCCCGGCGCCGTCTTCGAAATTACCCTGCCGGACCGCCCGGTCGACCTCGCCGCCGTGCGCCGCGCCGCCGGCCGCTGAGCCGCCGGGCCCGCGGCCCTCGCCATCCCCCGCTTTCCCGGCTACACGTCCCCCGCGCCCGTGACCGTGGGCGCTCATCCCGCAACCGGAGCCCTTGATCCGATGTCGTCCTCCGTGCCGACCACCGCCGCCGCAGCCCTTTCCGACCTCGCCACAACGGCCCGCGCCTGGCCGTTCGAGGAGGCGAAGAAGCTCGTCGCGCGGGTGGAGAAACGCGGTGGCGGCGGCACGGTGCTGTTCGAGACCGGCTACGGCCCCTCGGGCCTGCCGCACATCGGCACCTTCGGCGAGGTGGCGCGCACGACAATGGTGCGCCACGCCTTCCGCGTGCTCACCGAGGACCGCATCCCGACGCGGCTGCTCTGCTTCTCCGACGACATGGACGGCCTGCGCAAGGTGCCGGACAACGTGCCGAACCGGGACATGCTGGCGGGCTTCCTCGGCAAGCCGCTGACCGAAGTGCCGGACCCGTTCGGCGAGCACGCGAGCTTCGGCGCGCACAACAACGCCCGCCTGCGCTCGTTCCTCGATGCCTTCGGCTTCGAGTACGAGTTCGCCAGCGCCACCGAGTACTATCGATCCGGCCGCTTCGACCAGACGCTGCTCAAGGTGCTCGCCGCCTACGACGAGGTGATGGCGATCATGCTGCCGTCGCTCCGGGCCGAGCGGCAGGCGAGCTACTCGCCGTTCCTGCCGATTTCGCCGACGACGGGCGCGGTGCTGCAGGTGCCGCTGGTCGAGCGCAAGGTGGAGGCCGGCACGGTCGTCTACCGCGACCCCGACACCGGCGCGCTGGTCGAGGTGCCGGTCACCGGCGGCCACTGCAAGCTGCAGTGGAAGCCCGACTGGGCGATGCGCTGGGCGGCGCTCGGCGTCGACTACGAGATGGCCGGCAAGGACCTGATCGATTCAGTGAAGCTGTCGGCGCGCATCTGCGCGGCGCTGGGCGCCCCGCCGCCCGAGGGCTTCAACTACGAGCTCTTCCTCGACGAGAACGGCGAGAAGATCTCGAAGTCGAAGGGCAACGGGCTCACCATCGACGACTGGCTGGCCTACGCCTCGCCGGAAAGCCTGTCGCTGTTCATGTTCCAGAAGCCGCGCTCGGGCAAGAAGCTCTATTTCGACGTCATTCCGCGAAACGTCGACGACTACTATACGTTCCTGGCCAAATACCACGCGGAGAGCCCGGCTCAGCAGCTCGAGAACCCGGTCTGGCACATCCATACCGGCACGCCGCCGACGCTCGACCTGCCGGTGTCGTTCTCGCTGCTGCTGAACCTCGCCAGCGCTTCGAATGCCGACGATCGTGCCGTGCTGTGGGGCTTCCTGAAGCGCCAGGACGCGAGCCTGTCGCCGGAGAACCATCCCGAGCTCGACCGGCTGGTCGGCTACGCCATCCGCTACTTCCACGACCGCGTCGCGCCGACGAAGCGCTTCCGGGTGCCGGACGAGACGGAGCGGCGGGCACTGGCGGCGCTCGACGCGGCGCTGGCAGCCCTGCCGGAGGGCGCCGACGCGGAGGCGATCCAGGCGGCCGTCTACGAGGTCGGCCGTGCCGTCTTCCCGGATACGGCCAAGCCCGGGCCGGACGGACGGCCGGGCGTCTCGCTCGCCTGGTTCGCGACGCTCTACCAGCTGCTGCTCGGCCAGGAGCGCGGGCCGCGCTTCGGCTCGTTCGCGGCAATCTACGGCGTGCCGGAGACGCGCGCCCTGATCGCCACGGCTCTCGCCCGCACCGGGGGCTGAGCCCGCAGACGGCGCCCGGCTACTGGCCGGGCGTCGCCTCGGCGGGATCGTCGGCGGGGAGGGTCCCCTCGGGCGGGGCGGCGTCCGTCGCCGCGCCATCGATCGTCGCGTCATCGTCCGGCTCGTCGAGGCCCCTCGGCTCGATCTGCCAGAGGCCGCGGTTCTCGCCGCGTGCCGTCTTTCCGAGTTCGGCGAGGGCGGAACCGGCAGCGTCCGCCGGCGCGGCCCAGCCGTGTTCGACGAGCCAGGTGGCGATGTCGGTGCGTCCGACGCGGCAGCGCACGACCGCCACGTCCGCCTCGAGGCTGCCGAAGCCGACCTCGCCGAGCGGCAGGCATTCCACCGCGCGGTGGCGGACGAAGCGGCGCAGCGCCGTGCGCGCCCGCGTGCCGCAGGACCAGCGGTTGCCGGCCGCATCGCCGCATTCGGCGTCGGCCGCCGGCACGTCGACGTCGGCGAGGCGCAGCGTGCGGTCGCCGGCGACGAGGGTGCCCGCATCAGTGACGACGACGCGGAAAAAGCGGCGCGGCTCGACCGGCGCCGGCTCGGGGATCACCGTCTTCACCTCCGGCGCCTTCTGCAGGCGCACGATCGGTCCGACCCGGACCGGTGCGGTGCCCGACACGATGCCGCCGCCGACGTCGCGGGCCGGCGCCAGCTGATCCTCGACGGCGATATAGCCCTCCGGCGCTTCGAGAACCGGGGCGGCGCCTTGTGCCGATGTCGGCGGTGGGTTGGCGGGCTGCGTGGAACCCGCCGGCGCGGTGCCGGGATCGGCGGGCACCAGCACGCGCGGTGCCGTCGCGGACGACGGTGCGGTTGCCGGAGTGCCGGTTGCCGGAGTGCCGGTTGACGGTGGCACGGTCGAGGGCGTCGTCCGCCCGGCATCCGGTGCGCCGGGGCCGACCTGAACGACGGTCTCGCCACCCGGCGGCGCGTCGCCGAGGAAGAAATAGCCGGCGACGGCGAGGATGACGACGCCCGCGAGGATCGTTGCGAGGACCTCGATCAGCCCCCGCATCACACCGGCCCCGGTCCGGGCCCCGTCACTGGCTCGCCCAGAGGATACGGGCCATCCAGTCCACCTGACGCATCGGCACCGAGCGCGGCGGATGGTCCGGATTGAACGAGTGCAGTTCGACCGCCTTCAGCGTCTGGCGGTGCAGGATCTTCACCATCACCTCGCCATCGGTGGTGCGCACGACGACACGGTCGTCGCGGCGCACGGCGGCGGTGCGCGAGACGATCAGCACATCACCGTCGCGGTAGGCCGGCAGCATGGACTCGCCGCTAACCTCGAGCGCGAAGATCATCTCGCCCTCGCCGCTCGGGAAGGCGATGGCGTCCCAGCCGGTGCCGACCGGAAAGCCGCCCTCGTCGAAGAATCCGCCGGCGCCCGCCTGGGCGAGGCCGAGCAGCGGCACCGCCGGGCGCTGCACCGGCAGCGCGTCTGCCGCCGGGCGGCCGAGGGAGAAAAATCCGCCGAGGTCCTCGCCGGTGGCGTCGAGCACCTTGGCGATCGATTCCGTCGAGGGCCAGCGCGGCCGGCCGTCGCCGCCGACGCGCTTCGAGCGGTTGAAGGTGGTCGGGTCCAGCCCGGCGCGCTTGGCGAGCCCGGAGGGCGACATGCCGTGGCGGACGGCGAGCGCGTCGATCGCCGACCAGACACGGTCGTGGGTGAGCATCGGCTGGCCGAGCATCGGGGTGTCTCCGGCCGTCGCGGGCGGCGCCCAGGCGCAGCGGCGGCGGCACGAGCCTCACAATGCGAGGAATTTATGCCTCACGCCTTTTCAGTTAATGCCCCCCGCGCCACTTGTCCAGCGATCCGGCGGCGAACGACGCCCGATCCCGCCGTCCCGTGCTTGTCGCCGGTCGCCGCCGTCGATAGGACGGGCGCAGAGTTCGAGGACCCCACCGATGACCGACGCCCCGCCGCCGACCGTCTACAAGATCGTGCCGGCGGGCCTTTGGGCCGAGGCCGTGGCGGCCGGGCGCTTCGACGGCGCGCCGGTGGACCTCGCGGACGGCTTCATCCACTTCTCCACCGCAGCCCAGGTCGCCGAGACCGCCGCGCGCCACTTCGCCGGCCAGGCCGATCTGCTGCTTGTTTCGGTCGACACAGGCGCGCTCGGGGCGGCGCTGGTGTACGAGCCCTCGCGCGGCGGCGCACTGTTCCCGCACCTCTACGCGCCGCTGGAGCTCGACGCCGTCACCGCCGTGCGGCCGCTGCCGCTCGGCCCGGACGGACGTCACGTGTTCCCGGCGGACGTGATCGCCGCGGCGGGAGGTGCCGCATGATCGGCTTCGGGTACAAGCTCGCGCGACCGGCGCTGTTCTCGCTGACGGAGCCCGAGGCGGCGCACCGGCTGACGATCCGCGCGCTCGCGAGCGGCGTCGTGCCGCCCTGCGGCGTGCCGGCAGACCCGCGGCTGGCGGTGGAGGCTTTCGGCCTGCGCTTCCCCAATCCGCTCGGCATGGCCGCCGGCTTCGACAAGGACGCCGAGGTGCCGGACGCGCTCTTGCGCCTCGGCTTCGGCTTCACCGAGGTCGGCACGCTGACGCCGAAGGCGCAGGAGGGCAACCCGAAGCCGCGTGTGTTCCGGCTCGCCGACGACCACGCGCTGATCAACCGCCTCGGCTTCAACAACGGCGGCCACGCCGGCCGTGCCCGCCTGGTCGCCCGCAAGGGTCGCGAGGGCATCGTTGGCGTCAACGTCGGCGCCAACAAGGACAGCGCCGATCGCATCGCGGACTATGTCGCCGGCATCGAGCGCTTCGCCGACCTCGCTTCCTATTTCACCATCAACGTCTCGTCGCCGAGCACGCCGGGCCTGCGCGGCCTGTGGGAGCGCGGTGCGCTGGAGGACCTGGCCGCCCGTGTCGCCACCGCCCGCGACGCGAGCGCGGAGCGCCACGGCCGCCGCGCGCCGCTGCTCCTCAAGGTGGCGCCGGACCTCGACGACGCCGCCGTCGACGACATCGTCGCGGTGGTCGAGGCGAGCGCGCTCGACGGGCTGATCGTCTCCAACACGACGCTGGCGCGGCCGAAGCTCGCCTCGAGTGGCGCCCACGAGACGGGCGGCCTGTCCGGCCGGCCGCTGTTTCGGCGCTCCACCGTCATGCTCGCCCGTTTCCGGCTGCGCCTCGGCGACCGGATGCCGCTCGTCGGCGTCGGCGGCGTCGATTCGGGCCCGGCGGCGTTCTCGAAAATCCTCGCCGGGGCGAGCCTGGTGCAGCTCTATACCGGCCTAGTCTACGAGGGCCCGGCGCTCGTCGGCGACATCCTGCGCCACCTCGCCCGCGAGCTCGACCGGCGGCGGCTCCCGTCGATCGCCGCGGCCGTCGGCCTCGAGGCCGAGGCGTGGGCCGCGCGCGACCCGGAAGGCTGACTTCGGACAGGGGGGCTTCGCTCTGATCCCCGTCCACCCGCGCGTCCCCCGCAGCCCCGTCTTTCTTGGGGTCATTCCCGGCCTTGTGCCGGGAACCCATGCGAGTTCGCCCCGCTCGTCGCGGGGGATGGGTTCCCGGGACAAGCCCGGGAATGACACTCAGGGTGTGGTCAGCTCAGTCGATCTCGCGCACCAGCGGCAGCACCTCGCCGAGGTGCTGCACCTCGCGGAAGCGGGGCGAGTGGGTCGGCGCCTCGGCGTGCTCCAGCACCCAGGTCAGCGCATGCGGGACGAAGACGCCCCAGCCACCCGCCTCGATCGCCGGCACCACGTCGGACTTCAGCGAGTTGCCGACCATCATCGCCCGCTCCGCCCCGTCGCCGTGGCGGGCGAAGACGCGGGCATAGGTGGCCGCCGTCTTGTCGCTGACGATCTCCACCGCATCGAACATCTCGCCGAGGCCCGACTGGGCGAGCTTGCGCTCCTGGTCGAAGAGGTCGCCCTTGGTGACGAGCACCAGCCGGTAGTCGCCGGCCAGCGCCTGAAGGGTCTCGGTGACGTGCGGCAGCGTCTCGATCGGGTGCCGCAGCATCTCCCGGCCGGCGGCGAGGATCTCGCCGACGACGGACGCCGGCACGCGGCCCTCCGTCACCTCGATCGCGGTCTCGATCATCGACAGCGTGAAGCCCTTGATGCCGAAGCCGTAGTGGCCGACGTTGCGGCGCTCGGCGGCGATCAGGCGCTCCGTCAGGTGGTCGCGCTCGGCGTGGTCGGCCAGGAGGGCGGCGAAGCGCTCCTCCGTGAGGCGGAAGAACTGCTCGTTCTGCCAGAGCGTGTCGTCGGCATCGAAGCCGATGGTCGTGAGGGCGCGGGGCATCGGTGCGGGTCCGGTTCGGTGCCGTCGCCATAGCGGAGACGGGCCGTCTTGCCCATCCCGGTACGCCGCCCGCGGCCTTCGTTCTTGACGCCTCCGGGCGCGGTGCCTATAGAAGCGCGACTTCCGACCAAGGATCTGGCGACGTCAGGGCGCCGGCCGCTCGCTGCGGACGGCACGATACCCCGAATTGACCGTCGCCGAAGAGACAAGAAGGTTAAGACCGATGGCCCGGCGCTGCGAACTGACCGGCAAGGCCGTGATGACCGGCAACAATGTCAGCCACGCGAACAACAAGACGCGTCGGCGCTATCTGCCGAATCTCGTCAACGTGACGCTGATCTCCGACGCGCTCGGCGAGAAGGTGCGGCTGCGCATCAGCGCCTACGCGCTGCGCTCGGTCGAGCACCGCGGCGGCCTCGACGCCTTCCTCGCCAAGGCGAAGGACAGCGAGCTCGGCCCGCGCGCGCTGCTCGTCAAGAAGCAGATCGCCCGCAAGGCGCTGGCAGCCTGAGGCTGCGGGGCCGGCCGGTGTCCTCGCGACCCGCCACGCCCGTTTCCCGCTCTGGTGCGGCGATCGCCGCCGTCGCCGCCATGGTGGCGGTGGTGGTGGCCTCGAACGTGCTCGTGCGGGCCGGGTTCTGTTCCGTTCCGCCGGAGCGGACCGGGGCGGTCATCTATCTG
>CAZDCR010000106.1:0-8399 GCA_964503995.1 uncultured Segnochrobactrum sp.
GCACCTCTCCGACCTCGACTGGAACCGTCCGGGCGAGCAGGTCATCGAGGAGTTCCGCAAGGGCGAGATGGTCAAGGCGCAGGTCCTCGACGTCGACGTCGAGAAGGAGCGCATCTCGCTGGGCATCAAGCAGCTCGCCGGGGACCCCTTCGCCGACGCCGGCGAGATCAAGAAGGGCCAGATCGTCACCTGCGAGATCACCGACGTGAAGGAAGGCGGCATCGAGGTGAAGCTGATCGGGACCGATCTCTCCACCTTCATCCGTCGCTCCGATCTCGCCCGTGATCGTGGCGACCAGCGGCCGGAGCGCTTCGCCGCCGGCGAGAAGGTCGACGCCCGCGTCATCCAGTTCGACCGCCGCGCCCGCAAGGTGCAGGTGTCGATCAAGGCGCTGGAGATCGCCGAGGAGAAGGAGGCCGTCGCGCAGTTCGGTTCGTCCGACTCGGGCGCCTCGCTCGGCGACATCCTCGGCGCCGCCCTGAAGGCGCGCCAGGAAGGCGACAAGTAAGCTACGACGACAACAGGCGGCGGCCGGGCACCCCGGCCGCCGCTGCCTTCCCCCGCATACCCGGAGCTTGCGCCCGATGGCCCTCGACGCCGATGCGATCGTCGACCGGCGGCGCCTGCGGCGCTCGCTGACCCTGTGGCGAACCCTCGCCATCCTGCTCGTCGCCGCCGCGATCGGCGTCGCCGCCTTCGCCTTCGGCGGCAGCGACTGGCTGGCGCGGCACGAGCCGCACATCGCCCGCCTCTCCATTTCCGGCGTCATCACCGACGACCGCCGCCAGGTCCGGCTCATCGAGCGGATGGCCGAGAGCCCGTCCGTCGCCGGCGTCATCGTCTCGATCAACAGCCCCGGTGGCACCACCGTCGGCGGCGAGGTGCTCTATGAGGCGCTGCGCAAGCTGGCCGAGAAGAAGCCCGTCGCCGCCCACATCGCGACCCTCGGTGCCTCCGCCGGTTACCTCACCGCGATTGCCGCCGACCACATCGTCGCCCGCCGCAATGCCATCACCGGATCGATCGGCGTGCTCTTCCAGTACGGCGACGCCGCCGGCCTGCTCGACACCCTCGGCATCCGCCTCGATGCGGCCAAGAGCGGCAGCCTGAAGGCCGAGCCGGCCCCGTGGGCCCCGGCGAGCGAGGAGGCGAAAGCCGTGCTGCAGGGCGTCGTCGAGGACAGCTTCGTCTGGTTCCGCGACCTCGTCGTCGAGCGGCGCGGCCTCGACGCCGCCGAGGTCACCCTGTTCTCCGACGGGCGCATCTTCACCGGCCACCAGGCGGTCGAGGCCGGGCTCGTCGATGCTCTCGGCGGCGAGGACGCGGCCGTCGACTGGATGGAGCGCGAGCGCGGCGTCGCCGCCGACCTGCCGGTGCGCGACTGGCGCCTGCCGTCGGAAGGCTCGGGCGTGCCGTTCCTCTCGGCCCTCGGCGAGGGCTTCGGCCGCTCGCTCGCGCAGACGTTGCTGGAATCGGCCGGATTTCCGACTGTCGAGGGAGAGGGCCGCCTTGACGGTCTGAGGTCGGTTTGGCAGGCTCCGGCCCTGGAGCGAGGCGATCGCTTCGAGGGGGCGACACGATGATCAAGTCCGAGCTCGTCCAGAAGATCGCCGAACGCAATCCCCACCTCTACCAGCGCGACGTCGAGAACATCGTCAACGCCATCCTCGACGAGGTGGTCAATGCGATGGCGCGCGGCGACCGGGTGGAGTTGCGCGGCTTCGGGGCCTTCTCGGTGAAGAACCGGCCGGCGCGGACGGGACGGAACCCGCGCACCGGTACGCAGGTTTCCGTCGCCGAGAAGTACGTGCCGTTCTTCAAGACCGGCAAGGAAATGCGCGAGCGCCTCAACGGCGGCAGCGACGATTGACCCCGTGCCGGCGGCCGCGCGTGCCGCCGACGGCGGAACGTTAGGAGAGACGATCGGCATGAAACGGTTCCTCGCCGTCCTCATCTTCGGACCGCTGGCGATCCTGCTGGTCGTGCTCGCCGTGGCGAACCGCGCGCCGGTGCGCCTGTCCATCGACCCTTTCAACCCTGGCTCCGACGCACTCTCGGTCGACCTGCCGCTGTTCTTCGTCGCCTTCGGCGCGCTGGCGGTCGGCGTCATCCTCGGCGGCATCGCGGTCTGGCTGAACCAGGGCCGCTACCGTCGCTCGGCCCGCCGCGAGCACAATGATGCCGTGCGCTGGCAGCGCCAGGCCGAGCGTGCCGAGGCGCGCGCCGCTGCGGCGCCGCCGTCCACCCCCGCCGGGCCGGCGCTGCCGGCGCCAGCCGGGCCGCCCGCCCTCGGCCGCCGCGCCGCCTGACGCCGCCCGTGCGCGTCTTCACCGCTGCGGACCTCGACCGCCTGATTCCGCCCGCCGTGCTGGTGGAGGCGCTCTCCGACGCCTTCCGCTCCGGTGCGGTCTCGCCGGAGCGGCATCACCACGCCGTCGAGCGACCCAGTGCCGCCACCGCGACGCTGCTGCTGATGCCCGCCTGGCGCTATGGCGACAGCGCCGAGGACGGTGTCATCGGCGTCAAGGTCGTCACCGTCGTTCCCGACAATGCGAGCCGCGGCCGCCCCGCCGTCGCGGGCCTCTACGTGCTGCTGTCGGGCGCGACCGGCGAGCCGATCGCCCAGTTCGACGGCCTCGCCCTGACCGTGCGGCGCACCGCCGCCGCCTCGGCGCTCGCCGCGAGCCACCTCGCCCGCGCCGACGCCCGCCGCATGGTGATGGTCGGCGCCGGCGCGCTCGCGCCCTTCCTGATCGCCGCCCACGCGAGCGTCCGCCCGATCGCCGAGGTGGCGATCTGGAACCGCTCGCCGGCGGCGGCCGAGGCCCTGGCGGAGCGTTTCCACCGCCCCGGTCTCACCGTGCGCGCCGTCACCGATCTCGAGGCGGCGGTGGGAGAGGCCGACCTCGTCTCCTGCGCGACGCTCTCCACCGAGCCGCTGGTGCGCGGCGACTGGCTGAAGCCGGGCGCCCACCTCGATCTCGTCGGCGGCTTCCGTCCCGACATGCGCGAGGCCGACGACGCGGCGGTGGCGCGGGCGACGGTGTTCGTCGACACCCGCGCCGGAGCACTGGCCGAAGCGGGCGACCTCTTGCAGCCGATCGCGCGCGGCGTGTTCCGGCGCGAAGACATCGCGGCCGAACTCGCGGAATTGTGCGGTGGCGGCCATCCCGGCCGGCGGCACGCCGACGAGGTGACGCTGTTCAAGTCGGTCGGCGCAGCGATCGAGGACCTCGCCGCCGCCGAGGCGGCGTTCGGCGCGGCCTGAGCTAGCCGCCGAGGCGCTCGGCGAACAGCGTCGCCACGACGAAATCAGCCGTCGTGCCGGGGTTGATTCCGCGCCGCTTCAGGTCGGCATCGAAGGCGAGCAGGTTGAGCTCGTGCGGCCGCGGATCGCGCCCGATCACCCGCAGCACGTCCGCCGCTTCCGCCCGGAGCGCCTCGGCCGCCGCCGTCCCGTGCTTGCGGGCGACATGGGTGTCGGGAATTGCGGCGAGCAGCCCGAGGTGCAGCAGCGTCGTCGCCGCCGCCCGGTCGCGCAGGACGGTCACAGCGGTGCGGAACAGCGGCAGGGCGGTTGAAAACACGTCGGCGAAGCCGGTGACGTAGGCGTGGGCGATGCGGTCGCGCGGCGCCGCCACCGCCATCGCGGCGCGCAGGTCGATGGTCGCGGCCTCCGCCACGTCGTAGCCGGGCACTTCGCCGAGGCCGGCCGGAGCGGCGAGCCGGATCGCCCGGAAGGCCGCGTCGGCATCGGCGATCGTGAGGGCGGCGATCACTGCCTTCAGCCGCTCGCGCAGCGGGCCGGGGCCTTCCGCGGCGGCGGCAAGCGGGGCGCAGAGCAGGACGATGCCGAGATTGGTGTTGGTGCCGACGGCCGCGCGCGTCGCCTCGACGGCGGCGAGGATGCGCGCGCCGACGGGGGTGCCGGCGGCCGCCAGAGCCGGTGCGGCCGCCTGCGCCGATGCCTCGAAGTCGGCCACCGTCATGCGATGGCCGTCGGCGAAGCGGTGGACGTTGCCGGGCTTCAGCGCCGCGAGCTCGTCCTCGCAGGCCGCGACGAAGGCGGCGGCGATGATCTCCGGGGCGAGGGCGGGACGGCGCATCGGCGTGGGCTTACGGGCCGACGGCGCGCAGCGGTGCGCGGCCGAGACCGGTGCGGGTGGCGACGTCGGCGAGGAAAGCGGTGACCATCGCCTCGGTGAGGTCGAAGCCGGTGACGGTCTGCAGGCCCGACCAGGCCGGCATGGAATTCACCTCGAGCACCAGATAGCCCGTGCCGTCGGCGATGAGATCGACGCCGGCATAGTCGGCGCCGACCGCGGCGGCGGCGGCCACCGCCAGCCGCTCCGCCTCGGCGTCGGGCTCCCACGCCTCGGCCTTCGCACCCTGCTTGATGTTGGTGATCCAGCCGGTGCCACGGCGGATCATGCCGGCGAGCGCTCGGCCGCCGGCGACGAGCACGCGGTGGTCGTGGAAGCCGGCGCTGCCGGCCGGGACAGCCGGGAACCGCTGGCCGACGAACCGCTGCAAATAGTAGACGCCGGCGACCGCCTCGGGCGGCGGCAGATCATCTGGTCCCGCCACCAGCCGGAGCGCCTTGCCCTGCGAGCCGAACAGCGGCTTCAGCACGAGCGGGCGTTCGGGCGTCGCCTCGGCCGCTACCAGGGCCGCGGCCGCTTCGGCGGATTCGAGCGCCCAGGTGTCGGGCGTCGGCAGGCCGGCACGCTTGAGGCGCCAGGTGGTCTGGGCCTTGTCGACGCACGCCTCGATTGCCCGCGGCGCGTTCCAGACCGGCACGCCGGCCTCGGCGAGCGCGTGCAGCAGTCCGAGGCGCAGCGTCACCGCCTCGAAGCTGCCGGCGTCGATGGTGCGCACGAAGACCGCATCCGGCAGCCGGTCGGGGAAGCCGGGAATGTCGAGGCCGGCCGGGTGGGATGTCGCGAACCGGCAGCGCGTCAGCGACGTGCGCGTCACGGCGGCCCCGGCGGCGCGCATTGCCAGCACCAGCCGGCGGGCGTGCCAGTCGGCGCCCGAGATGAACAGTGCGACGTCCGGCCCCGCGCCCATCGTCAGCCGAACGAGGCGTCGAGAAGGGCGAGGTCGATCGCGCCGGCGTGGTGGCTGACGCCGCTGTCGAGGTTGGTCACGATCACGGAGGCCGGGCTGAACAACATCGGGTCGATCTTATAGAAATCGCCGCCGAAACGCTTGAAGATCTCGGCGAAGGGCGCGCCGTAGTCGCTGGCCGTCCGGCTCGGCAGGCGGGCGGCGAGGTCGGCCGCCGCCGCGTCGTCACCGGTGACGAAGAGCTGCACGCGGCCGCCATAGATGATCGCGTCATTGGTGCGCCCCATCGCGGCGACAAAGTCCGGCACCGGCGGCGCCATCGGCGCCGTGGCGATGCCGTCGACGATGCGCTCGAGCGGGAAGTGCAGCGTGTGGGCCTTGTGCAGCGCCACCTCCAGCACGCGCGCCACCACCTGGACCGAGCCGGCGAGGCTCTGGGTGGGGGCGTAGAGGAAGGTCAGCCGGTCGGGCGACAGGCCGGTCTCGGCGGCGATGTGCTCGACGAGGGGCGGCGGCGGCGGCGCGTCGGCCTCGAGCACCAGCACGGCGCGGTCGGCGTCGTCGCGGTAGCCGAGTTCGGCATAGAGGTCTTCCACCGCGGCGCGGGCGCGGCCGGGGCCGGAGCCGAGCACGAAGTAGTTCTCGTGCGACAGGCTCCAGCCGGCATACTGGCTGCCGAGGCAGGCGAGCACCGGGTCGGTGGTGCGCACCGTCAGCGTGAACGGCCAGCGCGGCGTCGCCGAGGAGCTCTCGACGGTGACGCGGCCGAGGCCGCCGAGGCAGATCTCGGCGAGGCGAACGCCGGCCTCGATGCCACCCAGCGTCTTCGCGCCGGCGTCGATCAGCGTCTCGCCGAGGGCGCCGGTGGCGACGCCGACCCGCAGCCGCGCGGCGTCGGCGATGATCGCATCGACAAGCGGTGCGACGCTCTCCCCCACGCTCGGCCGGTCGCCGCGTCCCGTCGGTCGCGGGCGGCTGCCGGCCACGTCATGCGCTTCTGCCACGGTCGTCTCCCTGGTGTTTCATCAGTTTCTTGTGCCGTTTCCGGCTCGGACGTTCTCGTGCGGAGCCCTCGTTCCGAAAGCCAGCGCGGCGGCCTGGCGGCTGCGGCGGTCGAGCACGGTGCCGAGCCCGTCGGCATCGCTGCCCTCCGCCCGCACCGTGCAGACCGGTGCGCCGGCCGCGAGCAGGGTGCCCGGCATCGGCCGGTCGGCGACCCAGTCCGGCCAGACGGCGGCGACGGCGACACCATCGCGCGACGCGTAGACGAGGGCGGTGGCAGCGACCGTCGCGGGCGCGGTCCAGGCCGGCGCCGTATCGGCCGGAGATCCGCCCGCCGGGGCGGCCGTTTCGCACGCCGCGATGTGCAGGGCGATCAGCGGCGTGCTGCCGCGGTCGAGGACGTCCAGCGCAGCGGTCGGGCGCGGGTTCACCTCGATCAGCCACCAGCGCGAACCGTCGACGACGAGGTCGAGACCGACGAGGCCGCGGAGGCCGGTGGCGCGCGCCAGGCGATCGGCGGCGGCGGTGATCTCCGACGCGAGGTTTGGGTCGACGGCGACGGGGCCGGCGAGGCCGCCGAAGCGGTAGGGCGCGGCTGGCGTCGGGGCGAAGGCTGCGGCGCAGAAGCCGACGAGGCGGGCGCCGTCGGTGTCGCAGAGGACCGTCGCCGACATCGCCCGGCCGTCGACCCGGCGCTGGAAGGTGCGGTCGGCCGGGGAGGGCGCACCGGTGGCGGCGAACGGGGTGGTGGCTGCCGGCGCGACGTGACCGCCGCCGCTGCCACCGGGCCGCTTGACGAGCCAGCCCGTCGGATCCGCCGGCGGCGTGGCGCTGATCTCCGGGTGCGGGACCGCCAGCGTGGCGCAGAGGGCGGCGAGGCGGGCGGGGTCCTTCACCGCCGCCACCGTCTGCGGCGGGCAGCCGAGCAGCGGCCAGCGTGCGCCGAGGTCCGCGAGCGCATCCGGCCGGTGCTCGAAGCCCGAACCGACGACGACGCCGGACGGCTTGCCATGTGCGGCGGCGAGGCGCTCGCCGGCGGCGATCACGTCGGCGAGCTCCGGCCCGTCGTCGAGGGAGCCCGGCACGACGGCAAACCCGGCCGCTGCGGCGCGCGTGTCCTCGTCGCCGAACAGGTCGACGGCGAGGACCGCGCGGCCGCTGCGGACGACGGCCTCGGTGAGGGCGCGGGCGGACACGGCGACGACCAGGATCGGCCCGTCAGCCGACGATCTCGCGGGCGAGCGCGAAGGCGTCGCGGAAGTCAAGGTTCAGCACCTCGTCGGACGCGATCATGCGCTTGAACAGGCCGGATTCGGTCTTGTACTTGACGTCGCCGATGGCGAGCGGGCCGACGCCGACGGCCTTCGAGCCGGGGATCGGCGCGCCGCGCGCGTCGATGGCGAGGCCCTCGATGCCGGCCGGCGGCACGGCGTTGACGTCGGCGGCGACGAGAAGGTTCGGCGCGGCGGCGAGGTCGGCGGCCGACAGTACCTGCACGCCGGCGGCGGCAGCGCAGAACACCACGTCAGCCTCGGCGACCACCGCCCGCTTCTTCTCCGCCGTCGAGCCGTCGGCACCACGCGCGGGGGCGCCGAAGCGGATCCTGATCTCGTCGGCGAGGCGGCCGACGCGGGTCGGGCCGTCATAGCCGACGAGCGTCACGTCGGCGCCCTCGAGCGCGGCGATGACGCCCGACGAGGTGCCGACGACGCCGGTCGCGCCGAAGATCACGATTTTGGCACCCTTCAGGCTGCGGCCGTGGCGGCTCTTCAGCTCTGCCTCGACGATCGCCACCATCGCCGCCGCCGTGGTGAAGGAGCCGGCCGGGTCGGCGAAGATCGACAGCTGGAACGGCCCGACCATCGCCTCCTGGGCGGCCTCTGCCATGTCGAGGGCGAGGCTGGCGTTCTTGCCGGCGATGAACAGGCCGGTGCGCGAGGCGTCGGAGGGGGAGCGCGAGAAGATCGCGTCCTGGACGAGGCCGCGCACCTCCTCGAGCGTCACCTGAGTATAGGGGATCACCGCGTCGAAGCCGGCATCGAGCGCCATGTTCACGTCGAACGGGCTCATGTGCTTCAAGGGCGTGATCATGTGAAGGATGTGGGGGTTGCCCATCGATCGCCTCCCGTCGGCCGAACGAGCGGGCCCAAGCGTTCGGGCCCAGCACTGCTGGTGATTTTTGTTAGGGGACAGGCGGTCCGGCCTCTATGGGCCGCGCCGCTCGCCTGTCTGCCGCCGGCTGTGAGCCGGCGGTGGTGCGGTTTCGAAGGTAGTGCCGGGGAGGCCCTACCGGACGGTGATGCGGGCGCCGGTATTGCGGCCGCGCA
>CAZDCR010000107.1:0-8348 GCA_964503995.1 uncultured Segnochrobactrum sp.
CAGCCTGCGGCAGCAGGCGGCTGTTGCGCTCACTCTGGGCGAAAGCGGGTAAGCCGAGACCGGCAGCAAGCGCCGTCGCCAAAGTTAGCCGGACCAGCCCGCGACGGCTCATCGAGCTCCCTCCGCGGCCGGCGCGCGCATCAGGATCTCGATGCGGCGGTTCTCGGCGGCGTTCGGGTCCTTGGCGTTCTTGAGGTCGCGGTCCGCGAAGCCCTCGACGCTGCGGATGCGATCCTCCTGAAGACCACCGCGCACCAGCATGTACTGCGCCATGTGGGCGCGCGCCGTCGACAGCCGCCAGTTGTCGTAGGTCTCCGAGCGGAAGGGACGGGCGTCGGTGTAGCCGCGGATGACGATCTCGCCCGGGCGCGTCGAGAGCGCCTTGGCGATCTCCTCCATCGCCTTCACGGTCTGCGGGTCCGGAATGGCGGAGCCGACGGCGAACATGCTGTAATTGATGTCGTCGGTCAGGCTCACGAGCGTGCCCTCGGCGGTGCGCCGGATCTCGAGATGTGGACCGCCGTTGTAGGCGGCGTCGGCGCCACCCTCGAGCGCCTGGTTCGAGAAAGCGTCCGGTCCGGCCGATTCGCCGGCGGCAGCCGCCGCCGCTTCACCCGCTGCCGGATCGCTGCCCGATTCACTGGCCTCGCCGTCGGGGAGCGTCCCCGTCGCGTCGCTCGCCCGTGCCGCGGCATCGATCTCGGCGCCGATCCGGGCGTTGGCGATCGTGCCGGAACGGCCGGGGTTCTCCGTGCGGGACTGGCGGGTCGCGGTCGTCTGCCAGTAGACCGGGTCGAAGGGATCCCGGGCGGTGTCGCCCCCGGGGTCACCGGGCTCGCCGGTCTGGATCTCCGGGGCGTCGATGTCGCCGGCGTCGGGGGCCATCTCGCTGGCTTCGGCGGCGAGCTTCGCCAGGATCGCGTAGGGATCCTGGAATGCCGCCTGCTCGCGCGCCGCCATCACGACGGCGATGGCCGCCGGCCTCTCCGAGGCGGCACCGCCCGCATCGCCTTGCACCCCGGCCTCCGGCGGCGGTGCCGCCTCGACGTCCTCCGGGTCGTGCAGGCCCTTGCGGTCCGTCATGCTCTCGGCGAGGTTGACGGGATTGAAGTAGTTGGCGATTGACTTCTTGACCTCGTCATCGGTCGCGTTGATCAGCCACATGATCAAGAAGAAAGCCATCATCGCCGTCATGAAGTCGGCGTGCGCGACCTTCCAGGCGCTCGAGTGCGCCTCGTGCTCCTCCTCCTCGTAGCGCTTGATGATGATCAGTTCTTGATGCTCGGCGTCGGCCATGGCGCACCATCAGTCCTGGAGATCGGCGAGGCGGCCGAGCCACGCCGCGAGCTGGGTCTCGATGATCGTGGAATCGGCGACGATGCGGACGTCCGGTCGCTCCGACGGCTGGAAGGTCACGCCGTCGGCCCGCGCACCGAGACGCTCGGACAACTCGGCGAGAAGGTCGCGGGGCCCACCGACCGTCACGACCGGGTGCTTGCCGTCGGCGAGGAGGGCATCCAGCGTTGCAACGAGGTCGGCGATGGCGCGCTCGCGGGCGCGGGCGGTGAGGAACGGCAGCAGCGTCCGCGACACCGCTTCCGAAACCGACGACACGAGTGCCCGGTCGGCGGCGGTGATGGCCTCGGCCAGCCGCCCGCTTTCCTCCCGAGACCAGCGAGCGCGCTCGTCCAGGAGCAATTGGGCGAAGGATTCGCGCTCAGCGGCGAGGCGCTCCTCGAACACCTGCTCCGCCTCGCTCCGACCGAGCCGCCGTCCTTCGGCCAGGGCCTCCCCGACTTTATCGATCTTTTCGACTTTTTCGCCCTTATCGACCTTATCGACCTTGTCGGCCAGAGGCTCGGGGGCCGTGTTGTTCAGAGAACGGATCACCAGTTCGGCGGGAGGAGCCGTCTCGATTGTGTCGAAATGCTGGATGTATCGTGCCAAGGCGTTCATGCGTCAGACTTTCTCTTCGAGCCGAAGCCACTGGCGGAGGATCGCGGCCGCCTGCTCTTCGTCGTACTCGATGATCTGCTCGAGCCGCTTCTGAGGCGTGCGGTTCATCTTTCTGGTCAAATCTTCGATCAGGTTGAGCTCTGCCTGAGCCTCGGCCGAGATCGGCGCGCCGGTGGCGGCATCGATGGTCGGCAGCGACGCGTCGGGACCCTCGAGAAGATCCGGGAGGGTCTCCGTCTCGTCCTCCTTCGGCCGGCCGAGGATGACCTTCATTGCCGGCCGGAGACCGAACAGGATCAGGAGCACCGCGATCACGAGCATGGTCGCCGCGTTGATGAGCGTGCCCATCTGACGCATCAGCAGGTCGAACATCGACAGCGGCGGCGTCGGCTCGAGGTCGCCGGCGCCCTGGGCGAAGCCGACGGCCGCGACCTTCAGCTTGTCGCCGCGGGCCAGATCGAGGCCGGCGGCGGATGTGACGAGTTGCTCGATGTCGATGATCTGGGCATCGACCGGGATCGAGCCCGCGTCCGTCCCGGCATTCGCCATCAGGCGATCCCGATTGACCAGCACCGCGATCGACAGCTGCTCGATGGCGAAGCCGTCGTTCTGCGTCTCGACGACCTTCGAAGAAATTTCGAAGTTCGTCAGTTCCTCGCGCCGCTCGTTCTGTTCGTTCGAATCGGCACCATCGGCGGCGGGGAGGGTCTCCTGCGGAATGTTCTGCTGGACCGTCGCCGGGACGTTGCTCGAGCTGTTGCGCGACTGGGCGTTCTCGCGGACGACGCGGACGGACCGCTCGACGCGCGAATCCGGATCGAAGATCGTCTCGCTCGTCCGCGTCGAGGCGACATCGAGGCGGGTGGCGACGCTGATCTCGAAGTTGTTGAGGCCGAGATAGGGCGTCAGCGTGCGGCGAATGTTCTCCTCGATCTGCCGGCTCACCTCCTGCTGCAGCCTGGCGAGCTTGCCGCTGGCGGCATTGGTGCCGTCGTCACCAGAGGCAAGCACGGTGCCCTCGGTGTTGAGGACAGTCACCGAATCGACCTTCATGCCGGGGATGGCGGCGGCGACGAGATGGCGGATCGCCTGGGCGGCGGAAGTGTCGTCGGCGCGTTCGGTGCGGATGACGACGGAGGCAGAGGCCGGCTGCTGGTCGCGCCGGAACGAACCGGGGTCCGGCAGCACGATGTGGACGCGGGCTGCCTTGATGCCCTTCATCGTCTGGATGGTGCGTGCGAGCTCGCCCTCAAGCGCACGGACCTTGGTGATCTCCTGCATGAACGAGGTGAGGCCGAACGAGCCGAGCTCGTTGAACAGCTCGTAGCCGGAGTTGGCGTTCTGGGGCAGGCCCTGCTCGGCCAGCAGCATGCGCGCCTGCGCCGTATCGGCGTAGGCGACGAGCACCGAAGTTCCATCGGAACTGACGTCGAAGGCGATGCCGGCATCCTTCAGGGCGCCGCCGATGCGGTTGACGTCCTCTCTGCTGAGGCCGGTATAGAGCGCCTCCTGGACGGGGCGGCTCAGATAGTAGGCGCCGCCGCCGACGGCCAGCAGCACCGTCAGGCCGACGAGGCCGAGTGCGGCCAGCCTCCGCCCTCCCAGGGCCAGGATGTTCTGCCAGAGCTTTTCGGCTTGTGCGCGGCCCGTCATCGACAGCTTCCGTTCCTCGAAGGCTCCGACACCGGGTACGGCCGTCCGGGCGACGACCTCAGCCGAGCGGCAGACGCGTTTGCGTCAGACCGGCCGGCCCATCGGTGTGGGCACGAGGGGGACTGTCGGGGGTCAACCTTGCGCGGGCGTTGCGGCACGGGGGCTCCGCATCGTCGGCAGGCGAAGAAGGAGGGCCACGCTCCTTGCAGAGCGTGGCCCAAGAGTCGTCGTAGGGGGGAGAGCCGACGACCCGTTAGTTACGGAACAGCGACAGGATGTTCTGGCTGGACGAGTTGGCGATCGACAGCGACTGGACGGCGAGCTGCTGCTGAGTCTGCAGGGCCTTCAGTCGGGTCGACTCCTCCTCCATGTCCGCATCGACGAGGGTGCCGATGGCCCGGTCGTTCGCATCCATCAGCGCCTTCACGAAGCCGCGCTGAGACTCGATGCGGGTCGACACGGTTCCGAGCTCCGTCGAAGCCGAGGTCATGTCCGTCAGGGCCGCATCGACCACGGAGATGTATTCACCGATGGTCGTGAGGTCCGCGGCGGCGTTGGTCAGCGCGGAGATGTCGATATCGGCGACGGCGATGGTGGTGCCGCCGGCGGTCCGATCCTTGTCCATGATGCCGATGTTGCCGTTGGCGTCGTAGAGGCTGATCTTGGAGAGGTCGATGTCGATCGTATCGACCGACACGGACCCGCCAACTCGGGTGAACGACCCGACAACGCTCTTCGTGCCATTATAGTCCGCAGCGGACGAGTCGACTGTGAGCCAGCTTTCCTCGTTGATGACGGACGTCTTCGACTTGTTCTCGATATCGCTCAGACGGGCCGTGATTTCCGTCTGGATCTTGGTCTTGTCAACGCCCGGCTCGAGGGAGGTGACGAGAAGCTCCTTCACCTGCTGAAGGACCTTCCGGATCTCGTTCATGCCGGTCGAGACCACGTCGACGGTGGCGGCGCCCAGACCCAGCGCATCCTTGACGGCCCCGAGGGCGCCGTTGTCGGAACGCGTGGTCGTGGCGATCGACCAGTACGCGGCGCTGTCAGACGCCGAGCCGACCTTCAGACCCGTCGAAACGCGGCTGTTGGTCTGGTCGAGGCTTTCGTTGATGCTCCGCAGGGTCTGCAGGGCAACCATCGACGAGGTGTTGGTCAGGAGGCTAGACATAGCGATGTCCCTTTTGCACTAGATGACAAAATTTTGGGGGACATGCCGGATTGGCCGGCATAGCAGGGCGGCATCATGCCTTTGGTGGGCGCCCCGTTTCACGAGTGGCGCGTCGACTTGTCGTTCCAAGTCACCAACCTGCTATGGAAAGACCATGACAGGGCATGCTTGCGCGAAGCTTGCTTTTTCGGAAACCGGCGTCCAACGATGAATTTCTGGGGGCGGGGCTCTGGAATACAGGGTCGGACGAGGTGCTTATCGATTTGCGTAAGCCGTGGACGTCGACGGGCAAAGGCCCGGCGTTTCGTGATCGAGGGCCGAAAAAACGAAAAGCGCGCCGGGGCGCGCTTTCGGGAAATGCTCGAGATTTCAAGTCGGCGGATCAGCCGAACGATCGCACCAGGCTCCCGACGAGCATGCTCCAGCCGTCGATCAGGACGAAGAACAGGATCTTGAACGGTAGCGATATGACGGTGGGCGGCATCATCATCATGCCCATCGACATGACGAGGGTCGCGACGATCATGTCGATGACGAGGAAGGGCAGGGCGATCAGGAAGCCGATCTCGAAGCCGCGCCGCAGCTCGGAGATCATGAAGGCGGGTATGAGCACGCGCAGCTCCACCTCCTCGGCCGCCAGCGCCGGCGACGGCGTCTGCGGCTGCGCGTCGAACCGGGGCTGAGCCCCTGTCTGCGACTGCGCCTTCGAGGCGTCGGCGATGTCGGCGAAGAGCTGCAGGTCCTTCGGCCGGACCTGGGAGAGCATGAACTCGCGGAACGGCGCCGTCGCCCGCTCGAACGCCTCCGCCTCGGTGATCTGACCCTCGGTGAGCGGCTTGACGCCGTCCTGCCAGGCGCGGTCGAAGGTCGGCCCCATGATGAAGAACGTCATGAACAGCGCCAGGCTGATCAGGACGAGGTTGGCCGGCGTGCTCTGGATGCCGAGGCCCGAGCGCAGGAACGACAGGGCGACGATGAGCCGGGTGAAGCTCGTCGCCATGATGAGCAGGCCCGGAGCGACCGAGAGCACGGTGATCAGCGCGACGAACTGGATGATCCGGCCGCTCACCGAGCCGCTGCCCTCGGGCAGCATGTCGGCCAGCGCCGAGAGATCCTGGGCCGCCGCCGGGGCGGCGGTCGCGACGAGCGCGAACGCCGCCGCGAGGAGAGCGGCGACACCGAGGGTCGACCGCCCCGACACGTGCCAGTGACGCTCGAGCGCGCAGGCGGTCGGTTTCACTGGATCACCATCGTCTCGACGACGAGTTCCTGGATGGCGCCCGAGGTGCGCAGGCTGGCCCGCTCGTTGAGATCCTCGCGCAGGTGCTGGAAGGCCATCGGGCCCTGCAACTGGCTGAGGGTCAGGGTGCGCAGATAGGCGACGATGTCCTGGCTGATCTCGGCGATGGTGATCTCGGGATTGGCGACCTTGCCATTCTCGAAGACGATCGCCGTCTCGACCCGGATCCAGGTGTCGCTCGGAGCGGCGAGGTTGGCAATGATCGGATCGAGGCGGCTCAGCACCATGTCGCCGCTGTACTTGATCTCGGTCGGGACCTTTTCGCTCTGTTCCTTCGCCCGCTCGGTGATCACCTCTTCAAGGGAAGAGGACAGGTGCAGCCCGAGCCCGCCGCCGGTCAGGAGCGCGAGCACGGTGAGGACTCCGGCGGCGATCCACAGACCGCCGCCCTTGCCCTTGCCCTTCTGTGGAGCGTCCTTGCTCGCCGCCGCCGCCATCATCGACCTCGTCAGTAGGGGATCGTCACGTCATAGAGGCGCTGCCCCCATGCCGGCTGCTGCATGTCCGTCAGTCGTCCGCGCCCGCCATAGGAGATCCGCGCCTCGGCGATGCGGTCGTAGGGAATGCGGTTCTTGGCGGAGATATCGAGGGGCCGGACGATACCGGCGATGTTGAGCACCCGGATCTCGTAGTTGACGCGGATCTCCTGCGTGCCGCTGATCACCATGTTGCCGTTGGGCAGCACCTCGGTGACGACGGCGGCGACCGAGAGGGTCAGCTTCTCCGACCTGTCGATCGAGCCGGCGCCGCGCGTGCGCGTGCCGGCGTCGATGTTGAGGCTGCCCGATGCGTCGGCGGCTGCCGGCGCCAGGCCGAAGCCTGCGGCTGCGAGCGCGCCCGCCGCGTCGAAGATCGAGCCCGATTCGCGCGAGCGGTCGCTCTCGTTGTCGAACTGCGCCTTGTCGTCGATGTCGATCGACACGGTGACGACGTCGCCGACCTTGTAGGCGCGAATGTCCTTGAACAGTTCTGCGCCGCTGTTGCCCCAGGTGGAGCCGAAGGTCCGCGGCTGCGCCGGCGCGAAGCTCGACGGCAACTCGGCACGCGGTGTCGTCGCCAGACCGTAGCCGACCGGCGTCATTTCCGGACCCGTGAAGATGTTGTCGTGCGAGTTCTGGCAGGCGCCGAGCACAAGCAGCAGCGGTGCAAAGAGAAGAGACCTCATCCCGATTTCCTCTGGCTCGTCGTACGATCGGCCAGACCGGCCATGATGTTGGTGAGCTGGGCCGCCTTCGCCGGGTCCATCTCGTTGAGGATGGCGCTGGCCGTGCGCGGCGGGAGCTTGCTCAGAATGGCCGCGGAGGTCATCTCGTCCATGATCGAGAGCTGCGCCGAGGCGGCGTCGGGCTTCATCTGCGTGTAGATGGCGATGAGGCCTTCCTCGGCGGACTTCAGGAACTTCTCGCGGCGATCCAGCCAGTCCTGGTATTCCGCGCGCTTCGCCTCGAGGCGGACGAGACGTTCCTCGATGTCCCGCTCGAGTGCCGCCAGAGCGGCAGCCTGGCGGGCGAAGCGGGCATCCCCCGCGGCGTCGGCGATGTTGTTGCAGTACTGGGCGGCGACGGTGTCGGCGGACGGCGTCACCGCGGGCTTGTCGGCCGTGGTCTCCTCCACGGGCGGGCCTGCCGGCTCGGTCGCGACGGCGCCGATGGGAGCGCCGGCGAGGACGACGGCCACCGACACGGCGGCGACGGCCGAGCGAGCCCGTTGGATGCTATTGCGCATGTCGAGAATGCCTCGGTTCAAGCCCCGCCGGGGCCTCTCACTGGACGACCAGATCGGCCTGCAGAGCGCCGGCGGTCTTGATCGCCTGGAGGATGGAGATGATGTCGGTCGGCTTCAGCCCGACGCGGTTGAGGCCGTGCACGAGTGTTTGCAGGTCGGTGCCCTCGACCAGCGCGAGGTGGCCGCTGCCCTGTTCGGCCTCGATCGTCGTGCGCGGCACGACAACGGTCTCGCCCGTCTCGGAGAACGGCTTCGGCTGCGAGACTTCCGGAGTTTCCGTGACGCGGACCGTGAGGTTGCCGTGCGCCATCGCGACCGTCGAAACCTGCACGTTCTGCCCGATGACGACGGTGCCGGTGCGCTGGTCCACGACGACGCGGGCGGGAGCGTCGGCCTTCACCTGCAGGTCGCCGATCTCGGCGAGGAAGCGCGACATCGAGATCTTCGCCGGCTTGGCGACGATGACGGTGCGCAGGTCGCGGTCGCTGGCCGTGGCCTTGCCAAAGCGCGCCTTGGTGAAGGCGTTGACGGCGTCGGCGA
>CAZDCR010000108.1:0-8278 GCA_964503995.1 uncultured Segnochrobactrum sp.
ACAAGGAATACCAGATCATGCGCGACGCCTCGCTGGCGGTGCTGCGCGAGATCGGGGTGGAGACCGGCGGCTCGAACGTGCAGTTCGCCGTCAATCCCGCCGACGGCCGCCTCATCGTCATCGAGATGAACCCGCGCGTCTCGCGCTCGTCCGCCCTCGCCTCGAAGGCGACCGGCTTCCCGATCGCCAAGGTCGCGGCGAAGCTCGCTGTCGGCTACACCCTCGACGAGCTCGAGAACGACATCACCGGCGGCGCGACCCCGGCGTCCTTCGAGCCGACCATCGACTACGTCGTCACCAAGATCCCCCGCTTCGCCTTCGAGAAGTTCCCCGGCGCCGACCCGGTGCTGACCACCTCGATGAAGTCGGTCGGCGAGGTCATGGCGATCGGCCGCACCTTCGCCGAGTCCTTCCAGAAGGCGCTGCGCGGTCTCGAGACCGGCCTCACCGGCCTCGACGAGATCGAAATCCCCGGCCTCGGCCTCGGCGACGACAAGAACGCCATCCGCGCGGCACTCGCCGTCCCCACCCAGGACCGCATCCTGAAGGTGGCGCAGGCGCTCCGGCTCGGCGTCGACCACGCCCAGATCATCGAATCCTGCCGCATCGACCCGTGGTTCATCGAGCAGATCCAGGCGATCGTCGATACCGAGGCGAAGGTGCGCGCCCACGGCCTGCCGCCGACGGCGTCCGGCCTGCGCTCGCTGAAGGCGATGGGCTTCTCCGACGCCCGCCTCGCCCGCCTCGCCGGGATGACGGAGGCCGAGGTCGCCGCCCGTCGCGCCAGCGACGGCGTCTACCCGGCCTTCAAGCGCATCGACACCTGCGCGGCCGAGTTCGCCGCCCCGACCGCCTACATGTACTCGACCTACGAGACGCCCTTCGCCGGCGCGCTCGCCGATGAGGCCCGTCCGACCGACCGCCGCAAGGTGGTGATCCTCGGCGGCGGCCCGAACCGCATCGGCCAGGGCATCGAGTTCGACTATTGCTGCTGCCACGCCGCCTTCGCCCTGCGCGACCAGGGCTTCGAGGCGATCATGATCAACTGCAACCCGGAGACGGTCTCGACCGACTACGACACCTCCGACCGGCTCTATTTCGAGCCGCTGACGGTCGAGGACGTGCTCGAGATCCTGCGCGTCGAGCAGACCGCGGGCGAGCTCGTCGGCGTCATCGTGCAGTTCGGCGGCCAGACGCCGCTGAAGCTCGCTGAGGGCCTGCAGGCGGCCGGCATCCCGATCCTCGGCACCTCGCCGGACGCGATCGACCTCGCCGAGGACCGCGACCGCTTCAAGCGCCTGCTCGACAAGCTCGGCCTGCGCCAGCCGATGAACGGCATCGCCTACTCGGTCGAGCAGAGCCGGCTCGTCGCCGCCGAGCTCGGCTTCCCGCTCGTCGTGCGGCCGTCCTACGTCCTCGGCGGCCGGGCGATGGAGATCATCCGCGACGAGGCGACCTTCTCCGACTACCTGCTCGGCACCCTGCCGGCGCTGGTGCCGCAGGACGTCAAGGCGCGCTACCCGAACGACAAGACCGGCCAGATCAACACCGTGCTCGGCAAGACGCCGCTCCTGTTCGACCGCTATTTGTCGGACGCCATCGAGGTCGACGTCGACGCGCTCTGCGACGGCAAGGACGTCTTCGTCTGCGGCATCATGGAGCACATCGAGGAAGCCGGCATCCACTCCGGCGACAGCGCCTGCTCGCTGCCGCCGCGCTCGCTCTCGCCCGAGACGATCGCCGAGCTCGAGCGGCAGACGCGGGCGATGGCGCTGGCGCTGGACGTCGGCGGCCTGATGAACGTGCAGTTCGCCATCAAGGACGGCGTCATCTACGTGCTCGAGGTCAACCCGCGCGCCTCCCGCACGGTGCCGTTCGTCGCCAAGACGGTCGGCGTGCCGTTCGCCAAGATCGCCGCCCGCATCATGGCCGGCGAGAGCCTCGCGAGCTTCGGCCTCACGAAGAAGACGCTCGACCACGTGGCGGTGAAGGAAGCCGTGTTCCCGTTCGCCCGCTTCCCCGGCGTCGACACCATCCTCGGCCCGGAAATGCGCTCGACCGGCGAGGTGATGGGGCTCGCGCGCGACTTCCCGATGGCCTTCGCGAAGTCGCAGATCGGCTCCAGCACGCCCGTGCCGACCGAGGGCACCGTATTCATCTCGGTGCGCGACGGCGACAAGGCGCGCATCCTGCCGGCCGCGGAACTCCTGGCCGAACAGGGCTTCCGGATCATCGCGACCAGCGGCACGCAGCGCTATCTCGCCGACCACGGCGTGCCCTGCGCCAAGATCAACAAGGTGCTTGAAGGCCGGCCGCACATCGTCGATGCTATCACCAACGGCGGCGTGCAACTCGTCATCAACACGACGGAAGGCGCGCAGGCGCTGGCGGACAGCCGGTCGCTTCGGCGGGCGGCCCTGCAGCACCGGGTGCCGTACTACACGACCGTCGCCGGTGCGGTCGCCGCGGCTTGGGGGATCGAAGCCTGGAGCAGCGGGGAGCTTGAAGTCCGTCCGCTGCAATCCTACTTCACCACGGCCGTATGAAGCTTTGGGCGGTGGCCTGCCTCTTTGGGGTGGACCGCCTTTGATGGCTGTTGCCGCGGGCCGTGATCCGTGGCGGACGTGAGGGTCTGAAGGTCGATGGAAAAGGTTCCGATGACGGCCGCCGGTTTCGCCTCTCTCGAGGCGGAGTTCAAGCATCGGACTTCGGTCGAGCGTCCCCGCATCATCGCGGCGATCTCCGAGGCCCGCTCGCACGGCGACCTGTCGGAGAACGCCGAGTATCACGCCGCCAAGGAGGCGCAGAGCCACAACGAGGGCCGCATCGCGGAACTCGAGGACAAGATCTCCCGGGCGGAAGTGATCGACGTTTCCAAGCTCTCCGGCGACACCATCAAGTTCGGCGCCACCGTCAGCCTCGTCGACGAGGATACGGAGGAGGAGAAGGTCTACCAGATCGTCGGCGACGTCGAGGCCGACGTGAAGCAGGGCCGGGTCTCCATCTCCTCGCCGATCGCCCGTGCGCTGATCGGCAAGCGCGTCGGCGACCAGGTTGAGGTCGTGGCCCCCGGCGGAGCCCGCTCCTTCGAGATCGTCGCGGTGAAGTTCATCGCCGCCAACGCCTGAGCCGCCGGCCGCGACGCCGCGGCCGCGCCAGCGGCGACCCTGGATGAAGGCCCGTGCCGCGCGAAAGACGGCCGGGCCTTTTCGATTCGGGGGCCAGGCGGCGCGGTCCAGCCGCCGGCGCCCGGATGGGCGCCGCTGGCCTTTCACGCCGATGATGGGATCGACCCTATTCGAACCAGGATGGCCGGCGGATCGCGCGGAGGAACTCCTCGGGCGGCATCGGCCGGGCGAACAGGAAGCCCTGTGCCTCGTCGATGCCGAGGTCGGCGACGACCCGGAACTCCCCCGTCGTCTCCACCCCTTCGGCCACCACGCGGGCGCCGTGATAGTGGGCGAAGTCGCGGACAGCCTTGAGGAAATAGCGGATGCTGGGATCGCGGTCGCAGCCGCGGATGAGGCCGCGGTCGATCTTGATCTCCGAGAACGGCACTTCCTTCAGGCGCGAGAGCGATGAGTAGCCGGCGCCGAAATCGTCGATCGAGATCGAGATCGCCTGCTGCGTCATGCGGTGGATGGCATCGTTCACCGCCTCGAGGCTGCCGATGATCTCCGCCTCGGTCATCTCCACCGTCAGCCCCGGCCAGTCCTTGTGCCGCGGCCGGATGACGCTGAACAGCTCCGGCAGGTCCGCCGTCTCGAGGGTCGAGGGTGGCGCATTGATCGACAGGCGGACGATTTCGCCGGCATCGGCGAAGCGCAGCCAGTCGGCGATCGCCCGTTCGGCCACGAAGGCGGTGATCACCGCCATGTCGATGCCGGTGAGGCCCGGCAGGAAGGCGGCCGGGCTCAGCACGCCGAATTCCGGGTCGACCAGCCGCAGCAGGCCCTCCGCCCCGGCGAGCTTGCGCGTCGCCACGTCGATCTTCGGCTGGTACCAGAGCATCAGCCGGTCCTCGGACCGCGCCGTCATCACGTCGCCCGCCGGCACGCTCGGCGTCGTCCCGATCGGACGTCCGGCGAGACGGTAACCATCGGTGCGGGACGAGGAGCCGGGCAGATCCGTGCTGCGGCCGAGAAGAGTGTCGCCGTTTATCGCCATGCGAGCGCGCCACTATCCGAGATTGCAAACGTCTGCGTTGCAGTTTCAGGCTGCGCTCCGAATGGCCGAAACTTGGTCAAGTGATCCCTCTCCGCGGCGGGCCGCTTCCCCAAGCGGCACGAGATGCGAGGCGTCGCTAACTGCGGCGAGCCATGCGCAGCCTCTGATTTCAGCGGGGCGGCAGAGCCTTACCGACCGGGCCGGCCGTGTCAATGCAACCGCGGATATTGAACGTCGCGTTCGATCGATATTTCGGCCACCAGCGGGAGTGCGGTCGCGCCGAACGGATGAACGGCCCTCCAGCAGCCCGCCCGTGCGGCCGGTCAGACGTTCTCCCCGATCGGCACAACTGGCGCGTTCTTCGACTGGCGGATGGTCAGGGCCGTGCGGACGCTCGCGACGTTCGGCGCCGATGTCAGTTCGCCGATGACGAAGTCCTGGAAGGCGCGCAGGTTCGGCGCCACGCACTGCAGCACGAAGTCGATCTCGCCCGACAGCATCCACGCTTCCCGCACCACCGGCCAGCCGCGCACGCGCGCCTCGAAGGCGGTGAGATCGGGCTCGGCCTGGGAGTGCAGCCCGACGAAGGCGAAGGCGGCGACGTCGAATCCCACCTGCTTCTCGTCGAGCAGCGCCCGGTAGGCGAGGATGATGCCGGCCTCCTCGAGCGCCCGCACCCGCCGGAGGCACGGCGGCGCCGAGATGCCGACGCGCTTGGACAACTCCACATTGGTGATGCGGCCGTCATCCTGCAGCTCGCGGAGAATGCGCCAGTCGATCGCGTCGAGACGAACCTTCACGGCATCCTCGTCGCTGCGCGGGTGGGCAAAAGGCCCCGCGGTCACGCCCGGTCAGAAAACGTGCCCGCTGATAGCACGCAGGCCCTGGATTCGGAACGCGACGCGACAGATTCTTTCGTCGGTGGCCCGGCCGGCAGCCCACCCTGTCCGGGAGCCTTGACCCCCGCTCCCCACCGGCCTAAGCGGCGTCCACCCTTCCCACAGCGGCGTCACCCGATCTCCGTGTCCTCCCCCTCCCCGCTCGCGCCGGCAGCCGCGCCACTCACGGCCTGGGCGCTGACGCCCGGCAGCATCGGCCACGAGGTTCAGTGCATCGGCGTCGTCGAGGCCCTCGGCCTCGCCCCGGTGGTGAAGCGCGTCGACCCCTCGCCGCCGTTCCGCTGGCTGGCGCCGTGGGGGCCGGCGGCCGCCGACCCCGCCATCGCGCCGCCGTGGCCGGACCTGCTGGTGGTGTCGGGCCGGCAGGCGATCCCCTATGCCCGGATGATCCGCCGCCGCTCGGCCGGCCGCACCCTCGTCGTCTGCCTGCAGAACCCGGTGGCGCCGCTCTCCTGGTTCGATCTCGTCTGGACCAACGTCCACGACGGCGTCACCGGCCCGAACGTGCTGACCACCCTGACGTCGCCGAACACCCTCACACGCGCCCGCCTCGATGAGGGCGCCGCCGCCCTCGCCGCCCGCCTCGGCCCGATGCCGCGTCCGTGGATCGGCGGCATCGTCGGCGGCACCAGCGGCGCCTATGCGTTCTCGCCGGAGGAGGCGACCCGCCTCGGCGCGGCACTCGCCGACCTCGCCGCCCGCACCGGCGGCAGTGTCGTCGTCACCCCGTCGCGGCGCACACCGCCGGCGAGCCTCGCTGCCCTCGATGCCGCGCTCGCCACTGCCCTTCCGGCCGAGCGCCGCTGGCTGTGGGACGGCACGAGCGGCGACAATCCCTATTTCGGCATCCTCGGCGGCGCCGACGTCCTCGTCGTCACCTGCGATTCCGTCAACATGCTCGGCGAGGCCGCCTACACCGAGCGGCCGGTCTACGCCTTCCCGCTTTCTGGCGGCACGCCGAAGTTCGCCGCCTTCCACGCCGCGATGGTGGCGGCGGGCGCGATGCGCTGGCTCGACGAGCCCGCGCTCGCCACCGCCGTCGCCGAAGGCTCCCTTGCCGCGTGGACCTATGAGCCCTTAAATGCCAACGCCGTGATCGCAGCCCGCATCGCGGCGCTGCTCGCGGCCCGCGGCCACAGGGTCGCCGCCTTTTGAGGCGAGGTGCGGTGCGCACCGAAGCCGCTGCCGGCCGATCTCCCGGCTGACCGACGACCGCAGGAGCGGGTTCGCCCGCGAGAGCCCAGGACCTTTCGGCCATGACCAGCGCCACCACGCCCCTGTCGACCGCCCCTTCCACCGAGTCCCGCCCGGCCACCCCCGACGCCGGCTCCTTCCTCGACATGGCGGCGCTGGCGGCCACCCCGCTCGCCACCGAGCCCTACGACCACATCGTCGTCCCCACCTTCGTGCGGCCGGAGACGCTCGCCGGCGTGCTGGCCGACTATCCGGACGTGCCCGGCCCCGGTTCGCATCCGCCCTCGGAGCTCACCATCCGCGGCCGCTTCGCCGCCCTGATGGACGAGCTCGACGGCCCCGTCTTCCGCCGGGCGATCGAGGAGAAGTTCGGCATCGACCTCACCGGCCGGCCGACGATGTACACGGTGCGCGGCTGGTGCCGGCCGACCGACGGCAAGATCCACACGGATTCGAAGACCAAGATCATCACCGTCCTGCTCTATCTCAACGAGGCCTGGGACGCCGACGGCGGCCGCCTGCGCATCCTGCGCAACGGCACCGACCTTGATGACTACGTCGCGGAAGTCCCCCCGCACGGCGGCACGCTTTTGGTCTTCCGCCGCTCCGACACATCCTGGCACGGCCACGAGCCCTTCGACGGCAAGCGCCGCGCCATCCAGATGAACTGGGTGACCGACGCCGACGTCGTCGCCTACGAGCAGCGCCGTCACCGCATCTCCACCGTGGTGAAGAAGCTCAATCCGTTCCGAAGGGCGGGGTGAGGCGCGCCGCTGCGGCAACAGTGAGGCACCGAGAGAATGGCCGAGACGACAGCGGACGCCGAGACCGAAAGCCCGGCCCCCGCCGCCGCACCCGCCCCGCGCCCCTTCGCGGTGGTCGCCCCCGGCGACCCCGCGCCATGGTTCGACCAGCGCACGCTCACCAAGCCCACCTACGCCTTCGACACCGTCGCCGGCCGCTATGTCGTGCTGTGCTTCTTCGCCTCCGCCAGCGACGAGACCGGCCGCTCCGCCATCGCCGCCGCGATGGCGCGCACCGACGTCTTCGACGACGCCCACGCGAGCTTCTTCGGCATCACCCTCGACCCGCGCGACGAGGCGCAGGGCCGCCTGCGCGAGCGCTATCCGGGCTTCCGCTTCTTCCTCGACTATGACGGCGAGGTGAGCCGCCTCTACGGCGCGATCCCGAAGGACGCCGAGCCCGCCGCCGGCAAGTTCCCGGTCCGCCGCTTCTGGCTGGTGCTCGACCCGACGCTGCGGGTCATCCACGTCGCCCCGCTCGGCGGCGACGACAGCGCCGTCATCGACTACGTCGCCGCCCTGCCGCCGCCGGAACGCCACGCCGGCTTCGAGATCCCGGCGCCGGTGCTGGTGCTGCCGCGGGTGTTCGAGCCCGCCTTCTGCCGCACGCTGATCGACCTCTACGAGCGGCAGGGCGGCGAGGAATCCGGCTTCATGGTGGAGCGCGAGGGCAAGACGGTCGGCATCGTCGACGGCAAGCACAAGCGCCGCAAGGACGTGCAGATCGAGGACAAGGACCTGATCGCCGCCGCCCGCGCCCGCATCATCCGACGGGTCGTGCCGGAGATCGAGAAGGTCCACCAGTTCGCCTGCACGCGGATGGAGCGCTACATCGTCGCCTGCTACGCGGCGGAGGACGGCGGCCACTTCCGCGCCCACCGCGACAACACGACGAAGGGCACGGCGCACCGCCGCTTCGCCGTCTCGGTACTCTTGTCCGACGACTACGAGGGCGGCGAGGTCCGCTTCCCCGAATATGGCCCGCGCACCTACAAGCCGGAAGCCGGCGGCGCCGTGGTGTTCTCCTGCTCGCTCCTGCACGCCGTCACGCCGGTCACCGCCGGTAAGCGCTACGCCTTCCTGCCGTTCCTCTACGACGAGGCGGCAGCGAAGGTCCGCGAGGAGAACGCGCGGTTTACGGAGCGGGGGGAGAACTACAGGGCGTGAGCGACTGTCTTCTCGGTCAAGCGGGTTGCCACGGGGTTTTGTCCCTGA
>CAZDCR010000109.1:0-8201 GCA_964503995.1 uncultured Segnochrobactrum sp.
CCGAGCCCGGCAGGACCGACGGCTGCGAGCGTGTCACGCCGCAGCTCCGGCACATCCACCTCCGGCACGTCCATCTGCGGCACGCTCATCTCCCCGAAATCCGCTCATTCCAGGGCCCTAGCCCGCGTGCATCCTTCGCACGGTCGCGGCGGTGTCGGCAACGGCCGCCTCGCCTCCGAGCGGGTGGGCGCGGCGGTGCACGTCGATCAGCCGGTCGGCGTCGACGGCGGTGTAGAGCTGCGTCGTCGACAGGCTGGCGTGGCCGAGGAGCTCCTGGATGGTGCGCAGGTCGCCACCCGCCGAAAGGAGATGCGTCGCGAACGAATGGCGCAGCGCGTGCGGTGTCGCCGTGTCGGGCAGGCCGAGGGCTCCGCGCAGCCGGGCGAGCGCGCGCTGCACGATGCGCGGCGACAAGGGCCCGCCGCGGGCGCCGCGAAACAACGGCTCGCCGGCGGCCGGACGGAACGGCAGGCGGTGGCAGTAGTCGCCGAGGCTTGCGCGCACCGCCGGCAGGAGCGGCACGAGCCGCACCTTGCCGCCCTTGCCGGTGACGCGCAGCACCGCGGCGTCGCCGGCGAGGTCGGCTTCGGTGATCGCCAGCGCCTCGCCGATGCGCAGGCCGGCGCCGTAGAGCAGCATCGCCACCGCCGCGTCGCGGGCCGCGATCCACGGTTCGGCGGCGTCCTCGCCGGCTTCCTCGGTGACGCGGCGGGCGTCGATGACCGACAGCGGTCGCGGCAGCGACGGCTTCAGGCGCGGCGCCTGCACCGCGCGGATCGGCGCGGCGTTGAGGCCGTGCTCGCGCTCGAGATAGCCGGCGAAGGAACGCAACGCCGCGAGCTGGCGGGCGATGGTGCGCGATCCCGCCCCGTCGGCGCGGCGCCTGGCAAGGAAGGCGCGCACGTCCGCCGTCCTCAGCCCCGCATGGTCATCGAGATCCGGTGCACCGCCGAGATGGCCGGCGAGGAAGGAGAGCCACTGCCGGACGTCGCGGTCGTAGGCCTCGAGCGAGCGCGGTGCGAGCCGGCGCTCGACGCGCAGGCGCGTCAGCCACGCGACGACGGCGGCGGCGAGCGCCGGGGCGGCGATGCGGAGGGGATCGGGGGCGTCGGTCATGGCGCGTCCGTCAGGGCGGGGGCAAAGCGCGCCCGCTGGCCAGGGCGCACCCTGGCAGGAGGCGGTTAACGAGCCGCTGCGCCGGGATCAGTCCTCGCGGTCGCGCTCAGGCGGGCGGCCGTCCTCGTCGTCGGCACCATCGACCTCCACGACCGGGATCGCGTAGGAGCCGGCGAGCCATCGATGCAGGTCGATGTCGGCGCAGCGCTTCGAGCAGAACGGCTTGTAGGCCTCGACGCGGGGCGCCGAGCAGATCGCGCACTTGCGGGCGCGCGGCGTACCGGGCGGCGGCAGCGGGCTCATCCGGCCGCGACACCGGGCGTCGAGGCCGGCTCGGCGGCCGCGAGCGGCTCGCTCCTGGCCTCGACTGCGGCAGCGATCGGGTCGACCGTCCAGCGCTCCAGCACCGGGAAGCCCTCGCCCACGAGCAGCGCCACGGTCTCGTGCAGCGGCAGCCCGACGACGGCGCTGTAGGAGCCAGCGAGCGAGGCGACGAAGGTCGCGGCGAGGCCCTGGACGGCGTAGCCGCCGGCCTTGCCGCGCCACTCGCCGGAGGCGATGTAGGCGCCCGTCTCGACGGCCGACAGGCGCTTGAAGCGCACCCGCGTCTCGACGGTGCGCTCGCGCAGCTTGCCGCCGGGGGTGATCAGCGCGACGGCGGTGGTGACGGTGTGGGAGCGGCCGGAAAGCAGCGACAGGCAGCGCTCCGCCTCGTCCTGCGTCTCCGCCTTCGGCAGCACGCGGCGGCCGACGGAGACGACGGTGTCGGCGGCCAGCACGAAGGCGCGGGTGCGTCCCTCCTGGGCGGCGAACCGCCGGGCCGCGACCTCCGCCTTGCCGCGGGCGAGCCGCTCGGCGAGCGGACGTGGCTGTTCGCGCGACAGCGGCGTCTCGTCGATCTCGGCGGGGAACAGGTGGTCGGGCACGATCCCGACCTGCTCGAGCAAAGCGAGGCGCCGCGGCGAACCGGACGCGAGGACGAGGACGGCGGGCTCGCGCATGCTGGCTCCAGGATGATGGCTGCGGCGGGGGGCCGGCACCACGACGCGGCGCCGGGGGCCGGCTCAGGCCCCGCCGACGGTCACTTGAAGCGGTAGGTGATCCGCCCCTTGGCGAGATCGTAGGGCGTCATTTCGACGAGCACCTTGTCGCCCGCGAGCACGCGGATGCGGTTCTTGCGCATCCGGCCGGCCGTGTGGGCGATGATCTCGTGGTCGTTCTCGAGCTTGACGCGAAACGTCGCGTTCGGGAGGAGTTCGGTCACCATGCCCGGGAACTCCAGGACTTCTTCCTTCGCCATGCGCACCCTTGCACTGCTGTCCGCCACCGCGCCGGGAGGCGCGCCCCGCAGGGCCGTTCGGACGATATGTCGTTAGACGATAGAACGGGCTAAGCGCGGCGCCGCGGGGCGGCGCCGCGCCGAGCGCCGCGGATTGCGATCTCCGCTACCACGTTCCGCGCCCGGCGGGAAGCTTTCAGGCGCACGGATGCGGCGGCGGGCACGACGGCGCGCCCGACCGGTGCTCCCTCAGCCGTCGTTCTCCGCATTGAGCTCTTCGGGCCGGAGGCTGCCGGCCTGCGGCCGCAACCTCACCCCCGGGGCACCGCCGCCGAGCAGTTCGACGCCGCCTTCCTCCAGTGCCCGGGCGACTGCAGCAAGGTCGAGGTCGACCGGCGACGGGCAGTCGTGCGCCTCGAAGCGGGCGATGTCCTCTTCCGGGACGCCGGCTGCCGCTGCGAGATCCGCGATCTCCCAGCGCAGCATGGCGCGCGCCGCCCGCACCTGCACACCCGTCAGCACATCGTCCTCCCAGCCGCCGGCCTGCCGGCAAAGCCCCCAGGTTTCCCGCCGATCGTGTCACCGGCGGGCGGAGACGGCAACCTCCGGACCGCCCCGCCGGTCTTTCAACACCCCGGCCGCCATGCCATATCAGGCGGCACGGGGCACGAGACGGAGTGTGGCGATGACGGCTGCGATCGTGGGCTGGGCGCACAGCCCGTTCGGACGGCACGACGGCGAGACCGTCGAGAGCCTCGTCGTCGGCGTCGCCCGCGGCGCGCTGGCCCACGCCGGCATCGCCGCCGCCGACGTCGACGAGATCTTCCTCGGCCACTTCAACGCCGGCTTCTCCGCCCAGGACTTCACCGCCTCGCTGGTGCTGCAGGCCGACCCCGGCTTGCGCTTCAAGCGGGCGACCCGCGTCGAGAACGCCTGCGCCACCGGCTCCGCCGCCGTCCACCAGGGTGTCAGGGCGATCGCCGCCGGCGCGGCGCGAGTCGTCCTCGTCGTCGGCGTCGAGAAGATGACCGACACCCCCGGCCCGCAGATCGGCCAGAACCTTCTGCGCGCCTCCTATCTCGCCGAGGAAGGCGACATTCCGGCCGGCTTCGCCGGCGTCTTCGGGCGGATCACCGAAGCCTACTTCCAGCGCCATGGCGACCAGTCCGACGCGCTGGCGGCGATCGCCGCCAAGAACCACAAGCACGGCATGGCGAACCCCTTCGCGCAGATGCGCAAGGACCTCGGCTACGAGTTCTGCCGCACCGAGAGCGAGAAGAACCCGCGCGTCGCCGGTCCCCTGAAGCGCACCGACTGCTCGCTCGTCTCCGACGGCGCGGCGGCGATCGTGCTCACCGACATGCCGACGGCGCTGGGCATGGAGCGGGCGGTGGCGATCCGCGCGGCCTCGCACGTGCAGGACTTCCTGCCGATGTCTCGGCGCGACATCGTCCGCTTCGAGGGCTGTGGCGAGGCGTGGTCGCGGGCGCTCACGGACGCACGCCTGACGCTGGACGACCTCGACCTCGTCGAGACCCACGACTGCTTCACCATCGCCGAACTGATCGAGTACGAGGCGATGGGGCTCGCGGCCCCCGGCCGCGGCGCCGACGTCATCCGCGACGGCCACAGCGCGCTGGGCGGCCGGCTGCCGGTCAACCCGTCGGGCGGGCTGAAGTCGAAGGGCCACCCGATCGGCGCCACCGGCGTGTCGATGCACGCGCTCTGCGCGATGCAGCTCACCGGCCAGGCCGGCGACATGCAGGTGAAGGACGCCGAACTCGCCGGCCTGTTCAACATGGGCGGCGCGGCGGTGGCGAACTACGTGTCGATCCTGCAGGCGGTGCGGTAGCAGCGCGCCGCCCGCGCAAACGGCACGCCGACGGCCAGCCTCGCCGTGGGCGGGCGCTCAGGCGCCGACCAGCCTGAGCGACCGCTTCGTCTCGAGCACCGCCAGCACCCTCTCGAGGTCCGGGCCGCGCTTCAGGATCATGCCGCCGGCGGCGACGACCGAATAGGCGCCCTGCCGCCGGGCGAGCCGCATGTCCTTGACGATGCGGAACAGCGGCATCTCGCTCGCCCTCCGGAAGATCGAGAACACCGCCTCGTCGCGCTGGAAGTCGATGGCGTAGTCGCGCCACTCGCCCTCGGCGACCTTGCGGCCATAGACCTTGAGAATGCTGGAGAGCTCGCGCCGATCGAAGCTCGTCACCGGAGCGGCCTGCGGCTGGCTCGCCGCCGGCGGGCCGTGAAAGGCCCCCGTCGCCGCCGTTTCCTTCACTGGTCCCGGTTGCCGCGGCGCGGCGATCGACACGACCGCCGCGCTGGCGCGGCTTTCCGGACTGGCTTCCGCGTCGTCCAAAACGCGCCTCCCGTCGTCATCCCGCCGTCATAGTCGGGGCGGGAGCGGCGGCTGGCAAGCCCGTTTCTGAGACGCCCGTTTGCGGCAGGGGCAGTTACGGACGGCCCCGTCTTCGAACCGTCGGCTCAGTCGAACAGGCTCGACACCGACTTCTCGAGGGCCGTCCGGCTGATCGCCTCGCCGATCAGCGGCGCGATCGACAGCACGCGGATGTTGCGGCCCTTGCGCACCGATTCGGTCGGCTGGATCGAATCGGTGATCACGAGTTCCTTCAGCATCGAGCCCTCGACGCGGGCGACCGCTCCCCCCGATAGCACGCCGTGGGTGATGTAGGCGGTGACGCTCTTCGCCCCCTGGGCGAGCAGCGCCTCGGCGGCGTTGCAGAGCGTGCCGCCCGAATCGATGATGTCGTCGAAGAGGATGCAGTTGCGGTCCTCGACGTCGCCGATGATGTTCATCACCTCGCTCTCGCCGGGCCGCTCGCGGCGCTTGTCGACGATGGCGAGCGGCGCGTCGATGCGCTTCGCCAGCGCCCGCGCCCGCACCACGCCGCCGACGTCCGGGGAGACGACGACGAGGTCGTTCGCCGCGTAGCGCTCCTTGATGTCGCGCATCATCACCGGCACGGCGTAGAGATTGTCCGTCGGGATGTCGAAGAAGCCCTGGATCTGGCCGGCGTGCAGGTCGAGCGTCAGCACCCGGTCGGCGCCGGCGCGGGTGATCAGGTTGGCCACGAGCTTCGCCGAGATCGGCGTGCGCGGCCCGGGCTTCCGGTCCTGGCGGGCATAGCCGAAATAGGGCACCACCGCCGTCACCCGGCGCGCCGAGGCGCGGCGCAGCGCGTCGGTGATGATCAGGAGCTCCATCAGGTGGTCGTTCGCCGGGAAGCTCGTCGACTGCAGGATGAAGACGTCCTCGCCGCGGACGTTCTCCTGGATCTCGACGAAGATCTCCTGGTCGGCGAAGCGCCGCACCATGCACTTCGACAGCGGGATGTCGAGATAGCCGGCGACCGCCTCGGCGAGCACGCGGTTGGAATTCCCTGACACGAGCTTCATGCCGGCGATCGTCCTCCAGGGAAGGGTCGTGCAGAGCCGGCATGACGCGCCGGCGGGAAGGTCGCGGTCTCTCTAGCAACCCTCCCCCGCGCCGACAACCGCGCGGACGCCGCAATCCTTCGCCGGCTCAGACGCTGCCGGAGGCGAGCCAGGCCTTCAGGGCGGCCACCGTGCGTTCGGCCACCACCACGAGCGTCTCGTCGGTGATGCCGGACCAGGGGTCGCCGGAGGTCCCGCCCGAGGGCTCCTGGCCTGCGATCCGGTGCAGCCGGCGGCCGGAGGCGTCATAGACGTCGTAGATGTAGGAGAGCGTCGTCGCGGTCGGATTGCCGACCACCGTCAGGTAGCCCTTGACGCGGAACGTCGCAGGGGCGCCGACGCGGCGCACGAGGTTGAGGCCCTCGCGATCCGAGACGTCGGCGATGCGGCGAGTCAGCTCGTCGGCCGCGTTGCCCGGCACGCCGGTGAAGGGCTCGAAGGCGAAGCTCGCAGTGCCGACGGCCGATGGTCCGATCGGCGCGGTGGTGCCGGCCACCGTGGGTGTCGGCGCGAGGTCGCTCACCGCGTCGCCGCCGCTGCAGCCCGCGGCGACGAATGCCACCGCCACCAGCGGCGCGACGATCCGCACCATCCGACCCGTCCATCCCGTCATGCCGCGATCCGCCATCCGCGCGCCTGCCTCCCTGTCCGCTCGCAAGGCGCCGACCCTACCGGCATGCGCCGCAAAGATAAAGGAAGCCGCCGCCCCGTTCGGGCCGCACTGGCTCCCTCACGCCACGATCGGCAGTTCGAGCGGCAGCTTCGAGAGCGGCTCCGGGTCGGCGTCGGTGGTGAGGTAGGTGCGGCCGAGCGTCATCGCCGCGCCGGCCTCGCTGTCGAACAGGATCATGTGGGCGAACAGCGTCATGTTCGGCACGATCGCCGTCTTGTTGCCGCGGTAGAACATCGGCGCATCCATCCACGACGGCGCGAAGCGGGCGCCCAGCGAGTAGCCGCAGGCGTTCAGCCGGTGCGGCTGCAACTCGCGGCCGTCCATGACGGTGGCGTGGGCGTCGAAGACGTCGCCGAAGGTGTTGCCGGGCCGCATCGCCGCCTCCACCGCGGCGAGCGCCTCGCGGGCCGCCGCATAGAGGGCGAGATGGCGCGCGGTCGGCGTGCCGACAATCACAGTCCGCATCAGCGCCGCGTGGTAGTGGCGGAAGGTGCCGGCGAACTCGAGCGTCAGCTGGTCCTGGGCGTCGAGGGCGCGCCGGCCGGCCTTGTGCCGGCAGAGCAGCGCGTCGGGACCCGAGCCGATGATGAACTCGTTGCCGGGATACTCGCCGCCGGCCTCGAAAACGGTCCCCTGCAGGACGGCGAGGATGCGGCCCTCGTCGGCGCCGGCGCGGATCTCCGGCCAGGTCTTCTCCCAGGCGAGGTCGGCGATGCGCGCCGCCTCGCGGACGACGGCGATCTCGGCCGGGCTTTTCACCATGCGCAGCGACGGCACGAGGTCGGAGGCATCGACGAGGGTGGCGAAGGACTTCAGCCCGTCGTCGATCTTGCGGCCGTGGGCGGCCGTCAGGCCGTGGGTGTCGTATTCGATGCCGATGCGGGTGCCGAGGAGCTCGAGCTCGAACAGCGTCTCCTTCAGCTGGCCGCTCGGATCGGCCTCGCCGCGGTCGACCCAGACGCGGATGTCCTCGACGATCGAGGTGTGCTGGGCCTGCCGCAGATCCGGCGCCCGCGTCACCAGGGTGAAGCGGCCGGTTTTCGTCAGCACCATCGCCTGGAAGAAGCAGAAGCCGAACGTGTCGTAGCCGGTGAGCCAGTACATGCTCTCCTGGGCGAACATCAGGAGCGCATCGAGCTTGCGCGCCTCCATCGCCTCCAGCGTGGCGGCGAAGCGGTCGTCGTACTCGCGTCGGTCGAAGTGCAGCGCCATGCGCGTCCGTCCTGGTGACTGGAATGAAGGGGTCGGCGGGTGCCGGTGGTCAGGCCGCCGGACGGCAGCCGCCGACCGGGCCGAAGAAGAACACCCAGGTGCCGAAATCGTCCCCAAAATCTTCGAACCGGTGCTCCTCGCCCGCTGCGACGAACAGGAAGTCGCCCGGCGCGAACGGCACCCGCTCGCCGTTCCTGAGGAACGTGCCGGAGCCAGTCGCGACGATGTAGACCTCGTCGCGGTCGTGCGGCTCCTGCAGGTCGACGCCACGCGGCGCATAGAACTCGACGCTGAGGTCACCGCGGGCGAACAGCTCGTCAAAGGGCAGCGGCAGCGCCGCGATGCTGGCGGCGGCGTCGAGGGCGGCGATGCGGGTGGTGTCGTCGGTGGGCATGGCGGGTGTCCCGGCGCGTCAGAGCGCGCGGATGAGGACGCCGATCATCACGGCCATCTGGGCGAGCA
>CAZDCR010000110.1:0-8154 GCA_964503995.1 uncultured Segnochrobactrum sp.
GGGGGCGGGGTTCCGGCGCGGCGGGAAGGGCGTATCGCGGCGGAAGGTAGAAAGCGGGCGCGCCCTCGGCAAGCACCGTCGCACATCGCGGGCCGGGCAGCGGTGCCCGGCGCCACGGCTCGCCGGGGCGGGAAGGCGTGGTCGGTCCAGGCTCCAGCGGGGCTCGTGGCCCGCGCGGCTCCCTCATACCTCGCAAAAGGTAGCTCTGGGCGCGACGATCGGGCCAGCCCGCCAGCGGTCTTGGCCCGCGCGGCTGCCTCGATGCCTCGGAAGCGATGGCTTCTGGGTGCGACGATCGGGGATAACCCCGGCGGGGGTCTTGGTCGCGGCTACCTCGGCCTCAGAAGAGATAGCCCATCAGCTCGACGATCGGGCCGCCGACGGCGACCAGCGCCACCAGGATGGCGGTCGCGATCAATGCGGCGACGAGGCCGAACTCGGCCGTCGCGCGCTGGGCGGTCACCGGCTTGACGCGGGCCTGCATGCCCCTGATCCCTGTCTTGCGCTCGTGCATCCACGACCTCTGGCGCCGTCGCCGTCGTTGCGGTCTGCCCCGGAGCCGTGCAGCATCCTCGCCGCCGCCCCTTGCCAGCACGTTAAGGCCGGCGGCCGTCCAGCGCGGGGCGCGGACAGGGTTAACGGGGGGTTGCGGGGAGGGCCGGCTCGAGCTGCGACGGAGAGGCGCCGGCTACCGCATCTCGCGCCGGCGCCCGCAGTCCTGGCGGCGTTCGCGGAACATCGTCGAGCCTCCCCGGTTCGGGCCGGGATGGAGGCGCGACGATGTGGAAATCATCATCCATGCTCTGGGGCGCAGTGCTCGGCTTCGGCCTCGGGGGCTTCTTCGACGGCATCCTGCTGCACCAGATTTTGCAGTGGCACCATCTCCTGAGCCTCGTGCCCGGGGCGGGCGACCTGCGCTGGCAGGTGCTGTGGGACGGTGTCTTTCACGCGCTGATGTATGCCGTTGCGGCCCCCGGCCTCGGGGGCCTCTGGCGGGCGCGCCGGCGGGGCGGCGAGACCGGCGGCCGCCCGTTGCTCGGGGCGCTGATGCTCGGCTTCGGCTTCTGGCACGTCGTCGACGGCGTGCTGTCGCACTGGGTGCTCGGCATCCATCGCGTCCGGGTGGACATTCCCAACCCGCTCGCCTGGGACCTCGCCTGGCTCGTCGGCTTCGGCGCGGTGCCGATGGTAGTCGGCTGGTTGCTGGCACGCGGGGGCGGCCACGGCCCGACGCCGCGCCGCGCCGCCGCCGCCCTGGTGGTGCTGACGGCGGCCACGGTCGGTGCCGGGGCGTGGTCGCTGGTTCCGCCGCCCGGCCAGTCGTTCACCACCATCGTGTTCCGCCCGGACGTCGGCCCCCGTCAGGTGTTCGCCGCCCTCGGCGACCTCGACGCCCGGCTCGTCTGGACGGACCCGGCGATGGGTGTCGTCGTCGTCGCGGTGGCGCCGGAGCGACGCTGGGGCTTCTACGGCCGGGGCGCGCTTCTGGTCAGCGGCTCCGGCCTGCCCGCCGGCTGCTTCGACTGGAGCCGGGCGTGAGCGGACGGAGGCTCAGGCGTCGAGGGCCGCGGTCAGAGGGGGGTGAATGTCGCGCCCGGCGAGAAGGCTAGGGCTTCATCTTGTCGATGACTGTGGTGTCGGTGATCCAACCGAGCACAGGCTCCTTGCCGGCACCGGTTTCGGTGACGAAGACGTCCTTGGCGTCACGGACGAGTTGGATCGCAGTGTGGGCATCCCGCAGGGTCTGCCGACGGCTGAGGAACAGCAAAACCTTCGATCGCGCGCCATCTGGATCAGATAGAAGGTTCTTTAGTGTTGGATTGACGAGTGTTTGGTTCGCTGCAAGAAATTTATCCAATGAGCTTTCGTGGACAATCGCGAATACGCTTTTGTCCGTGTTCAGAATTGGCAGCCTCGTAGCTACAGGATGCTCGTCGAATACGGCCTTTAGGCTCGAAAGAGCTATGGATTCGGGATCGTTACTTTCAACGACCACCATCTGATCATACGGCACCATCGCGGTTTCTGCCGAGATGCTCTGCAGCCGTTCCTCCGGCGAAAGCTTTGCGATCGTTTGCTGCATCGACCGCGAGGCGGACTCGAAGTTCTCGCGGGAGTAAAAGAAGGCGAGCAGCGTGCCTATCCAGGTGCCAATTAGTGTTGTGATCGTGGTAAAAACCATTTGTGCCTCGGTCCCATAGTTGATGGCGGCGAGGGACACGATCAGCAGCAACAAGAACGAGAAAATGAAAACCAGCATCGCGAAATTGCGCTGCGCTCTGGCATGTTCCATTTCAATGTAGGTCTTCGCATCGACAGGTTGCACCGTCATGCCGAACATCTGCGCCCCCCCATTCCAATGGTCGAACCGCAGAGTGCAACTAGGGCGCGCCGTTGACAAGCAGAGAGTGTATCATGTGGCATCAGCAATCTGTGATTGATCGGTCCGATTCGAGAATGCAAAGCGCGCCCGCGCCTTCGGCCGTCCTGCGTCCCCGTCTGCGCATGGACATCGATGTCGGGCTCCCTCAGATCGTCTGGTTGTACGCCCCCACCTCGGCGTTCTCCCGCAACACCCCATCCACCGCCGCGAACATCTCCCGCATCCGCGCCTCCGACACCGGGCTCTCCACAACCACCACGAGCTCCGGCTTGTTCGACGACGCCCGCACAAGGCCCCACGTCCCGTCCGCCGTCGTCACCCGCACGCCGTTGACGGTGACGAGGCTGGTGATCGGTTGGCCGCCGACCGGCTCACCCGCCGCCTGCAGCGCCTGAAAACGGGCCAACACGCGCTCCGCCACCGCGTATTTCACCTCGTCGGCGCAGTGCGGCGACATTGTCGGCGAGCCCCAAGTCTTCTGCAGCGCCCGCTCGAGGTCGGACAGCGACCTGCCTGGATTGCGGTCGAGCATGTCGAGGATGGCGATCGCCGAGACGAGGCCGTCGTCGTAGCCGCGGCCGATCGGGGCGTTGAAGAAATAGTGGCCGGACTTCTCGAAGCCGGCGAGCGCCTTGGTCTCGGTCACCCGCCGCTTCATGTGCGAGTGGCCGGTCTTCCAGTAGTCCGTCACGGCCCCGGCCGCCTGCAGCACCGGGTCGGTGGCGAACAGCCCGGTCGACTTCACGTCGACGACGAAGCGCGCGCCGGGGTGCTCGTTCGCGAGGTCGCGGGCGAGCATGACGCCGACCTTGTCGGCGAAGATCTCCGCGCCGGTGTCGTCGACGACGCCGCAGCGGTCGCCGTCGCCGTCGAAGCCGAGGCCGACGTCGGCGCCCGACGCCAGCACCGCGTCGCGCATGGCGTGCAGCATGTGGAGGTCTTCGGGGTTCGGGTTGTAGCGCGGGAAGGTGTGGTCGACCTCTGTGTCGAGCGGCACGACGTCCACCCCGAGCCGCTCCAGCACCTCCGGCGCAAACGCCCCCGCCGTGCCGTTGCCGCAGGCGCAGACGGCGCGCACCCGCCGTCTCAGACGGGGCCGGCTCGTCAGGTCGTCGATGTAGCGGGTGCGGAAACCGTCGACGAAGCGGTAGCCGCCGCCCGTCCGCGTCTGGAAGGCGCCCATCAGCACGATCTCCTTCAGCCGCCCCATCTCGTCCGGCCCGAAGGTGAGCGGCCGGTTCGCCCCCATCTTGACGCCCGTCCAGCCGTTCTCGTTGTGGGAGGCCGTCACCATCGCGACGCACGGCACGTCGAGTGCGAACTGGGCGAAATAGGCCATCGGCGTCATGGCGAGGCCGATGTCGTGCACCGTCACGCCGGCCGCCATCAGCCCGTTCATCAGCGCCTGCTTGATCGAGGCCGAATAGGACCGGTAGTCGTGCGCGGTGACGAGCTCCGGCCGCACGCCGAGCTCGTGGATCAGCGTGCCGAGCCCGAGCCCGAGCGCCTGCGCCCCCATCAGGTTGAGCTCGGAGCCGAACAGCCAGCGCGCGTCGTACTCGCGAAACCCCGTCGGCTTCACCATCGGCTCCGCCTCGAAGGCATAGGTGTTCGGCGTGAGAAAGGGCTTCGGCGTGGGGAACATGGCGGCGGGGGCTCCTTGATGCGGAGATCGGCGAGGGCGGGCGAGGCGGCGTCCTCCTTCTCCCAGCGTCGCTGGGAGAAGGTGCCCGAAGGGCGGATGAGGGCGGCGCGCGAAGCGCGCCGAAGCCGCGGCCTCCAACAAGAGTGAAGGGCTGCGGGACCTTCAGTCATCCTGAAATGGGCGCGAGTTGCAAAGATCGCTTCGCTGCCGCGAAGCGCCCTCATCCGGCGCTGCGCGCCACCTTCTCCCGCGGTGCGGGAGAAGGAAAGGCAGCCCGCCCTAGCCGCCCGCCGACCCGTCGGCGCTGACGAAGGCGAGGCGGAGGAGGTTCGTCGCGCCGGGGGTGCCGAAGGGCACGCCGGCCATGATCAGGATGCGCTGGCCGGGCTTGGCGAAGCCTTCCGCGACGACGACCCGGTTCGCCTTCTCGACCATGTCCTCCTGGTCGCGGGCATCGTCGCCAATGACGGCGTGGACGCCCCAGACGAGCGACAGCCGCCGCGCCGTCTGCGGCACCGGCGACAGGCCGATCAGCGCCGAGGCCGGGCGCTCGCGGGCGGCGCGCATCGCCGTCGTGCCCTTCGCCGTGTAGCAGACGATGGCGGCGACGTTCAGCGTCTCGGCGATCTGGCGGGCGGCGGCGCAGATCGCGTCGTTGCCGGTCGCCTCCGGTTCGGGCCGCTGCGCCTGCAGGATGCCGCGATAGACGCTCTCTCGCTCCACCGCCTCGGCGATGCGGTTCATCGTCGCCACCGCCTCCACCGGGAAGGCGCCGGCGGCGGACTCGGCCGACAGCATCACCGCGTCGGCGCCCTCGAACACGGCGGTCGCGACGTCCGAGACCTCTGCGCGCGTCGGCACCGGGGCGGAGATCATCGATTCCAGCATCTGGGTCGCGACCACCACCGGCCGGCCGGCCTTGCGGGCGGCGCGCGAGATGCGCTTCTGCAGCCCGGGCACCGCCTCGAGCGGCATTTCCACGCCGAGGTCGCCGCGCGCCACCATGAGGGCGTCGGCGAGTTCGATGATCTCGTCGAGCCGCTCGATCGCCTGCGGCTTCTCGATCTTCGCCATGACGAGGGCGCGGCCCCGGGCGATCTTGCGGACTTCGGCAAGGTCGTCCGGGCGCTGAACGAAGGAGAGCGCGATCCAGTCGGCGCCGGCGTCCAGCGCCGCATCGAGGTCGCTGCGGTCCTTGGTCGTCAGCGCGCTCACCGGCAGCGTCGTGTCGGGACAGCTGACGCCCTTGCGGTCGGAGAGCTTGCCGCCGATCTCGACGCGGGTGACGGCGCGCTTCGGCCCGGCCTTGGTGACGACGAGCCGCACCTTGCCGTCGTCGAGCAGCAGACGATGGCCCGGCGCGAGCGAGCGCAGGATCTCGGGATGCGGCAGGGTGACCCGGCCGTCGTCGCCGGGCTTGTCCTCGCTGTCGAGGACGAAGGTGGCGCCATCGCCCAGCGTCACCGGGCCCTCGGCGAAGCGGCCGATGCGCAGCTTCGGCCCCTGCAGGTCGGCGAGGATGCCGATCGGCCGGCCGACGGTCTTCTCGACGTCGCGGATCAGCCCGACGAGGCGGCGCAGCGCGTCGTGGCTGGTGTGGCTCATGTTGATGCGGAAACAGTCGGCGCCGGCGCGCCAGAGCCGCTCGATGACGTCCCGTTCCGAGGAGGCTGGCCCGAGCGTGGCGAGGATCTTCGCCCGCCGCTCGCGCTTCATTGGCCGCCGGTCCCGCTCGTCGGCTTCTCGGTGAGCTGAACGGTCCAGTTGCGCTGGTCGCCGGTGTCGACCTCGAAGAAACCGGTGCGCTCGAACCCGCGGGCGAGGCAGTCCTCGGTTCCCTCGATGGTGAATTCCTTGCCGCGCGTGCACATGAACGTCTGGCCGCCCCACTCGCCACCGTTGTCGTAGTCGACGGCGTAAATGTAGAAGTAGCGGGAATTGAGGGGGCCGCTGACCACCACTTCGCAGCTGTTGCCGGGGATATTCCACCACCCCTCGGTGACCCAGGCCGCTTCGTTCTTGTAGCCGATGGAGACGCCGACGTTGCCGGCGGTCTTGTTGCAGAGGCGGAAGTCCGCGTGAGCCTGCACCGTCCCCGCGAGGACAGCGCTGAACCCGACAATGGAAAGGGTAATGAAGCCTGCGATGTGGCCTCGGCGACGGGTTCCCCTTCCCGTAAAGCCGCCCATTTTCATCGTGTCATCCGACCTGCGGAAATGGCTTTTTTCGTACATGCGCGCTTCGTCTGTCTTTGTCAACGAATGGCCGCCGTCAGCCCGGACGACGCCGTCCGACCGGTGGAAAACCGGCGGCGACGCTGGACGGGAACGGGGCCGCCTGGGAACGGCGGAGCGAACGTGTCGCGGAGGATTGCGGCATCGATGCGTCGGATCAAGAGGCGATTTCACTGATTCGTGAGCGGGCGCGGCCGCGGGCGGGCGATCCAGATGCCCGCCAGGATAGTGGCGCCGCCGATCGCCTGCAGGGGCGAGAGGGCCTCGGAGAACACCAGCCAGCCGAGCACTGCCGCAGCCACCGCCTCGAGGAAGATGACGAGCGAGGAGAACGCCGCCGACAGGTGGCCGAGGGCGTAGGCGAGCAGGCCCTGGCCGCCGACGTGGCTGACGAAGGCGAGCATGAACAGCGCTCCGGCCCCGGCGAGCGTCGCCGGCCAGAGGTCGTTCTCGAGTGTCAGCGCGGAGGCGAGCAGGATGGCCGCCGTGACGAGCGAGGAGCGGAACAGGAGCAGCCCCGACGGCGTCGTGCGGCGCGCCACCCTGACCGCCAGGAAGTAGCCGCCGAAGAACACCGAGGTGATGATGCCGTAGACATCGCCAAGAAGCCGCTCCGGCGCAAAGCTCCAGCTCGCGCCGACGAGGGCGAGGGCGCCGGCGACGCAGAGCACGATGCCGAAGATGGTCGCCCGCTCGACGCGCTCGCCGATGAGGAGGCTGGAGCCGAGCGCCACCCACACCGGTGCGAGGGTCGCGAGCAGCGTGGCGTTCGCCATCGTCGTGTTGAAGATCGCGAGGTGCCAGAAGAAAAGGTCGCCGGCGAACATCAGCCCGGCCACCACAGTCGCCGGCCGCCACGGCGCCGAGCCGCCGTCGAGGCGCGCCCAGATCCACAGCAGCGGCAGGGCGAGCCCGACGCGCCAAAAGGCGCTCGTATAGGGCCCGACCTCGGCGAAGCGGACGAACACCGGCGAGATGCCCATCGCCAGCGCGCCACCGACCAGCGCCGCATAAGCGGCGATGACGCGGGCGGCCGGAGCGGCGTGGGGGCGGGCGGGTTCGGCGCTCGTCACGGCAGGGTCGTTGGGTTCCGGGGAGGGGAGGGCGTCCGCCGCGGCGGTGCGTCGAAGGGGGCGATAGCTATGGCACGCGGCCGCGGCTGTCACTATGGTTCGCCCTTCCCGCCGTGCGACCCGTTGCCGAGAGCCGCCGTGACAGCCGTAACCCCGGACGCCTTCCCGCCCGTCGAGCGCCTCGACGGCGACCCCGCCTGTGGCATCCTCATCCTCTGCGACCACGCCTCGAATGCCCTGCCGCCGGAATACGGCACGCTCGGCCTCGACCCGCGCCAGCTCGAACGCCACATCGGCTACGACATCGGCGCCGCCGCCGTGACGCGCAGCCTCGCCCGCCGGCTCGGCGCGCCGGCACTGCTCACCACCTACTCCCGCCTCCTCATCGACCCCAACCGCGGCGACGACGACCCGACGCTGATCATGCGGCTCTCGGACGGCGCCGTCGTGCCGGCGAACGCCCGCCACAGCCGCGAGGAGCGCGAGGCGCGCATCGCCCGCTTCCATCGCCCCTACCACGCCGCCATCAAGGCGGAGCTCGACGGCATGGAAGAGCGGGGGCTGGTGCCGCTGATCGTCTCGATCCACTCCTTCACGCCGGTGTGGCGCGGCACGCCGCGGGCCTGGCACGTCGGCATGCTGTGGGACACCGACCCGCGGGCGGCGATCGCGATGATCCGCGCCTTCGAGCGCGATCCCGCCCTCGTCGTCGGCGACAACGAGCCCTATGACGGGGCGCTGCGCAACGACACGCTCTATGTCCACGGCAGCGCTCGCGGCTTCCCGCACGTCCTCGTCGAGGTCCGCCAGGACCTGATC
>CAZDCR010000111.1:0-8025 GCA_964503995.1 uncultured Segnochrobactrum sp.
CGTTCGGCGACAGCACCGCCACCGTCTCGCCCGGCCCGACCCCGGCCGCCCGCACCACGGCGGCGAGCCGCGCGGCGCGGTCACCGAACTCCCGATAGGTGAGCCGCCGCTCGCCGTCGACGATCGCCACCTTGACCGGATACACGTCGGCCGAGCGGCGCAGGAAGTCGAGCGGCGTCAGGGGCACGAAGTTCGCCACGCGCGGCGGCAACGGATCGGCGGCAGTCTCCACGGCGGTCCCTTCCCTCCCGGCGCCCGCGCGCCGATGTCCCCGTCTCTGGCGGACGGGTGAGCCCGCAGACCCTCCGGCAGTCGTGGCGGCCCGTCAATCGGCGCCGCGTGCTTTCCCCGGCCATGGCGGCGATCGGCACGTGACGAGCGCCGCCGATGCGCTAGTAAGGACGTCCGGTGACGCGGCCGTCGACGGCCCGATCGTGGAGACCAGCGATGCCACCCACCCGACCCGCCGACCACTTCGACGTCTCCGGCCGGCGCATCCTGATCACCGGCGCCTCGAGCGGAATCGGCCGGCACGCCGCGCTGATGCTCGCCTACCGCGGCGCCCACGTCGTCCTCGCCGCGCGCCGCCGCGAGGCCCTCGAGACGGTCGCCGCCGCCGCCCGCGAGGCCGGCGCCGCCGGCGCCGACGTCGTCCCGCTGGATGTCACCGATGCCGCTTCCATCGAGGCCGCCGTCGCCACGGCCACCACGACCGGACCGCTCGACGCCCTGCTCAACAATGCCGGCATCGCCGCCACCGGCGCGGCGCTGGAGCAGTCCGTCGAGGGCTTCGACGACATTCTCGCCGTCGACTTGCGCGGCGCTTTCCTGGTCGCGCAGGCTGTCGCCCGCACCTGGACGGCGGGCAAGCGCGGCGGCGTCGTCGTCAATGTCGCCTCGATCCTCGGGCTTCGCGTGGCGAGCCACGTCGCCCCCTACGCCATCGCCAAGGCCGGCCTCGTGCAGATGACGAAGGCCCTGGCGCTCGAGTGGGCGCGCCACGGTATCCGCGTCAACGCGCTGGCGCCCGGCTATGTCGAGACCGACATCAACGCCGACTTCTTCGCCACCGATGCCGGCCAGGCGCTCATCAAGCGCGTGCCGCAGCGCCGGCTCCTGTCGCTCGCCGACCTCGACGGCCCGCTGCTCCTCCTCCTCAGCGACGCGGGCCGCGGCATGACCGGCGCGGTCGTGGCGGTCGACGGCGGCCACCTCGTTTCCGGACTGTGAGGCGCACGATGGACTTCTCGCTTTCCCCCGAAATTGAATCCGTGCGCCGCCGCGTCGCCGACTTCGTCGAAGCCGAGATCCTGCCCGCCGAAGCCGAGCTCGACGTCTTCGACGACCACGAGAACATCCGTCTCGACCGCCTTGCCGAGTTGCGCACGAAAGCGAAAGCGGCCGGCCTCTGGGCGCCCCAGGCGCCCGTCGCACTTGGCGGCATGGGCCTGCCGGTGGTCGGCTGGGCGGCCTTCTACGAGGCGGCCAACCGCTCGATCTTCGGCCCCGCCGTCTTCAACTGCGCCGCCCCCGACGACGGCAACATCAACCTGCTCTCGAAGGTCGGCACCCCCGCGCAGCAGGACTGGTGGCTGAAGCCGCTGATCAACGGCAACGTCCGCTCCGCCTTTGCCATGACCGAGCCGCACCCCGGCGGCGGCTCCGATCCGACGATGATCAAGACCCGCGCCGAGCGCGTCGGTGGCAAGTGGGCGATCTCCGGCCGCAAGTGGTTCATCACCGGCGCCGGCGAGGCCGCCCACTTCATCCTCATCGCCCGCACATCGGACGACCCGCGCCGCGGCCTCACCGCCTTCCTCTTCCACCGCGACCAGCCCGGCTGGGAGATCGTCCGCCGCATCCCGATCATGGGGCCGGAGGAGCACGGCGGCCACTGCGAGCTCCTGTTCGACGGCCTTGAGGTCGCCGACGAGAACGTCCTGATGGGTGTCGGCGACGGCCTGAAGGCGACACAGATCCGCCTCGGCCCCGCCCGCCTCACCCACTGCATGCGCTGGCTCGGCCTCGCCCGCCGGTCGATCGACATTGCCATGGACTATGTGTCGATACGCGAGGGCTTCGGCATCAAGCTCGCCGAGCGCGAGAGCGTGCAGATCAAGATCGGCGAGGTGATGCACGCCATCGCCATCGGCCGGCTGCTCGTCATGCACGCCGCCTGGCTGATCGACCAGGGCGGCCGCGCCGCCAAGGAGGTGTCGAGCGCCAAGATCCACGTCGCCGATACGCTGCAGCTCGCCGTCGACACCGCCATCCAGCTCAGCGGCGCCCGCGGCTACTCGAAGGACACCGTGCTCGAGTGGATCTACCGCTATGCCCGCCAGGCCCGCCTGGTCGACGGCGCCAGCGAGGTCCACAAGATGGTCATCGCCCGCCACGCCATGACCGGCGGCACCGGCGCCTGGGGCTGGGGGCCGGAGGAGCCGCCCCGTTGAGCGAGCAACCGCCGCTCCCCTTCGACGCCGCCACGCTGGAACGCTTCCTGCGCGCGCGCTTCGCCGCCATCGGCGAGCCGCTCAACGGCCCGCTCACCATCACCCCCGTCGCCGGTGGCCAGTCGAACCCGACCTTCTTCGTCTCGGTCGGCGAGCGGCGGCTGGTGCTGCGCAAGCGGCCTCCGGGCACGCTGCTGCCCTCCGCCCACGCCGTCGACCGCGAGTTCCGCGTCCTCGACGCCCTGTCCCGCCACACGACGATCCCGGTGCCGCGGCCGCTGTTCTTCCACGCCGGCGAGGAGGTGGTCGGCACCGCCTTCTACGTCATGGAGCGGGTCGAGGGCCGCGTCTTCCACCAGAGCGCCCTGCCCGGCCTCGCGCCGGAGGAACGCCGTGCCCTCTATGCCGACGTCGCCCGCACGCTCGCCGCGCTCCACGCGGTCGACCCCGCCGCCATCGGTCTCGCCGACTATGGCCGTCCCGCCGGCTACTTCGCCCGCCAGTTCGCCCGCTGGCGCGGCCAGTGGGAGCTCTCGAAGGACGGCGACGATGCCGACATGACGGCGCTCATCGCCTGGCTTGCCGACAACCTGCCCCCCGACCTCCCAGCCGACGCCGGTCCCGCCGCCCTCGTCCACGGCGACTTCCGCATCGGCAATCTCATCGTCCACCCGACGGAGCCGCGCGTCGTCGCCCTCCTCGACTGGGAGCTCTCGACCCTCGGCGACCCGATGGCCGACCTCGCTCACCTCGTTTCCTTCACCTGGTACATGACGGACACCGAGTATGGCGGTGTGATGCAAAGGGATTTTGGCGCGGAGGGCCTGCCGACGGAAGCCGAGTTCCTGCAACTCTACGCCGACGCCGCATCGTCCAACGCCGGCTTCACCCCGGCCCACCGCGCCTTCGGGCTGTTCCGCACGGCGGTGATCTTCGCCGGCATCGCGGCCCGCGCCCGCGCCGGCAACGCTGCCGCCGGGAATGCCGCCGAAGTCGGTCGCCTCGCCGCCGTCCTCGCCCGCCGCGGCCTCGCGGCCACCCAGGCAGGCTGAGGCGGACGGCGCCGAAGCCCTACTGCTCGCGGATCGCCTTCAGACGCTTCCACACCGCCCGCGTCCGCCACGCCGCCGACGGGTTCTGCGCATCCCAGATGGCGACGCCGACCCTCCGGTCCGCCGGCAGCACCCAGGCGAGTTGCTGCACCGCCGTCTTGCCGAGCCACTCCCCGCGGTCGGACGGCATGCCGAGCAGCAGCTTGCGGGCGTGCTTGCCGGCCGCCTTGCGCTGCCACGCATAGGACTGCCAACTGGGCGCCCCTCGGCCGATCTCCTGGTAGCCCATCGACACCAGCCCATCGACGAGTGGCAGGAGCTCGGGCCACCACGTCGTGTTCGGGGCGTTCCAGATGTAGGAGAAGCTGTCGAGCACGAGCTCCTTGCCGAGCGGCCGCAGCCGCTTGCTGAGCGCCCTGATGAAGGCGACGTACTCGGCCTTGTCCTCGGCCGTCGGGTCCATGCCGGCGCCCTCGAGGTCGATGTCGATGCCGTCGAGCCCGAGCGCCTGCATCTCCGCCACCAGCGCGTCGACGAAGCCCTGCCGGTTCGCCCCGAAGGCGTTCTTCGCCAGCGCCCAGTCCCAGCCCCACTCGCCGTTGTAGACCGTCAGCATCACCTTGACGCCATTGTCGTGGCCCCAGGAACGCAGGCCGGCGATCTGGCCGTTGGAGATCGCCCCATAGCGCGACGACCGCTCCAGCCCGCCCGCCGCCGACGGCACCCAGAACTGCAGGCCGAGGTGTGTAAGCCCATCGGCCGGCCCGACGCCGCCATAGCGTTCCTCGAGACGCTCCTGCGACGCGGCGATGGCATAGGGCGGCACCCAGGTCTTCACCATCCGGCCGGCGTCACCCGCCAAAGCGCCGCCGGGGCCGGCACACGCGAGGGTGAGCGCGACCGCCAGTGCGAGGACCGTGCGCAACACCATGGCTACACCTCCCAGATCCCGGCCATACCGCGGCATACGCCTTCGTTTGCAGCCGTCGCGCGCAGGCGCGACGGCGCCCTTTCGACAGCCTAGACGAAGGCGCGGTTGCAGACCACGCGACGCCGGTGCAAACCGTCGGGGCTCGCCGGTCCGTCGGCCGGCTCGTGAGGAACGTCGGAATGGATGTCGTCACTCTGGCCGCGATCGGGCTCGGCATCGTCGCCGTCGCGGCTGCGGCTGTCGCCCTCTGGCAATGGTCGGCCCACCGGACCACCTTCGCCGCCCTGCGCGAGGCGCACGTTGAGGTCGACACGCTGCGCCGCCACGACGCCCAGCTCCACGAGGCGTTCGAGATCTATCGCGATCGCCACAAGCAGCTCATCGACCGCGTCCGGCCGCGCCGTCTCAACGACGACCAGCGCAATGCGCTGCGCATGCACCTGCGAGAGCTCAAGGGTCTCCGGGTCCGCATCCGGGTCGCCGCCGATACCGAGCCGGCGCTGGCAGCCGCTGATCTGGGCAGCGCGCTCATCGCCGCCGGTGCGGCCGTGGAGTTCGAGGAGACGGACATGCGCATGGGCGACAAGCACGTCGGCGGCCTGTTGGAAGTCGGCGAAGGCGGCCGCGGACGCTTGTTCCGCGCGGCGATGCGCTCCTACGGCTTTCCGATGGCGGACGGTCAGCTCGCGATCGTTCGGGTGCGCCGCGGTGGGGCCGAAGACGATGCCCCCGAGGCGGTCATCACCATCGGCTCGCCGCCCGTTCCGCCGGAACTGACCGATCTGCCACCACCGCCGAAGCCACCCCCGGCTCCCAAGGCCGCGGCCCCGGCGGCAATCCGCCTGCCGACCGGCAGCGGCAGCACGCTCGAGTGAGCAGGCTGGGCTCGCTCAGTGTCTGCCGGGACCACCGGTGACCGCGTGCGGTGACGCGGCGACGCCGTCTCGCTGAGTTGGCGTCCCGATTTCATCGACATCAGCGGGACAGCGCGCGAGCGCGGCCACCACTTCCTCGTCGCTGGTCGGCCGGAAATCGACGAAGAAACCGCCGACCGACGTGAAGCGGTCGTGCACCTCCAGACAGACGAGTTCGTCGACGTCGCGGCGCAGTTGTTCGACGATCGCCGTCGGCCCCACAGGCAGCGCCAGGATCAGCCGCGCCGGGTGGCGCCGGCGCACGGCGCGGATGGCCGCCCTGACGGTCGCCCCCGTGGCAATGCCGTCATCGACCAGAATCACGACCCGGTCGTGCACGTCGACGGTCGCCCGTCCGGCAAGATAGCGCCCGCGGCGCCGTTCGATTTCGGCGATCTCCGCATTGGCGATCACACGAAAATCATTCTCCGACACCCGCGCGTAGCGGATGATGTCTTCATTGCGCAGGATGATCGGCGTCGTGCCGTCGACCACGGCCCCCATCGCGACCTCGGGCTGCATCGGGGTGCCGATCTTGCGCGCGATGACGAGGTCGAGCGGCGCATGCAGCGCCTGGGCGATCTCGGCCGCCACCGGCACGCCCCCTCGGGGTAGCGCCAGCACAACGGGTCGTTCCGGCACGACATGCCCAAGAGCCCGCGCGAGGCGGCGCCCGGCATCGGCACGATCATGGAAAGGCATGGCACGTCCTCCCGGTCCCGGCTGTCGCGCCCCCGCGCCCGTCCGCGCCGCCTTCCGAGACCGCAGCGGGCGGATTTTGGTTTCCCGGTTAAGTGATCATCCGACCTAAACGGCCCGCCGTCCTTGCGCTGGATCAACGGCCCGATCCGCCTCCGGATCGCCTGTGGACCATTCTAGGGAACGTGTTGTCGCCGGATCCGTTCCCGCCGTCGTGCACGGACGTTTGTTTTTCTCCGCGCATCGCCCTGTCCTAAAAGCCGTTCAGGGAGCCGTCAGAGCCACCACAGGGGAGGATCGCCGCCGATGGATGTCACGCCGGACGGAAGTTGGAGCGAAGTGCGCGACGGCATGCGCATCGACTGGGACATGCCGCTCGTCATGGACGACGGGATTGTGCTTCGGGCCGACGTATTCCGTCCGCTCGGAGACGAGCCCTGCCCCGCCATCCTCACTTACGGACCCTACGGCAAAGGCCTCGCCTTCCAGGACGGCTACAAGACGGCGTGGGAGATCCTCGCCCGCGACTATCCCGACGCCCTCGCCGGCTCTTCCAACCTCTACCAGTCGTGGGAGGTGCCGGACCCGGAGAAGTGGGTGCCCGACGGCTACGCCTGCGTGCGCATCGACAGCCGCGGTGCCGGCCGCTCCCCCGGCTTCCTCTCCGTCCACGGCCCGCGCGAGACGCGCGACCTGTACGACTGCATCGAGCTCGTCGCCGCCCTGCCGTGGTGCTCCGGCAAGGTCGGCATGTGTGGCATCTCCTATTTCGCCGCCAACCAGTGGCGCGTCGCGGCGCTCAACCCGCCGAGCCTTTCCGCCATCTGCGTCTGGGAGGGCTATTCCGACAACTACCGCGACGCCACCCACCACGGCGGCATCCTCAGCGTCTTCCGCAAGAACTGGCAGGAGATGCAGGTGAAGACCGTCCAGCACGGCCTCGGCGAGCGCGGGCCGCGCAGTCGCGTCACCGGCGAACTCGTCTGCGGTCCCGAGACACTGTCGGAGGAGGAGCTGGCGCGCAACCGCGCCGACATGCCCCGCGACATTCTCGAGAACCCCCTCGACGGCGACTACTACCGTGCCGCCAATGGCGCCCTCTCGAAGATCACCGTCCCTCTGCTTTCGGCCGGCAACTGGGGCGGCCAGGGGCTGCATCTGCGCGGCAACATCGAGGGGTTCACGCGCGCCGCCTCGCAGCACAAGTGGCTGGAAGTCCATGGTGGCGCCCACTGGGCGGAGTTCTACACCGACTACGGCGTCGGCCTTCAGAAGCGCTTCCTCGGCCACTTCCTCAAGGGCGAGGACACCGGCTGGCTCGACCAGCCGAAGGTGACGCTGCAGATCCGCCGCCCGGGCAAGATCCGTTTCCCGATGCGCGACGAGGCGAACTGGCCGATCCCCCGCACGAACTGGACGAAGCACCACCTCACGCCCAGCAGCTTCGGTCTCGCCGCCGCACCGCCGCCCGCCGCCGAGACGCTCACCTACGAGGCAATGAGCCCCGGCCTCACCTTCCTGACGCCGCCGCTGAAGGAGGAGACCGAGATCACCGGCCCCGTGGTGGCGCGGCTCTCGCTATCCTCGGAGACCCGTGACGCCGACGTCTTCCTCGTCCTTCACGCCTTCAACCCGAAGGGAGAGGCGGTGTCCTTCTACGGCGCCCTCGATCCGCACACCCCGGTCGGCCAGGGATGGCTTCGCGCCTCCCACCGCAAGCTCGATCCGGACCGCTCGCTGCCGTGGCGTCCCTGGCACAGCCACGACGAGGTCTGGCCGCTGCGCCGCGGCGAGCCGGTGACGCTCGACGTCGAAATCTGGCCGACCTGCATCGTCGTGCCGGCGGGCTGGCGCATCGGCCTCAACGTCCGCGGCTGCGACTACGAGCGCAAGGGCGACGCCGCCACCCTCTCCAACATGCGCTATCCGATGAAGGGCTGCGGCCCCTTCCTGCACGACGACCCCGACGACCGCCC
>CAZDCR010000112.1:0-7962 GCA_964503995.1 uncultured Segnochrobactrum sp.
GCCAGGGCATCCTCGGCTACGTCGTGCGCTGGATCGACCAGGGCGTCGGCTGCTCGAAGGTGCCGGACATCCACGACGTCGGGCTGATGGAAGACCGGGCGACGCTGCGCATCTCCTCCCAGCACATCGCCAACTGGCTGCATCACGGCATCTGCTCGGAAGACCAGGTGATGGAGGCGCTGAAGCGGATGGCCGCCGTCGTCGACCAGCAGAACGCCGGCGACGCGCTCTACCGGCCGATGGCGCCCGGCTTCGACGGCGTCGCCTTCCAGGCCGCCTGCGACCTCGTCTTCAAGGGCCGCGAGCAGCCGAGCGGCTACACAGAGCCGCTGCTGCACCAGCGTCGCAAGGAGGCGAAGGCGCTGGCGGCGTAGGGCGCTTTCGGCGACGGCTCGAGGCGAGCCGCTTTCGCATTCCCGATTTGGTCGTTCCCGGCCTTGTGGCGGGAACCCACACTGCTCCACGCGTTCGGCTCCGGCAGTGGTCCCGGCCGAGGTTGCTTGGGTTCCCGGCACAAGGCCGGGAATGACCCCGAGAAGGGGCAAGAGGGGCTGAGAGGCGGCCAAGCGGGATTTCGGAGGGGGCTGAGCGAATGGCGTCCGTCGGTGCGCAGGTCCGGACCGCCGACGGTCCGCCGAGGAGCAGTGCCGTCCGGCAGATTGCCGCCGGCACCATCGGCAACGTGCTCGAGCTCTACGACTTCGCCGTCTACGGCTATCTTGCCCACACGATCGCCGAGAACTTCTTTCCCGCCGAGGACGAGATCGCCGGGCTGCTGGCGGCCTTCGCGGTGTTTGCCGTCGGCTACCTGATGCGGCCGATCGGCGGCATCCTCATCGGCCACATCGGCGACCGCCACAGCCGCAAGCTGGCGCTGATCCTCTCGGTCGGCGGCATGGCCGTGCCGACGGTGCTGATCGGCCTGCTGCCGACCTACGCGACCATCGGCATCGCCGCACCGATCCTGCTCGTGCTGCTGCGTGTGGCGCAGGGCCTTTCGGTCGGCGGAGAATATGTCGGCTCGATGGTCTTCCTGGTCGAGAGCGCACCGGAGAACCGCCGCGGCCTCTACGGCGCCTTTTGCGCCGCCGGCGCCGTCTGCGGCATCCTCGTCGGCTCTGCCGTGGCCGCCGTCCTGCAGGCCGTCTTCGATCCCGCCGAGGTGCAGGAGTGGGCATGGCGGCTGCCCTTCCTCGCCGGCGGGTTGCTGGCCCTCGTCGGCTTCCTGCTGCGCCGGACGCTGACGGAGCCGGATCGCCGCGGCCGGGCGGTGGTGAAGGCGCCGATCGTCGAGGCCTTCCGCCGGCATCCGCGCGAGATCGTCACCCTGGTGGGGCTGACGGTGTTCAACGCCGTCGGCTTCTACATCTCCTTCGTCTTCGTCGCGAGCTGGCTGCAGCAGGCGGACGGCATTGCGCCGTCGGTGGCGCTGTCGATCAACTCCCTCAACATGATCCTGCTCGTCTTCGTGCTGATCTTCTTCGGCTGGCTGTCGGACCGCATCGGCCGGCTGCCGATCCTGTCGGGGGCGACGCTCGCGGCGATCGTGCTCGGCCTGCCGCTGTTCCTGCTGATGCGGGAAGGCGGCCTCGTCGGCGCCTTCCTCGGCCAGCTCGGCTTCGTCGTCGTCGTCGGGGCCTTCGCGGTGCAGCCGGCGCTGATGGTGGAGACGGTCGGCGGCCCGGTGCGCGTGTCGGCGGTGGCGATCGCCTTCAACCTCGGCATGGGCATCATCGGCGGGCTGTCGCCGTTGATCGCCACCTGGCTGATCGTCACCACCGGCGAGGAGATCGCACCCGCCTACTTCATCATCGGCGCAGCGGTGGTGTCGTTCATGGCGACGCGCTTCCTCAGCGAGACAGCGGGGCGGCCATTGCCGCCCTGACGTTCTCTGCCAAGGGGTGGACGGAAGCGCGCCGCCGGTCGATGGTGCCAGTCCGGCGGCGATGTCGGATCGGCAGCAGCAGGGATCGGTGGACGATGAACGAGCGAGTGGCACCGAAGCGTGAAGGTGGGCGGACGGCGCGCGGCGGACCGGCGGGCGCGGGAAACCGGCCACCGTCCGGCGCCGAAAGCCTGCTCGGCACGCTGGTCGGTGCGGGCGTCGAGGTCTGTTTCACCAATCCCGGCACCTCGGAGATGCACTTCGTCACGGCGCTCGACACCGTGCCGGAGATGCGCGGCGTGCTGACGCTGTTCGAGGGTGTCGCCTCCGCCGCGGCCGACGGCTATGGCCGCATGACCGGCAAGCCCGCCTCGACGCTGCTGCACCTTGGTCCCGGTCTCGGCAACGCCATCGCCAACTTCCACAACGCCCGCAAGGCGCGCACGCCGATCGTCAACATCGTCGGCGAGCACGCCACCACGCACCTCGCCTACGACGCGCCGCTGACGGCCGACATCGAGGCGATCGCCCGGCCGGTGTCGCGCTGGGTCCGCACCAGCCAGTCGTCGGCGACCGTCGCCCACGATGCGGCCGAGGCGGTGGCGGCGGCGTCCAGCCTGTCGGGCGGCACGGCGACGCTGATCGTACCCGCCGACATCTCCTGGGACCCGTCGACCGGACCGGTCGCGCCGATCGCCCCCGTGTCGCCGCGGCGCGTCAGTGAGGCGGTCGTCGACGGCGTTGCGCGGGCGCTGAAAGGCGCGCGCAAGGCGGCAATCCTCGGGCGCGGTCCGGCGCTGCACGGCGACGGGCTGGAGGCGCTCGGACGGATCGCCGCGAAGACCGGCGCCGCGCTGTTCGGCGACACCTTCGCGCCAAGGATGGCGCGCGGGGCAGGGCGGCCGGTGGTGCGACGGATGCCGTACTTCGCCGAGGATGCGGCGGCGGTGCTCGCCGACTTCGACGTGCTGGTGATCGTCGGAACGGCGCCGCCGGTCTCCTTCTTCGCTTATCCGAACAAGCCGAGCTTTCTCGCCGCTCCCGGCTGCGCCATCCACCAGCTCGCGAGCCCGGACGAGGACGTCGTCGCCGCGGTGTCCGATCTCGCCGATGCGCTCGGCGCGCCGCGCAAGGCGGGCAAGAGCGAGCGCTACGCCCTCGACGTGCCGGGCATGCCGTCCGGCTCGCTCGACCAGCAGAAGGTCGGCGCGATCGTCGCGCGGCTTTTGCCGGAGGGCGCCATCGTCTCAGACGAGTGCATCACGTCGGGTGCCTTCACCAGCGAGTACGGCCCCTCGGCTGCGCCGCATGACATCCTGTGGATCAGCGGCGGCTCGATCGGCATCGGCCTGCCGCTGGCGACCGGCACCGCCGTCGCCTGCCCGGACCGCAAGTGCGTCTGCCTCGAGGGCGACGGCTCGGGCATGTACACCTTGCAGGCGCTGTGGACGCAGGCGCGCGAGCGCCTCGACGTCGTGACCGTGATCTTCGCCAACCGTTCCTACAAGATCCTGCACGTCGAACTCGGCCGCGTCGGCGTGACGGCGGCCGAGCGGTCGGGCCGCGTCCTCGACATGGACGATCCGGCGCTCGATTGGGTCAAGATGGCGGAAGGCATGGGCGTGCCGGCGCGCCGGGTCGATACGGCAGAGGATTTCGCCGACGTTTTCGCGTCGGCGCTGAAGGCGCGCGGGCCGTTCCTGATCGAGGCGGTGATCCGCTGAGGGATCAGGCGCCGGCCACCTTCTCGGTCCGGCCGATCTTGATGCCGAAACCGGCGAGGCCGACATACTGGCGCTCGTGCGAGGACAGGAGCGCGATCGAGGTGACGCCGAGATCGCGCAGGATCTGCGCGCCGACGCCGACCTCGCGCCAACGGGCGCGCCGCTGCCGGGCCGACATGTGGCGCTCCGCCTCGGGGTCGCCGGACGCCACCTGCTCGTCTTCCGGACGCAGCACGGCCGGATCGCGGATCAGCACGAAGACGCCGCCCTTGCCGCCATCGAAGCGCGACAGCGCCTGGTCGAGCCAGCCCTTCGAGGTGGCCGAGCCGCGCAACAGGTCCGACAGAACGTGCTCGCGGTGGATCCGGCAGGGGACGTCGTCCGCCCCGACGACATTGCCGACGGTGATCGCGACGTGCTGCAGCGGGTCGAACGGCGTCTCGTAGACATAGACGCGGGCGGTGCGACCGTGGGCGGCGACGTCGAAGGAATCGATGCGCCGGACGAACATCTCCTGCCGCATCCGGTACTCGATCAGTTCCTCGATCGAGACGATCTTCAGGCCGTGGGTGCGGGCGAACTCGATCAGCTCCGGCAGCCGCTTGACCGTGCCGTCGTCGTTGACGACCTCGGCCAGCACGCCCACCGGCTCGAGGCCGGCAAGTGTCGCGAGGTCGGTCGCAGCCTCGGTGTGGCCGGAGCGGGTAAGCACGCCGCCATCGCGCGAGATCAGCGGGAAGATGTGACCGGGGCGGAGGAAGTCGCCCGCCGTGCAGTTGTCGTTCGACAGGGCGGCGATGGTGTTCGCGCGCTCTTCCGCCGAGATGCCGGTAGTGAGTCCGACCTTGTAGTCGACCGTCACCGTGAAGGCGGTGCGCATCGGGTCGCGGTTGTTGGCGACCATCGGGGCGAGGTTGAGCGTCTCGGCGCGTTCGGCCGGCATCGGCACGCAGATGATGCCGCTCGTATGGCGGATCATGAAGGCGATGCGCTCCGGCGTCGCCTTCGACGCCGCCATGATCAGGTCGCCCTCGTTCTCGCGGTCGGTGTCGTCGACGACGACGACGAGCTCGCCGGCGGCGATCGCCGCGACGGCTTCCTCAATGGTGTTCAGAGCCATGCGGAAACGGGGTCCTGTCTCGGAAGCGGCGGGGCCGGTTGGGTTCGTCCAATCGACCTTCGCGGCGGGGTCGTCAAGCTCCGAGGCGTCGCATCGCATCCGCACGGCTTGCGCTCGCTCATTTTCCCCAGACGGCAGTTCGGCCTAGACTGGACGCACGCCGTGCGCCAGGCGGGGGAAAGGAAACGACGATGGGCAAGAAGAAGAAGGATGGGAAGCAACGCGCCGCCGAGGCCGGTACCATCGGCCACGCGCCGCCGGACTTCCACTACGCCGAGGAGTTGCATCGGCTTCAGGTGGAGATCGCCCACCTTCAGGCGTGGGTGAAGGCGAGCGGCGCCCGCATTGTCGTGATCTTCGAAGGGCGCGACGCGGCGGGCAAGGGCGGCGTCATCAAGCGCATCACGGAGAAGGTCAGCCCGCGCGTCTTCCGCGTCGTCGCGCTGCCGTCGCCGACCGAGCGCGAGAAGTCGCAGATCTACATCCAGCGCTACATCCCGCACCTGCCGGCAGCCGGCGAGGTCGTGATCTTCGACCGCAGCTGGTACAACCGGGCGGGTGTCGAGCGCGTCATGGGGTTCTGCACCGACCAGCAGGCGCACCGCTTCCTGGAGCAGGCGCCGCGCTTCGAGGCGACGCTCGTCGAATCCGGCCTCATCCTGCTGAAATACTTCCTCGACGTCAGCGAGGAGGAGCAGGAGCGGCGCTTCTGTCAGCGCATCGACGATCCCCTGCGCCAGTGGAAGCTGAGCCCGATGGACATCGAGTCCTACCGGCGCTGGTGGGACTACACGACCGCCTATGACGAGATGATCCGCATGACCGACAGCATCCACGCCCCGTGGTGGGTGGTGCCCTCGGACGACAAGAAGCGGGCGCGGATCAACTGCATCTCGCACCTGCTGAGCCGCATCCCCTACGAGCACGTCGGGTTCGAGAAGCCGAAGCTCGGCGACCGGCAGAAGCGGCCGAAGGACTTCGTCGAGGACACGAGCTTCCGCAACATCGTGCCGAACGTCGGCTGACACCGGGCGGAGGGGCGGCGCGGCGGCCCGCAGCGGGTCGCCGCGTCTGCCCGGTCAGGCGGCGTCGGGTGCCCAGGACAGGAAGAAGCCGACGTCGCCCGGCATGCCGCCGGGGAAGTTGATGATCGCGGCCTTCAGCTTGTAGCCCTGCGGCTGGGCGTTGGTCTTGTAGACCTCGAAGAGCTCCTTCGCCTTGCCCTGCAGGGTCGAGGGCCAGTCGGGGTCGGCGCTGTTGATGGCGCGGCCGCTGTCGGTGCAGAGCTCGGACGGGAAGGTGTAGACCAGCGCCTCGAGCTTGCCGGCGGTCACCGCCTGCATGACGACGCGGCGGATCATCGCCCGTTCCTCCTCGCCGAGGTGCCCCTTCAGGAAATCCTCGGCGAACTGGGCCCGCTTCTGCTGCTCGAGTTTCTGACGAGCCATCTGCTCGTCCATCTCCTTCATCTGCTTCTCGAGCATCATCATCCGCAGCGCCTCGGCGCTGACGGGCTGCCCCGACTTGCCCACGTCATCCTCGGCCATGTCTCTTCCCCTTGCGTGATCGATCGGGCGGCGCACCCCGCGCCGCTTCTTCCGGCGGCATTTCGGCCTCCAGGATACCCGCACATGAGGGGCGTTCGGAAATCACGTCGCTGATGTGGATCAAGTCGGGGGAGGGTGGCAGGGGACGGGGCGCACGTGCCAGCGGCGCGAAGCCTGCTGACCCGCCGCGTGCGAGCTATTTTTGCAATTCCACGCATTCTACGTATAACTCAGGTGTCGAACTGCAGGAGGCAGGCATGGTCCGGATCGGCTCGCTGGAATTCCAGCGCAAGTTCGGTGAGTTTCAGCACCGTGCCCAGCGCGAGCCGGTGGAGATCACCCGTCACGGTCGCCGGGAACTCGTTCTGATGTCTGCCGACCATTACGACTGGCTGACCGCTGCCGCGCAGCGCGTGCATCGTACCGCGGACGCGACAGACGCGGTGATTGATGCCGTCGAGCGCGCCCAGATGAACCCTGAGCATGCTGGGCTCGACGATCTCCTGAAATAGGTCCGGCATCGTGCCGCTTCCCGATCCGAAACCGGGACTCGTCATCCGCTACGACTATCTCTGGACACGCGAAGCGGCGGCCGGTCGGGATCAGGGCAAGGATCGTCCGGCCTGCCTCGTTGCCGCCAGTGACGATGCAGCGCGCCCGCGTTTCGTGGTTCTTCTGCCCATCACCCACAGCCCTCCGTCCGGCAGCACCATCGGCGTCGAGATTCCGGAGCAGGTGAAGCGAGCCATCGGGCTCGACGATGCACCGAGTTGGGTGATCGTCTCCGAGCACAACGTGGATGAGTGGCCGAATGGCGGCCTGTCGGCGATCCCCGGCAAGCCCGGCGAGTTCAGCTACGGCTTCATCCCTCCGGCGCTGTTCGCGCGGATCAAGGCGAGCTTCCTGGAGCTGGCAAGGCAGAAGAAGAGCGGTTCCGTCCGCCGCTGACGTCGTTGTTGCCTCCGGCCCCTTTTCAGGGGCCGGTGCTGTGACGGAACCCTCTATCGCAATCTCCGGCTCAGCTGCAGCCGCTCGTCGCGCCGCAGGTGTCGCACTTCAGGCAGGTGCCGTTGCGGACCATCGTGAAGTTGCCGCACTCGCCGCAGCTTTCGCCCTCGTAGCCCTTCAGGCGGGCGAGGGCGGCCTTCTCGGCCTTGTCGGCGCGGGCCGACTTCTGGGCTGGCTGCGGGGCCGGGGAGGGGACGAGCGCGGTCTCGGGGTCTTCCTCGGGGTCCTCCAGCGGCTCGCTGCGCTGGAAGGCGAGCGCCGCGCCGGCACCGGTGCGCAACGCCGTCACCGAGCCGTGCGCCGAGGCGACGGGGGCGCCGCTCGCCTTCGGGCCGCCGCGCTGTTCGCCGGCCGGCGTCTCGAGGACGCGGAAGGCGGTGGTGCGGCCGCGCACCAGGCCCTTGGAGACGACGTGCTCCGGACCCGGCGCCTTGCCCTCGTCGACGCCCGTGCCCATCGCGGTGGAGCCGATGTCGTCCTGCGAGACGTGCGCCAGGTCGTGCCGGCCGAGATAGGAGATCGCCAGCTCACGGAAGATGTAGTCGAGGATCGAGGTGGCGTTCTTGACGTAGTCGTTGCCCTGCACGAACCCGGCCGGCTCGAAGCGGGTGAAGGTGAAGGCGTCGACATATTCCTCGAGCGGCACGCCGTATTGCAGGCCGAGCGAGATGGCGATGG
>CAZDCR010000113.1:0-7803 GCA_964503995.1 uncultured Segnochrobactrum sp.
GCGCCGACCGCCTGCACGCCGCCCTGTCGGGCGGCGAACGCCAGCGTGCCCACCTCGCCCGCGTGCTGGCGCAGCTCTGGGTCGGCGCCATCGGCCGCGGGCCGGGCGTGCTGATGCTCGACGAGCCGACGGCGGCGCAGGACCTTTCCCATCAACTTGCCGTGCTCGACGCCGCCCGCGACCACGCCCGCGCCGGCGGGGCGGCGATCGTCGTGCTGCACGACCTCAACCTCGCCGCGCGTTATGCCGACCGTTTCATCGTCGTGCACGAAGGGCGCGTGGCGGCCGATGGCGCACCGGCGGCGGTGGTGACGCGGCGGCTGCTCGCCGAGGTCTTCCGCGTCGCGCTGCCGCCGAACGAGGTACCGCCGGCCGGCGTGCCGTTCGCGCTGCCGCAGCTGGCGGACCGTCTGCCGGCGGGCTGATCACGGGTTTTGACGCTCTGCGCGCGGTGGCCCTGCGCGCCCCTCTGGGCTGAGCCGGGCAGCGCTCACAGCCCATGATCGAAACCAAAGGCTAATAGGTGCACCGGCGCGCGCCCCCTTGGCGATCGCGTCGCGACGTGATTTTTTACCATCAGGTCGAACGGCGCGGTTGCGTACCCCTGCGGCTCCGCAGGGCGCCAAACCGTTCCGGCAAGAACCTGAAAGAGGGAAAAACCATGCTGCTGCGCACACTCGCTTCCGCGCTCGCGCTCACGACGTGCCTCGCCTTCTCGGCGGCCGAGGCGAAGACGCTCGTCTATTGCTCGGAAGGAAGCCCCGAGGGCTTCAACCCGTCCTTCTTCACCGCCGGCACCACCTTCGACGCCTCGGCGAAGCCGATCTACAACCGCCTCGTCGAGTTCGAGAAGGGCACGACCAACGTGGTGCCGGGCCTCGCCGAATCCTGGGAGGTCTCGGACGACGGCCTCGAGTACGTCTTCAAGCTGCGCCAGGGCGTGAAGTTCCACGCCAACGACAAGTTCACGCCGTCGCGCGACTTCAACGCCGACGACGTGCTGTTCTCGTTCAACCGTCAGCTCAAGAAGGACGAGCCCTGGTACAAGGTATCGTCGCCGACCTATGAGTATTTCGACGGCATGTCGATGCCGGACCTGATCAAGAACATCGAGAAGGTCGACGACCACACGGTGAAGTTCACGCTGAACCGGCCGGAAGCGCCGATGATCGCGAACCTCGCGATGGACTTCGCCTCGATCATGTCGGCCGAGTATGCCGACCAGATGATGACGGCGGGTACGCCGGAGGTGATCGACAACGAGCCGATCGGCACGGGACCGTTCCGCTTCGTCGCCTACCAGAAGGACGCGGTGATCCGCTACGAGGCCTTCGCCGACTTCTGGGACGGCAAGCAGCCGATCGACCAGCTCGTTTTCGCGATCACGCCGGACGCCTCCGTGCGCCTGCAGAAGCTGAAGGCGGGTGAGTGCCACGTGATGGCCTATCCGAACCCGGCCGACATTGCCTCCCTGAAGGACGAGCCGAACCTGCAGGTGATGCAGCAGGAAGGCCTCAACGTCGGCTACCTCGCCTACAACACCACCGTGGCGCCCTTCGACAATCCGGCGGTCCGCAAGGCGCTGAACATGGCGATCAACAAGGACGCCATCATCGAGGCGGTGTTCCAGGGCACCGGCGCGCCGGCGAAGAACCCGATCCCGCCGACGATGTGGTCCTACAACGAGGCCGTGAAGGACGATCCCTACGATCCCGAAGCCGCCAAGAAGATGCTCGAGGATGCCGGCGTCAAGGACCTGAAGATGAAGGTGTGGGCGATGCCGGTGGCGCGCCCCTACAACCCGAACGCCCGCCGCATGGCCGAGCTCATCCAGGAGGACTTCAAGCAGATCGGCGTCGAGGTCGAGATCGTCTCGTTCGAGTGGGGCGAGTATCTGAAGCGCTCCTCCGAGAAGGACCGCGACGGCGCGGTGCTGCTCGGCTGGACCGGCGACAACGGCGATCCGGACAACTTCCTGGCCGTGCTGCTCGGCTGTGACGCCGTCGGCGGCGCCAACCGCGCACAGTGGTGCGACCAGGAGTTCAACGACCTGATCCAGAAGGCGAAGTCGCTGCCGACCCAGGCCGAGCGCACCGCCCTCTACGAGCAGGCGCAGCTGCGCTTCAAGGACCAGGCGCCGTGGGCGACGATCGCCCACTCGCTGGTGACGATGCCGATGGCGAAGTCCGTGTCCGGCTACAAGATGGACCCGCTCGGCTCGCACCGCTTCGACGGCGTCGACATCGCCGAATAACCACCGGCACCCGCTCACGACGCCGCGGCGGACCTCCGCCGCGGCGTCGTTCGGCCCGTCATGATCCCGTTTCTCGCAAAGCGAATTGGCCTGCTCATTCCGACCTTCCTCGGCGTGACGGTCGTCGCCTTCCTGTTCATCCGCCTTTTGCCGGGCGATCCCGTGCTGCTGCTCGCCGGCGAGCGCGGCCTCTCGCCCGAGCGCTACGCCGAGCTGATGGCGCAGTTCGGCTTCGACCGGCCGCTCTGGCAGCAATATGTCGAGTACCTGACAGGCATCCTGCACGGCGACCTCGGCAACTCGATCGTCACCAAGCGGCCGGTGCTGTCGGAGTTCGCGGCGCTGTTCCCGGCGACACTGGAGCTGTCGATCACGGCGATGATCTTCGCCGTCGTGCTCGGCCTGCCGGCCGGCGTCATCGCGGCGGTGCGGCGCGGCTCGGTCTTCGATCACACCGTGATGTCGACGGCGCTCGTCGGCTACTCGATGCCGATCTTCTGGTGGGGGCTTTTGCTCATCATCGTGTTCTCCGGCTGGCTCGGCTGGACGCCGGTCTCGGGGCGGATCTCGCTGCTCTACTACTTCCCGACGCCGACCGGCTTCATGCTGATCGACAGCCTCTTGTCCGGCCAGAAGGGCGCGTTCGCGTCGGCGGTGTCGCACCTGATCCTGCCGGCGATCGTGCTCGGCACCATCCCGCTCGCCGTCATCGCCCGCCAGACGCGCTCGGCGATGCTGGAGGTGCTCGGCGAGGACTATGTGCGCACGGCACGCGCCAAGGGGCTGACGCCCGGCCGCGTCGTCGGGCTGCACGCGCTGCGCAACGCGCTGATCCCGGTGATCACGACGATCGGCCTGCAGGCGGGGCTGCTGCTCGCCGGCGCCATCCTGACGGAGACGATCTTCTCGTGGCCGGGGGTGGGCAAGTGGCTGGTCGATTCGATCTTCCGCCGCGACTACCAGGTCGTGCAGGGCGGGCTGCTGCTGATCGCCGGCATCGTGATGATCGTCAACCTCGCGGTCGACGTCGCCTACGGGCTCGTCAACCCGCGCATCCGCCACCGGAGGTGAGACGATGGCCGTGACCGATCCGGCGGCCGGCGGCGCTGCGGCGGAGAACCCCCGCCTCGAGATGCTCGGCGCGTTCTGGGCGTCTTTCTCGGAGAACAAGGGCGCCGTGGCCGGGCTCGTGTTCATGGTGGTGCTGGTGCTGGTGGCGATCTTCGCGCCGATGGTCGCCCCGCACGCCCCCGACGTGCAGAACCGCGACGCGCTGCTGGTGCCGCCGTTCTGGGAGGCCGGCGGCTCGCTCACCTACCTGCTCGGCACCGACGCCGTCGGCCGCGACATGCTCTCGCGGCTGATCTTCGGGGCGCGCTACTCGCTGTTCATCGGCCTGTTCGTCGTCACGCTGGCGCTGGCCGCGGGCGTCACGCTCGGCACGCTGTCGGGCTACCTCGGCGGCTGGGTCGACACCGTCGTCATGCGCGTCATGGACGTCGTGCTGGCGTTTCCGGGGCTTCTGCTCGCGCTCGTGCTGGTCGCCATCCTCGGCCCCGGGCTGATGAACGCGATGATCGCCATCACGCTGGTGCTGCTGCCGCACTTCGTCCGCCTGACGCGCGCCTCGGTGATGACCGAGCGCGACAAGGACTATGTGGTGGCGGTGCGCACCGCTGGCGCCGGGCCGATCCGGCTGATGGTGAAGACGGTGCTGCCGAACTGCCTGGCGCCGCTGATCGTCCAGACGACGCTGTCGTTTTCCAACGCCATCCTCGAGGCGGCGGCGCTCGGCTTCCTCGGCATGGGCGCGCAGCCGCCGACGCCGGAATGGGGGACGATGCTCGCCGAGGCGCGCGAGTTCATCCTGCGCGCCTGGTGGGTGGTGACCTTTCCGGGCCTCGCCATCCTGCTCACCGTGCTCGCCATCAACCTCGTCGGCGACGGGCTCAGGGACGCGCTCGACCCCAAGCTGAAGCGGGGGTGAGGGTGACCGAGACGCTGCAGACGTCGCTGATTGCAGCCGCGGGGACGATCCTCGCGGCAAAACGCGCTGGCGCCGCCGACACCGCTCGGCAGACGTCGGACCCTAAACAACCGGAATGATCGGACCTCGAACCATGCATCGTCTCCTTCTGCCCGGATATAACCTCGGTCGATGACGAACTGAAGGCCATGCCCCTCCTCGACATCCGCAACCTCACCGTCTCCTTCGCCACCCGCGCCGGGCCGTTCCGGGCGGTGGATGGCGTGTCGCTATCGGTCGATATCGGCGAGGTAGTGTCGGTCGTCGGCGAATCCGGCTCCGGCAAGTCGGTGGCGATGCTCGCCGTGATGGGGCTGCTGCCGTCGACGGCGACGGTGACCGCTGACCGGCTGGAGTTCAACGGCCGCGACCTGCGCACGATCTCCGCCCGCGAGCGGCGGCGGCTCGTCGGGCACGAGATGGCGATGATCTTCCAGGAGCCGATGACGAGCCTCAATCCGTGCTTCACGGTGGGCTTCCAGATCGGCGAGGTGCTGAAGGTGCATCTCGGCCTCGGGCGGGCGGCGCGCAAGGCGCGGGCGATCGAACTCCTCGACCTCGTCGGCATCCCCGAGCCGGCGCGGCGGCTCGCCGCCTTCCCGCACCAGCTCTCCGGCGGCATGAGCCAGCGGGTGATGATCGCCATGGCGCTCGCCGCCGGACCGAAGCTGCTAATCGCCGACGAGCCGACGACGGCGCTCGACGTGACGATCCAGGCGCAGATCCTCGACCTTTTGCTGCGCATCCAGCGCGAGACCGAGATGGCGCTGGTGCTGATCACCCACGACATGGGCGTCGTCGCGGAGACCGCCGACCGCGTCTCCGTGCAGTATGCCGGCCAGCAGGTGGAGTTGCAGGACACGCTCGGGCTGTTCCGCACGCCGCGCCACCCCTACACGGCGGCAATGCTGGCGGCGCTGCCGGAGCGGGCGACGGAGCGGCGGCTGCCGGCGATCGCCGGCGTCGTGCCCGGCGCCTTCGACCGGCCGGCGGGCTGTCTGTTCTCGCCGCGCTGCGCCTTTGCCACCGACCTTTGCGTCACCGTGCCGCCGCAGCCGGCACCGCCCGAGTTGGGCTACGCGCGCTGCCACTACCCGCTCGTCGACGGACGGCCGACGCCGCTCGCGCGCATACCGGAGGTGATGGCATGAGCCTGGCTGCCCGCAGGCCCGTGACCGCGCCGGCCGAGGCGCTGGTGGTGGCCGACGACCTCGCCCGCACCTACCGCGTGGCGCGCGGCCCCTTCCGCGGCGACGCGCTGGTGCACGCGCTCGCCGGCGTGTCGTTCCGGCTCGCGCCGGGGCGGACGCTCGCCGTCGTCGGCGAATCGGGATCGGGCAAGTCGACGCTCGCCCGCGTCGTCACCTCGATCGAGCCGCCGTCGTCGGGCAGCCTCGTCATCGACGGCATCGACATGGTGACCGCAGGGCCGGCGGAGAAGGCGACGCTGCGCCGCGAGGTGCAGATCGTCTTCCAGAACCCCTACGGCTCTCTCAACCCGCGCCAGACGATCGCCACCCAGATCGCCGAGCCGCTCGTCATCAACACCGACATGCCGGCGGCCGAGCGGACGCAGGTGGTGCGCGACCTCCTCGCCCGCGTCGGCCTGCGCCCCGAGCATGCCGACCGCTATCCGCACATGTTCTCCGGCGGCCAGCGCCAGCGCATCGCGATCGCCCGCGCCCTGGTGCTGAAGCCGAAGGTGCTGGTGCTCGACGAGCCGGTGTCGGCGCTCGACGTGTCGGTGCGGGCGCAGGTGCTGAACCTGCTCGCCGAGCTGCAGGAGAGCCTGGGCCTCGCTTACCTGTTCGTCAGCCACGACCTGACGGTGGTACGCCACATCGCCGACGAGGTGATGGTGATGTACCTCGGCCGCGCCGTCGAGCAGGGGCCACGCGAGGCGATCTTCGAGGACCCGCGCCACCCCTATACGAAGGCGCTGCTGTCGGCGACGCCGTTCGCCGACCCGGAGCGGCGCAAGGAGCGCATCGTGCTGCAGGGCGAGCTCCCCTCCCCCTTCAACCCGCCGGTCGGCTGCGCTTTCAACCCGCGCTGCCCCTCGGTGGTGGCGCGCTGTCGGGCCGAGCGGCCGCCGATCGACCGGGTGGCAGGGCGCGACGTCGCCTGCTTCGTCGCGAGCGGCAGAGCGTGACCATCCACCGGTAAGTTGCACAGGACGTTGGCGTGCCCGATTTCGCTGCACTAGGATCGGCGGCGGGGCACTGGAACGGGGTTCGGTGGGATGGCGGCGGCAGCGGGCGCTGACGGCGGGAGGGATGCGCGGCCGCCGGTGCTCGAGGCGCGCGGCATCGTCAAGCGTTTCGGCGCCCTCGTCGCCAACGACCACGTCGACCTGACGATCGCCCAGGGCGAGATCCACGCGCTGCTGGGCGAAAACGGCGCCGGCAAGTCGACGCTGGTGAAGATCCTCTACGGGGCGCTGCAGCCGAACGAGGGCGAGATCCGCTTCCTCGGCGAGTCGGTGACGATTCCCAGCCCGGCGGCGGCGCGTGCGCTCGGCATCGGCATGGTGTTCCAGCACTTCTCGCTGTTCGAGGCGCTGACGGTGGCGGAGAACATCGCGCTGGCGATGCCGCGGTCGCGGTCGGTCGCGCAGGTGGCGGACGAGGCGCGGGCGCTGTCGGTGAAGCTCGGGCTGGCGCTCGACCCGACCCGCGTCGTCCGCGATCTTTCCGTCGGTGAGCGCCAGCGCATCGAGATCGTGCGGGCGCTGCTGCAGGACCCGAAGCTTCTGATCATGGACGAGCCGACCTCGGTGCTGACGCCGCAAGAGGCCGACCAGCTGTTCACGACGCTGCGGTGCCTGCGCGCCGAGGGCCGCGCCATCCTCTACATCAGCCACCGGCTGGAAGAGGTGCGGGCGCTGTGCGACCGCGCCACGGTGCTGCGCCACGGCAAGCTGATCGGCAGCGTCGATCCGTCGAAGGAAACCGCAGGCAGCCTCGCCCGCATGATGGTGGGCGGCGCGGTCGGCAGCGTGGCGCACCGGCCGACGGTGCCCGATGGCCCGCCGCGGCTCGAGGTGCGCGGTCTGACGCTCGCCCCGGAGACACCGTTCGGCACGGCGCTGAAGGACGTCAGGCTGATGGTGCGGGCGGGCGAGATCGTCGCCATCGCCGGGGTCGCCGGCAACGGCCAGGCGGAACTGTTCGAGGCCTTGTCGGGCGAGCGTACCTGCGCGCCCAGCACGATGATGATCGACGGTGCGCCGGTGGGAGCGGAGGGCGTGTCGGCGCGGCGGCGGCGCGGGGCGGCCTTCGTGCCGGAGGAGCGCCTCGGGCACGCGGCGGTGCCGCGGATGCCGCTGTCGGCGAACGTCGTGCTGACGCGGCACGCGACGGCGAAGCTCACTCGCCTCGGCCTGCTGGCGGCGGCGCCGGCAAACGAGATCAAGGACCGCATCATCGCCGCCTACGACGTGCGCAAGGACAGCGACGACCAGGAGGAGGCGGGCATTTCGGGAGGCAACCTGAAGAAGTTCGTCGTCGGGAGAGAAGTGTTG
>CAZDCR010000114.1:0-7789 GCA_964503995.1 uncultured Segnochrobactrum sp.
GCCGCCCGGCCGATCCGCCACAGCACCCGGAAGCGCGCATATGGCCGCTTGTCCCCGGCGGGCGCAACGTTATAAAGTTACAGCTTCCCAGCAGATCGAGCGGAGACATCCCATGCGTCGCACCCTCACGAGCGCCACCGTCCGCCTCGCGCTGCCGACGGCGTGCGTCGTCGGGATCGGGGGCCTCGGAATGCCGGCGCTCCACGCCGAGACCGAGGCGCCGTCGCCGCCGCCGAGCGTCGTGGTCTCGATCGCGCCGATGCACGCGCTGGTGTCCGGCGTCATGGCCGGCGTCGGCGAGCCGACGTTGCTCGTCAAGGGTGGGGCGTCGCCGCACACCTACACGATGAAGCCGTCGGATGCGGCCGCCCTCTCCGGCGCCCAGATCGTCTTCCGCGTCGGGCCGGGCCTTGAGGCCTTCCTCGACGATCCCCTCGCGACGCTCGCGAGCCAGGCCGACGTCGTCGACCTGTCGGAGGCGCCGGGGCTACGGCTGATGCCGCTGCGCGAAGGCGGCATCTGGGCGGCCCACGACCACGGCCATGCGCACGGAAGCAGCGAGGCGAAGGCCGGCGCGCACGACGTCGCCGATCATGATCACGAACACGAACACGCGTCTGCGGCGGCGGCCCCGGACGACGACCATGATCACGATCACGGCGCCGCTGCCGACGGATCGGCGCACGCTGCGGCCGGGCATGAGGACCACGACGACCACGAGCACGAGGCGGCCACGGAGGCCCACGGCGCTGCGGATGCCCACGGCCACGCGGATGCCCACGGCCACGCGGACGACCACGATCATGCCACCGCACCGGCCGTGGCTCACGCCGACACGCACGACCATGGCACCGAAGAGGGTCACGATCATGCGCATGATGCGCATGGACACGACACACACGCCGCTCACGACGCGCACGCCGAGGCGGAGCCGCACGCCCACGCCGGCGAGCACGACATGCACCTGTGGCTCGACCCGCGCAACGCCGCGGCGATGACCCGGGCGATCGTCGCGACGCTGTCCGACGCCGATCCCGCCAACGCCGAACGCTATGCCGCGAACGGCGCCGCCCTCGAGGCCAGGATCGCCGACCTCGACGCACGGCTCGAGACGGAGCTCGCTCCGGTGCGCGAGAAGCCGTTCATCGTCTTCCACGATGCCTACCAGTATCTCGACGCCCGCTACGACCTCGCCGCCGTCGGCGCCATCACCGTCAGCCCCGACCGGGCGCCGGGCGCCCAGCGCATCCAGGAGATCCGCGCCACCATCGCCGAGCGCGGCGCCGTCTGCGTCTTCACCGAGCCGCAGTTCGAGCCGCGGGTCGTCAGCCGGCTGGTCGAGGACACCGGCGTGCGCACCGGTGTGCTCGATCCCGACGCCGCCGCCGCCCACACGCCGGGCACGGACCTCTATTTCGAACTGATGGGCGACCTCGCGACGAACCTCGTCGCCTGCCTGGGCGGCTCCAGCTGAGCCGCCGTCAGGAGCGCCAGTAGATCGGCGACAGCAGCACGAGGATCGTCATGATCTCCAGTCGGCCGAGCAGCATGGCGGCCGACAGCACCCAGACGGCGGTGTCGTCGAGGGTGGCGAAGTTGCCCGACGGGCCGATGATGTCGCCGAGGCCGGGGCCGACGTTGCACAGCGCCGTCAGCGCCCCGGTCAGGCTGGTGACGAGATCGAGGCCGGACGTCAGCGACAGCAGCACCGTGATGATCGCCAGAAGGGCGAAGAAGGCGATCAGGAAGGTCATCACCGATTCGAACACGTCGGTGTCGACGCGCCGGTCGCCATAGCGGAGCGGCACCACCGCGTTGGGGTAGACGAGGCGGTGCAGCGCCCGGTTGAGGGCAGCGAAAACGATGATAAAGCGGTAGACCTTGATGCCGCCGGTGGTCGACCCCGAGCAGCCGCCGATGAAGGTGAGCACCAGGAACAGCGCCACCGCAAATGGCCCCCACATCGCATAGTCCGCCGAGGCGAAGCCCGTCGTGGTGACGATCGACGTGACGTTGAAGGCGGCGTGGGTGAGCGCGTCGGGAAACCGCATGTCGTGCCGGGTGACCAGCCAGATCGTCAGCACCAGCGAGACGCCGACGATCACCCCCACGAACACCCGCACCTGGATGTCGGAGAGCACCGTCAGCTTGCCGTTGACGCACAGGTCGACGAACAGCACGAACGGCAGGCCGCCGAGGATCATGAAGACGATGGCCGCCCAGTGGATCGCCGGGCTCGAGAAGAAGCCGAAGGAAGCGTCGTGGGTGGAGAAGCCGCCCGTCGAGACGGTCGCCATGGCGTGTGTCACGGCGTCGAAGAAGCTCATGCCGAGGGCGGCGTAGACGAGGGTGCAGAGGACGTTGAGGCCGACATAGATGACGACCAGCGCCGTCGTCAGCTGGACGACGCGGGGCAGCGCCTTGTCCGAGCGGTCGGAGGATTCGGCCCGGAACAGCTGCATGCCGCCGATGCGCAGGAACGGGAACAGGAACAGCCCGATCGCGACGATGCCGATGCCGCCGAAGAACTGCAGCAGCGCCCGCCACAGCAGGATTCCCCGCGGCACATTGTCGAGGCCGGCGATGACCGTCGAGCCGGTGGTCGTAAGGCCCGAGACGGCCTCGAACACCGATTGCGCGAAGCTCAGGTCCAGGGCCGAAAAATAGAATGGCAAGGCACTGATGAGGCAGGTCGCCACCCACAGCACCGTCGTCACCAGGAAGCCGAAGCGCGGGGAGAAGCGCGGCAGCGGCTGGCGCAGCGACAGGATGCCGAGCAGCGAGAACACGAAGACGGCGACGCTCACCCCGACGAAGACCAGCCAGTCGGAACTGCCGTCCGCCAGGTCGACGAATGCCGGCAGCAGCATCGCCACCGCGACGTGCATCGAGAAGAAGCACGTCGCGTAGAGCGTCGGCCGGATGTACTGGATCGTCTGCATGCGCTAGCGCGGCTCCGTCGGCGGTGCCGCGGCTGTCGGCGTTGGTGCCTGTCAGAAACCCGTCTGCGTCAGCGCGATCGACCACTCGATGTCGCGGATCGCGCGGCCGACCGACTGGCCGATCAGGTCCATCTTGCGGATCGTCTCGACGCGGTCGCGGACGTGCTCGCACTCGTCGGCCGACAGCATCATCGGCAGCAGGTTGCACGCCGAGACGAGGCTGATCAGCACGACGTCACGAGGATCGGGAATCTCGTCGTCGAAGAGGATGGCGAACAGGCGGCGCTTCACCTCCCGCTCGACGCGGCCGTCCACCACCGGATAGGCGCGCGTCTTGAACACCCAGAGGAAGCGGTCGTCCTTCACCTTGAGGACGCCGCGCCCGACCAGCCGGTCGAGGGCCTCGGTGCGGAAGTGCTCGCCATGGCGCGAGAGCTGCGCCAGGTACGCGTCGATCGGCTGCCCGTTCGGCAATTCGGCGACGAGCGCCAGGGCCTCGTCGAGCAGGGGCTCGCCGGTCGGCGTCCTGTCGACGACGTCGAGCCGCTTCGGATCGGTGTCGACGCGGTCCTTGAGCGCAAGGTCCATCAGAAGAGCGCCGGCGCCCGCGGTGTCAAGCCACGGCGCGAAGGCGGGCCGGAGCAGGCCCGTCTCGTCGTCGAGACACAGCAGCAGAAGCTCTTCGAGGAACGTGAGATTCACGGCAGGCGACTCCCCAGCTTTATGCATCGCGACGGCCTCCGGGCTCGACACGCGTACGGTGGCGACACTACCGGATCAATGCTCGAAGTGCAGTAGCAGATAGGAGCCGCCGTCGCGCGACCCGCTGCGGATGCGATCGGTCAGGCGCGTCAGGATTGCCGCCGACGCCGCCTCCTGGAACGCCGCCTCGTCGAGGTCGGCGCCGGGGGGCAACGGGATGGGGGCATGGATGACGGCCGGAACGCCGGTGTGCACGAGTTCCACCGTCAGATCGGTTTCGTCGAACCGCGCCGTCACCGCCGTGAGCCGCCGCGGCGATCCGCCACGTTCGAGCATCTCCACGGCTTCGCCGGCGGCGAGCTTGGCATGGTTGAGCACGTCCCGGCGCACGCCCCAGGCCGACCCCTGCTTCTCGAGCATCGCGGTCACGGCGGCCGAGCCGCCCTCGCCCATCGGCACGTAGGTGGCCGTCTGCCGCGAATTCAGGCGGAACAGCAGGTTCAGTCCGACGGCGCTGATGCCAGCGACGATCACGGCGTCCTCGAAGAGCGCGCGCACGAGCTCCGGCGCCGTCGACACCATGTCCTCGTAGGCGATGCCGATCAGGCCGAGGCTGACGGAGACGCCGACCAGGAACACGCCGCGGCTGTCGAGGGCACGGCTCGCCACGAGTTCGATCCCGGAGGCGATCAGGAAGGACGCGGCGTAGAGCGCCACCGCCCCCATCACCGGACCCGGCATCAGCGTCAGGGTGACGGTCAGCTTCGGCATCAGGGCGAGCGCCAGCATCATCGCCGCGACGGCGAGCCCGATCACCCGCGAGGTCGCACGGCTGGCGTGGGCGAGGCCGATGTTGGCAGAGGATGGCGCCACCTGCATGCCGCCGAAGACGCCGGAGGCGATGTCGCCGATGCCGTTGGCGGTGATGCCGCCGGCGATCCGGCGCATGTCGGGTCGACGCCATGCGGCGTCGTCCATCTTGTCCATGATGACGACGCAGGCGAGCGTGTCGAGCCCGACCATGACCGCCATCACCGACAGGGCGGCGAGCGTGCCGATGCCGACGTCGAAGGCGGGCAGATTGAGCGACGGCAGACCGAACAGCGGCGCGGCGGCGATGCGGTCGCCCCCCTCGAGGATGCCGAATCCGGCCGCCGTGGCGACGCCGAGGGCGAGGCCGGCGAACAGGGCATAGAGCTTCAGCGCGCGGGAGCCCCACACCGACAGCGCCGCGATGGCGCCGAAGGTGACGAGGAAGACGATGAACTCCGGCAGTTGCACGGCGCTCGCGTGGTCGAGGCCGAGGCCGCCCTCGAAGGCGTATTCCACGAGCGACAGCCCGGCCACCAGCACGACGACGCCGGCGACCTGCGAGGGGAGGACCGAGCGCAGATAGGGGATGGCACGCGCGACGAAGAGCTGCACGACGCCGCTCGTCAGTCCGATCATCACCAGCGCCGACGGGCCTGCGACCTTCATCGCCCCGCCGACGATGCCGATGTAAAATGGATTGGGGATATGGACGATCAGCGAACTGGAGCCGACACCGCGGCCGACCGCCTGCAGCAGCGTCGCGACCGCCATCGCCAGCACCGTGCCCGACAGGATGAGGCGTGTCGCTTCCGCCCCCACCCCCGCCGACCGGCAGGCGATCAGCACGTAGGCCGACAGCGACAGCGCCATCACGGCGTGTTGCGTGGCCAGGCTGAGGAGGGCCACCAGCGGCGGCCGTTCGTCGGCGGCATAGCTGAGATCGGGCGGGCGCTGGCGGGGTGGACCGGGAACGAGCAGAAGGCGCGACAGATTCATCCTGGCCCGGTCCCCTCTCGCGCGACGTCATGCGGCCGGCGCAGGGAACGGCCTCCGGGGGCCTTCCGAACCGCGCGGCGGCTCCGCATCTTTCATGCCACAGCCGGCGCGGGCTGGACAGGCGGCGGCAGGGTCGGTATCCGTTCTTGCGCGCGAACCCTGCCGCGCGCGCCCTCCCCATCGCGTCCAGACCCGGGCGAGGGCGGCGACCCAACCGACGGAACGATCATGGCGATTGCGACGGAACGATCGGGCGATGTGCTGGTGCTGCTCCCCCAGGGGCGCCTCGACAGCAATAACGCGGCTGCGGTCGAGGGCGAGATCCTCGCCCACGTCACGGCGGGCACCAACCGCATCGTCGTCGACTTCTCGGGCCTCGACTACATCTCCAGTGCCGGCCTGCGCGTCGTCCTCGTCGTCGCCAAGCGGCTGAAGCAGGCGGGCGGTGCCCTCGTGCTCTGCCGGCTGCCGGCGCATATCCGCGAGGTCTTCGAGATCTCCGGCTTCCTGTCGATCCTGAAGTCGGCCGACAGCCGCGAAGACGCGCTGGCCGCCGTCAGCGCCTGAGGCGGCGCCGGGGCGGTCGTCCCGGCAGCGCAAAGGCCGTGCTGTCGCATCGGCAGCGGACGCACGCGCCGTTGACGGCCGGCGGGTTTTCCGTCATCACCACCGCCGAGTTCCAGCGTGACGCGGCCTCGCATGTCCTTCGCCCATCCCTTCGCCTCGCGTGACGCCCGCCACCTCGGTGGCGGCGTTTCTGTGCGTTTGGGAGCGGCCGGGCGGCCTGCGTCGAAAACGACCACGACGACGCGCTGATCCTCTCCTCGCCCCCGCCGCACTCCCCGGGGACGGGGAGGGACGGACGCCCGCGCGGGTCGCCGACACGCCGGGCGCCATCGGGAGGCAGGAGCTGAGAACCATGGGCTATTCCGTCGCCGTCGTCGGCGCGACCGGCAACGTCGGTCGCGAGATCCTCGACATCCTCGACGAGCGCGGCTTCCCCGCCGACGAGGTCATCGCCGTCGCTTCCCGCCGCAGCCAGGGCACCGAGGTCTCCTTCGGCGACCGCACGCTGAAGGTGAAGGCTCTCGAGACGGTCGACTTCTCCAAGATCGACATCTGCCTGATGTCGGCCGGTGGTGCGATCTCGAAGGAGTGGTCGCCGAAGATCGCCGCCCAGGGCTGCGTCGTCATCGACAACTCGTCGACCTGGCGCATGGACCCCGACGTGCCGCTGATCGTGCCGGAGGTGAACGCCGACGCCATCGCCGGCTTCCGCAAGAAGAACATCATCGCCAACCCGAACTGCTCGACGGCGCAGCTCGTCGTGGCGCTGAAGCCGATCCACGACCGCGCCGGCATCAAGCGCGTCGTCGTCGCCACCTACCAGTCGGTGTCCGGCGCCGGCAAGGAGGCGATGGACGAGCTCTTCGAGCAGACCCGGGCGATCTTCGTCTCCGACCCGGTCGAGGCGAAGAAGTTCCCGAAGCGGATCGCCTTCAACCTCATTCCGCACATCGACGTCTTCCTGGACGACGGCTTCACCAAGGAAGAGTGGAAGATGACGGTGGAGACCAAGAAGATCCTCGATCCGAAGATCAAGGTGGTCGCGACCTGCGTGCGCGTGCCGGTGTTCGTCTCCCACTCCGAGGCCGTCCACCTCGAGCTCGAGAACCCGCTGTCGGCCGACGAGTGCCGCGAGATGCTGCGCGAGGCGCCGGGCTGCCTCGTCGTCGACAAGCGCGAGGACGGCGGCTACGTCACCCCGCACGAGGCGACCGGCGAGGACGCCACCTACATCAGCCGCATCCGCGAGGACCCGACGGTGGAGAACGGCCTCGCCATGTGGGTGGTCTCCGACAACCTGCGTAAGGGCGCCGCACTCAACGCCGTGCAGATCGCCGAGGTGCTGGTCAACCGCAAGCTGATCCAGGCGAAGCGCCAGGCCGCGTAAGGCCCGGCGACCCGACGGCGAAACGACGGCCCGGGGTGTCCCCCCGGGCGCCGGCGGCGTCAATCGCCAGGGCCCTCGCCGGCCTCCCTGAGCCGCTCGTCGACCTCCGCCGCCCGCGGCAGGTCGGCGCCGGCGCGGCTGCAGGTGATCGCGGCGGCAGCGGCGGCGTAGCGCAGCACCCGCCGGAGCGTCGCCTCGTCGATCGAGGCGAGCGCCGAGGGCGCCATGGCGTTCTCCTCAGCGAGCCGCCAGAGCAGCGCCGCCTGGAAGGTGTCGCCGGCGCCGACGGTGTCGACCACCATCGTCGGCATCGCCGGCACGAAGGTGCGCACGGACGACGTGAAGGCGTGGGCGCCCTCGCCGCCATCGGTGACGACGACGA
>CAZDCR010000115.1:0-7745 GCA_964503995.1 uncultured Segnochrobactrum sp.
GGCCACCGGGGCCGGCCGCGCCCGCCACCGTGCCGCCCGCATCGACGGCGGCGGAACCCGCCCCGTTGCGTCTCGCCCCGGAGCGGCCGGCCCCGATTTCCCCGCGACCGGCACCGGAGCCGTCCCTCGGCGAGCCCCGGCCGCGACCCGCGGCTTCCCTCGACGTCAGGCCGGTGCGGCCCTCCGCGCCGGCGGTCGAGCCGGCTGCGGCGCCGCGGCCGCCCGTGCGCGATACGCCCCTGCCGCGCCTCGATCCCGACCCGCGACCGGCGGACGGGATCATTCGCCCGGAGCGGCGCTGACCGGAACGGCGGGCGTCTCGCCCAGCGCCGCGAGGAACGCCACGAGATCGGCGACGTCACGGTCGTCGACCGCGAACGGGCCGATCAGCGGCGACAGCCCGACGTGGGCGGCGCCGCCCGCCGCGTAGTAGCGCACGACGCCTTCGAGGGTGCGGATCGAGCCGTCGTGCATGTAGGGGGGCGTGCGCGCCACCTCGCGGAGCCCCGGCGTGCGCACGCGGAACCGGTCGACCGCCGCGCCGGTGACGGCGATGCGGCCCTCGGAGTGGCGCACGCCGTCGGGGAACGGCCGTCGCGTGCGGCGCGCGGCGATGCCGGTGTCGTGGAAGCGCCCGTCCCGAAAGTCGCCGTCGACGAGGTGGCACGCCGCGCAGCCGGCCCTGCCGCGGAACAGCGCGAGGCCGCGCCGGGCGGCGGGCGAGAGGGCCCCCGCATTGCCGGCGAGGAAGTGGTCGTAGGGCGAGGGTGCGGGCGCGAGGCTCCGCAGGTAGGCGGCGAGCGCCGCGACGACGCGCTCGGCCGTCGGACCGCCGCCGAAGGCCGCCCCGAAGTCGGAGACGGTCTCGGGATGCGCCGCCAGCCGCGCGGCGACCGCCGAAAGCGACGGGTTCGCCATCTCGTTTCGGGCCAGCAACGGCACCGCGATCTGAGCGGCGAGTGTCGGCGCCCCGCCGTCATGGCGGAACGGCCCCCGGCGGGCGAGACCGAACAGGCTCGGTGCGTTGGTGGCGAGTAGCATGCCGTCCCGCCCGCGCTGCCGCGCGACGCCGGGCTCGGCGAAGGCGCCCTCCGGGCGGTGGCACGACGCGCACGAGAAGCGGCCGTCCGGCGACAGGCGCGGATCGGTGAACAGCGCCGCGCCGAGCGCGACGATGGCGGGCGCAGCGCCGGACGCGTCGATCCTTGCGGACACGGCGATTTCGGTAGACGCGCCGATCTCAGCGGCCGACTGCGCCGAGCCGGGAACCGGGAGAAGGCACGTCGTCAGGGCCAGACCCAGGATCGCGACCAGCGTGCGGCCGAAACCCGGTGCGCGTCCCCGCAAGAAGGCTCGAATCAGGACCACGAACGCCAGGGGGCGCGAGCGTGCCTGACGGCAGCGCCGGCGCGCGTATCGCGTCGCCCGGCGGCCAAGGGTGGTGGTGGGCTCACCGTAGCACCCCGAATGGTCGCGCGCGGTGGCGGCGACATGTCGGCCCGGCGACTGGCCCGGCGTCGGCAACAGTGCCGGCACGTGCGACCGGAGTCCATTCGCACCGCCTGCGGACGGCGCACACGGCGCCTGTCGTGCCCTCCGCCCCGGCACGGCCCAATCCCCCGTGCGCCCCGGCCCGTCGAGGCCGAGGCGGTGGCTCTAGTCGTCGCGGTAGACGCGCTCGCGCCGCTCGTGGCGCTCCTGCGCCTCGATCGACAGGGTCGCGATCGGCCGCGCATCCAGCCGCTTCAGGGAGATCGGGTCGCCGGTCTCCTCGCAGTAGCCGTAGCTCCCGTCTTCCAGCCGCTTCAGCGCCGCGTCGATCTTGGCGATCAGCTTGCGCTGCCGGTCCCGCGCCCGAAGCTCGATGGCGCGGTCCGTTTCCGACGATGCACGATCTGCAAGATCGGGGTGGTTCTGGCTCTCTTCCTGCAAATGGTTGAGCGTTTCCCGGCTCTCCCGAAGGATTTCGTCTTTCCATGCGAGCAGCTTCTTGCGGAAATACTCCCGTTGGCGCTCGTTCATGAAAGCTTCATGGTCGGAAGGACGGTAGTCCTCGTCGATGTCAACCGCCATGGTGCTCCTCGACTCCGCCTCGTGGCGCCGCCCTTATAGCGATGCGCCCCCGCCGGGACAACGCCTTCCCGCACGACACCCGCCACGGGTGCCCCGCGGCTTGTAGCGGCCCGGAAATCCGCGCTAAGAGCCGAAGGCTCGCCGTTGCCTGCCCGCCCCGGCGCCGCGTCGCCGTACCCGAAAGGTCCACAGCCATGCGTTTCACCGGTTCGCGCGACTACGTCGCCACCGACGATCTGCGGGTCGCGGTGAACGCCGCGATCACGCTGGAGCGGCCGCTGCTGGTGAAGGGCGAGCCCGGGACCGGCAAGACGGTGCTCGCCCGCGAGGTCGCGAGCGCCCTCGGGGCGCCGCTGATCGAGTGGCACGTCAAGTCGACCACCCGCGCCCAGCAGGGCCTCTACGAGTACGACGCGGTGGCGCGCCTGCGCGACGGCCAGCTCGGCGACCCGCGCGTCTCCGACATCGCCAACTACATCCGCAAGGGCAAGCTGTGGGAGGCGTTCGAGGCCCCCGTGCGCCCCGTGCTTCTGATCGACGAGATCGACAAGGCCGACATCGAGTTCCCGAACGACCTCCTGCAGGAGCTCGACCGGATGGAGTTCCACGTCTACGAGACCGGCGAGACGGTGCGCGCCGCGGTCCGGCCGGTGGTCTTCATCACCTCCAACAACGAGAAGGAGCTGCCGGACGCCTTCCTGCGCCGCTGCTTCTTCCACTACATCCGCTTCCCCGACCCAGAGACGATGCAGGCGATCGTCGACGTCCACTTCCCCGGCCTGAAGAAGCGGCTGTTGTCGGAGGCGCTCGCCGTCTTCTACGACCTGCGCGAGGTGCCGGGCCTGAAGAAGAAGCCGTCGACCTCCGAGTTCCTCGACTGGCTGCGGCTGCTCGTCGCCGAGGACGTGTCGCCGGAGACGCTCCGGGCGCGCGACCCGCGCAAGCTCATCCCGCCGCTGGCCGGCGCGCTCGTCAAGAACGAGCAGGACGTCCACGTCCTCGAGCGGCTCGCCTTCATCGCCGGCCGCGACGGGGGGCGTGCCGACCGCTGAGCGCGGCGGGCGGACCGCAAATGCTGCGCGACATCGTCTTCCTGCATGTTCCGAAGACTGGCGGCAGCGCCGTGCGCACCGCCCTCGTCCGCGGCTGCCGCGACCGGCGCGTGCTCTACGACTACGGCGCCGAGGAGAAGCAGACGACGCCGGCCCTGCGCGAAGCCCTCTATGGCGATGGCCGCACCGCCGACGGCGTCAGTCTCCGCCGCCACGTCGGTGACCGCCGCGGCCTCCTGCTGATCGGCCACTTCCACGCCGACAAGTACTGGGACGCCTTCCACCCGGACTCGTTCGTCACCTTCCTGCGCGATCCGATCGACCGTCTGATCTCCGAGTACAACCACTATGTCGAGCGCTACGGCGCCGAGCTCGAGCTCGAGGCGTTCATCGAGACGACGCGCTTCAGCCGCCACGTCTCCGATCTCTTCCGCGGCGTCGACCCGGCCGAGTTCGGCTTCGTCGGGTTCACCGACACCTTCGAGGAGGACTTGGCGGCGCTGTCGGAGAAGATCGGCCGCCCGCTGTCGGCCGTGCGCGAGAACGAGGGCACCTACGCCCCCGGCCTGCGCGAGAAGGCGGAGGACCCGGACTTCCGCAAGCAGGTCCGCCGCTTCGTTTCCATCGACCACGCCGTCTACCGGCGCCTGCGCAACCGCTACGACAAGCTGCGTGCCCGAAGGCTCGCCGGCCTCGCCGAGGCGAGCGGCTATCGCGGCCGGGTGCGGCTCGCGCCGGGCGGCCGCCTCGTCGGCTACGCCGTGCACCGCAGCGTCGAGGCGATCCTGGAGCTCGAGGTCCACGCCGGTGGCCGCCTCGTCACCCGCGTCCAGGCCGACCGCTTCCGGCCGTGGCTGAAGGCGAGCGGACGCAGCCGCTCCGGCGTTGCGGGCTTCGAGGTGCCGCTGCGCCGGCTCCTCATCGCCGCCGGCCGCCCGTTCCTGCCCGCCACCGCCTCGGTGCGTATCGCCGGCACCGACATCGAGCTGCCGGGCTCGCCCGTGCGGCTGCGATGATGGCGGGCCCGCCGGCGGCCGTCCTGGCGGACTGGACAGCGCGCGCGGCGGCTGCGACCGTGCGCCCGTCCGAGCGTCTGACCAGGCGATTCCGGCCGATCGTCGCTTTTCGGGGAGGGCGCGCATGCCGCGGCTGATGCTTCTGCGCCACGCCAAGTCGTCGTGGGACGCGGCCGGGGTGAAGGACTTCGACCGGCCGTTGAACGCCCGCGGGCGCCACGCCGCGCCGCTGATGGGCCGTCACATGGCCGCGCACGCGCTGCTGCCGGACCGCATCGTCTGCTCGACGGCCCGTCGCACCCGCGAGACGCTGTCCGGCCTGATGGCGCATTTCGACAACGACCTCGACGTCCGCATGACCCGCGATCTCTACGAGAGCGGCCGTGGCGACTATCTCGACGTCATCCGGGCGTATGGCGCCACCGCGCGCCAGCTCCTGGTGATCGGCCACAATCCGGCGATCCAGGAGGTCGCGGTCGATCTCGTCGGGGCCGGCAACCCCGTGCTGATCGCGGCGATCGCCGCCGACTATCCGACGGCTGCCCTCGCCGTGATCGACTTTCCCGAGAAGAAGTGGTCGGAGATCGCCCCGCGCGGCGGGCGCATCGTGGCGTTCTTCCGCCCGCGCGAACTGGAAGTGGTCGAGCCCGACGGCAGCGTCGACGAGTGAGGACGCCGGCCGCTCAGATGTGGTCGCGGTAGGCCTCGAGGTCGACCCGGTAGATCTTCGAAAGCCGCGCCCGCGCCTCCTCGGTGAGGAGCGTCTCGGTCGGCGGCCAGAAGGCGCGCCCGCGCGCCGCATCCGCCGACATCTTCTGCTCGTAGGCCGGCTCGTCCGAGGCCGCGACCATCGGCTTGCGCGGCGCCTCGGTGCGGTGCAGCCAGTCGAGGGCGGAGAAGTCTGTCGGCGCCATGCCCATCTCGCGCTCGAGCCGGTTCAGCTCGGTGAACAGGTCCTGGCGGGTGATGTTGATGACGTCGGTCGCCGGGAAGCGCCGCTCGATCGGCTGCATCTGCTGGCGGTGGTGGGTGTTGGTGGTGGCGATGTCCTCGCTCTCGAGATAGTCGAGGAACTCCCGGAACGAGAACTTCGCGTCCGCCGAGAGGTCGCGCTGCAGGAACGCGGCAATGCCCTCGTCGGCATAGCCGGTGCCGACGGCATGGCGGAACGACGAGACGGCGCGGTCATAGGGATCGCGGATGACGCGGATGCGGCGCATGCCCTTGAAGCCGGCGGCGAGCGCGCGGTGGAACGCCTCGGAGCGGTTGTAGACCTCGAGCCGGTAGCGGTGCGGCCAGGAGCTGTGGGCTCGCGCTTCCTCGCCGAAGCCGGAGACGTGCAGGAACCAGATCAGGGTCGTCGTGCAGGCCGATTTCGGCGACCAGTAGACGACGAAGCGGCCCTTGGGGTCGATCAGCGGCTTCGGGCCGCCATTGCGCAGCTTGCGCGACTTTGCCGCCGCCTTCGGCCGCACCGCGTCCGCGAGCCAACCCACCAGCCCCCGCCGTTCTGTCCGTACCGGGGGAACGCTTCCCATCGCCTCGCCTCGCCGACACTCTTCAAACTGCGCGACAGGCCCCGGCGGCGCGTTGCGCCGTCCCGGCTGACAGCCGCATCGCCCCGTGCTACCGCCCCTTCGCCTCCGCCGCAATATGGAGCCGCGATGCCCCTGCCCGCCCCCGGCGACGTCGCCGCCATCGCCGAGGCCCTCCGCCGCGGCGAGCGCGCCGTGCTGGCGCGCGCCATCACGCTGGTCGAATCGCGCAAGGCCGAGCACCGCCGCACCGCCCGGGCGCTCCTGCAGGCGGTGCTGCCGGCGACCGGCGGCGCGGTGCGGCTCGGCCTCACCGGCCCGCCCGGCGTCGGCAAGTCGACGACGCTCGACGCCCTCGGCACGCTCCTCACCGGCCGCGGCCACCGCGTCGCGGTGCTCGCGATCGACCCGTCGTCCACCCGCACCGGCGGCTCGATCCTCGGCGACAAGACGCGGATGGCCCGCCTGTCGCTCGACCGCGCCGCTTATGTCCGCCCCTCCCCCTCCGGCGGCAGCCTCGGCGGCGTCGCGGCGCGCACGCGGGAGGCCATGCTCCTCTGCGAGGCGGCGGGCTTCGACGTCGTCATCGTCGAGACGGTGGGCACCGGCCAGTCCGAGACGGCGGTGGCTGAGATGGTCGACACCTTCGCCGTGCTGCTCCTGCCCGGCGCCGGCGACGAACTGCAGGGCATCAAGAAGGGCGTCATCGAGATCGCCGACGTGCTCGCCGTCAACAAGGCCGACGGCGACAACCGGGCGCGGGCAGGCCTCGCCGCCGCGGAACTGCGCGCCGCCCTGCAGATCCTCGGCCGCCACGATCCGGTCTGGACGCCCGCCGTCGTCACCGTCTCGGGCCTCACCGGCGAGGGGCTGGAGGACTTCTGGGCGCAGGTGCTGCTGCACCGCGACCGCATGACCGCCTCCGGCCGCCTCGCCGAGACGCGGGCGCGCCAGCAGGTCGCCTGGATGTGGGCGATGATCCGCGAACGCTTCGAGGCTGGCCTGCGCGACAACCCGGCACTCGCCGCCCGGCTGCCGGAACTCGAGGCCGACGTCCGCGCCGGACGGCTGGCCGCCAGCGTCGCCGCCGACGAGGTGGCGAAGAGGCTCGGGCTGGGCGAGGTTTGACGCGTGATACGTCATTGACGGTTCTCCGTCATTGACGTATATTGACTTATATGCGGATCATGCGGTTGCGCCCATATGTCCGGGCGATGGCCTCGTTGCAGGTCGACGAACCCGGCATGCAGCGAATTGAGGCCGAAATTGCTTCCGCCCCTTCCGCACATCCAATCATTCGCGGCCTTCGGGGCGTGCGAAAGGCGAGATTTGCCCTCCCGGGGCGTGGCAAATCCGGTGGCGGCCGCGTCGTCTACTATCTGGCGATCTCGGCGGAGGTCATTCTGATGATCTATGCCTACCCAAAGAATGCGAAGGACGATCTGAATTCGGCCGACCGACGCGCCGTCCTTGCGGCAGTCGAGATGGCGCTGAAGGAACTGAAGCGATGAGCGAGAAGCGGACCGAACTCGGCTTGGCGATCGAGGAGGCTTTCCTAGAATTCGCCGCAGGGCTGCGGGGCGAAGTAGCGCTTGAGCAGTACGAAATTGATCCGGACGTACTCACGCCCTCCCGGATCAAGGCGATCCGCACCAAGGTCGCGCCGTCGACCAAGGACTTCGAGAGGCAGTTTCGCGTGCCCGCGCGGACTGTGGAAGCCTATGAGCAGGGGCGGCGCAGGCCGGACACGGCAACGGACGTGCTGTTGCGCGTCATCGAGCGCGAACCTGACGCCGTGCGTCGGGCGCTCCGGCCACCATCCGCGGCAGCAACTGACCTAAAGGCCCTTCTGGCTTCAGCGTCCCTCGAGGGCGTCGACTTGAGAAGAGACAGTACATCCACGCCGGTGATGACCACCGGCGAGCGCGCTCGAAAACGTGTGTGACGCCGATACTGCTGGGCCACCCCAAGCGTCGCCGCAAACGATCGCTCTAGCTACTCCTGCAGCCCCTCACCGCCACCAGGCCTTCGGCGAAAACCGGCCCGCCGCCTGCTCCACCACCGCGCCG
>CAZDCR010000116.1:0-7713 GCA_964503995.1 uncultured Segnochrobactrum sp.
TCATCACCATGGTGCAGCTGCCGGCCGGTGCCACCTCCGACCGGACGGAGACGGTGCTCGCCGAGGTCCGCCGCCACTTTCTCGAGGACGAGAAGGACGCGGTCGAGGGGGTCTTCACCGTCAACGGCTTCGGCTTCAGCGGGCAGGGGCAGAACCTCGGCATCGCCTTCGTGCGGCTGAAGCCGTTCGACGAGCGCAAGAGCCCCGCCGTCGCGGCCTCGGCCGTCGCCGGCCGCGCAATGGCCGCGCTGCACGTCCGCGACGCGATGGTCTTCACCCTCAACCCGCCGGCGATCCAGGGCATGGGCAATTCCGGCGGCTTCAGCACCTATCTCCAGGACATCACCGGCATCGGCCACGAGAAGCTGATGGCGGCGCGCAACCAGCTGCTCGGCATGGCGGCGCAGGATCCCCGCCTCATCGCCGTCCGCCCGAACGGGCTGGAGGACGAGCCGCAGTTCGTCGTCGACATCGATCAGGAGAAGGCGAGCGCCCTCGGCGTTTCGCTGGCCGACATCAACGAGACGCTGTCGGCCGCCTGGGGCAGTTCCTATGTGAACGACTTCCTCGACCGCGGCCGGGTGAAGAAGGTCTACATCCAGTCGGCCGCGGACTTCCGGATGCAGCCGGAAGACCTGGAGAAATGGGAGGTCCGCAATTCCGAGGGCGCGATGGTGCCGTTCGCTTCCTTCGCCTCGACACGCTGGACCTACGGCTCGCCGCGTCTGGAGCGCTTCAACGGCGCGTCCGCCGTCGAGATCCAGGGACAGGCGGCGCCGGGCATCTCCTCGGGCGTGGCGATGGACGCGATCGACGAGATCGTCGGCAAGCTGCCGCCAGGCCTCGATCACGAGTGGACCGGCCTGTCGCACCAGGAGCGGCTTTCGTCCAATCAGGCGGCGGCCCTCTACGCCATCTCCCTGCTCGTCATCTTCCTCTGCCTCGCCGCCCTCTATGAGAGCTGGTCGATCCCGTTCGCCGTGCTGCTGTCGGTGCCGATCGGCATCTTCGGTGCCGTGCTGGCGGCGACGCTGTTCGGCCAGAGCAACGACGTCTACTTCAAGGTCGGCCTGCTCACGACGATCGGCCTCGCGGCGAAGAACGCCATCCTGATCGTCGAGTTCGCCCTCGAGCGGCAGGCGCACGGGGCGGGCCTCGTCGAGGCGACGCTGGATGCCGCGCGCCAGCGCCTGCGCCCGATCCTGATGACGTCGCTTGCCTTCATCCTGGGCGTGACACCGCTCGCCATCGCCAGTGGTGCGGGTTCCGGGGCGCAGAACGCCATCGGCATCGGGGTGATGGGCGGCATGATCGCCGCCACCGTCCTCGGCGTCTTCTTCGTGCCGCTGCTGTTCATCACCGTCCGCCGCATCTTCCCCGGCGCGGCCCCTGCGAAGGCCGCAGAGACGGGCCCGGAGGCGGCCCCCGCGCCTGCGGCAGCAGAGGCGCCGCATGCGCCGCCCGGCTGAGCCCTCCCCGCCGCGCCCCGATCCCCGTTCCCGTCCGCCAGGTGACCCGATGCCGACCCCGACCGCTTCCCGCTCCCGCCGGGCGCCCCGTCTCGCGAGTACGATCCTGATTACCGCCCTGCTCGGCGGGTGCGCGGTCGGCCCGGACTACCGCGCGCCCAACCTGAAGATGCCGGCGAAGTGGGGGGCGGCCTCGCCCACCGTCACGGTCACCGGCGAGGAGCCGGACAACCGCCCGCCGGAACTCGCCCAGTGGTGGGAGCGACTCGGCGACAAGACGCTGAACGAGCTCATCGACCAGGCCGTGGCCGGCAATCTCGACGTCGCGACCGCCAAGGCGCGCGTGCGCCAGGCCCGCGCCACCCGCCAGCAGGCGATGGGCGCGCTCGCCCCCTCGCTCACCGGCTCGGGCGACTACACCCGCGCCGGCAACGGCAGCGACGTCTCCAGCAGCGGCGACAAGACCGTCTCCGGCCCGTTCGATTCCTTCTCCCTCGGGGCGAATGCGAGCTGGGAGCTCGACCTGTTCGGCGAGAACCGCCGCGGTGCGGAAGCGGCGACCTACGGGCTCGACGCCGCCCAGGAGACGCTGCGCAACACGCTGCTCACCCTCATCGGTGACGTCGCGACCTATTATGTCGAGGCGCGCGGCTACCAGGCCCGCGCCGCGCTCGCCCGACGCACCGCCGCCTCGCAGCGCGAGACCGCCGCGCTCACCCGCACCAAGCTGCAGGCGGGTTCGGCCTCGGCGGTCGACGTCGCCAATGCCGAGGGGCAGGCGGCGAGCACCGAGGCCAACATTCCCGAGCTCGAGTCGAGCTACCAGCAGACCGTGCACCAGCTCGCCGTCCTGCTCGGCCAGCCACCGAGCGCCCTGAACGAGGTTATGAAGCGCCGGGCGCCCATCCCCAACCCGGTCAAGGCGATCCCGCGCGGCGTGCCGGCCAACGTGCTGCGGTCGCGCCCCGACGTGCGGCTCGCCGAGCGGCAATATGCGCAGTACACGGCGAAGATCGGCCAGGCCGAGGCAGCGCTCTACCCCGACGTCAGTCTCGCCGGCGAGGTGACGACATCCGCCGCCAAGGCGGGCGATCTTGCAAAGAGCTCCACCATCAGCTGGAGCTTCGGGCCGAGCATCAGCATCCCGATCTTCAACGGGGGACAGCTCAAGGCGGCCGTGGACTTCGCCAAGGCGCAGCGTGACGAGTATTTCCTGGCCTATCGCGCCGCCGTGCTGACGGCGCTGCAGGAGGTGGAGAACGCCAGCGTCGCCCTGCAGCAGGAGCGGCTCAAGTACCGCAGCCTCGATGCCTCCGCCGCGTCCTACCGGCAGGCGGTGTCGCTCGCCCGCACGCTCTACCAGAGTGGCTCGTCGAGCTTCCTCGATGTGCTCGATGCCGAGCGATCGGCCTATTCGGCCGATGACGCCGTGCTGACCAGCCGCGTCGCCATCGCCACCGACTATGTCGCGCTGAACAAGGCGCTCGGCGGGGGCTGGACCGGCAAGGTCGACGACCGCCAGCCGGCCGTGGTGGACACGCAGATGGCGCCGCGGCTGGTGTCGCTCGACCGCACCGGTCTCACCCCGCGCGACCCCGAGATCCGCAGCCCCCCGGCGAGGCCATTGCGCATCGAGAGGGCGGCGAGCGCGCAGTGAGCCCTCGGCGTCGATGCGCCCGGACGGCGCCCGTGTCCGACCGTGTGAGAGGCAGCCGTCGGGCGGTGCTCAGCCGAGCCGCGCGCCCGCCGCCACCGGCGTGCCGCGCAGGACCGACCGCGCCGCAACCGCAGCCATATCCGTCGTCGTCCGAAGATCGCCTCCATGCCCCGCACCAAGCTGACGCTCGCCCGCGCCCACCGCTTCCTGCGGTGAAATCCCGGCATGCCGACTTTGACGCGTGTAACGTTACATGTTACAGTGCGTACTTATGATCGTCAGCTTCAGGCACAAGGGCCTTCGCCGGTTCTTCGAGGACGACGACCGCAGCAAGCTTCCGCCCGAGCTTGTGGAGCGCATCCGCTCGATCCTGGCCTTTCTCGATGCCGCCGGCCGCATCGAGGACCTGGATCAGCCGACCTTGCGGCTGCATGCGCTCAAGGGCGACCTCAAGGGCTTCTGGGCGGTCACGGTGCGCGCGAACTGGCGGATCGTCTTCCGCTTCGACGATGGCGATGCGAGCGACGTCGACTTCGTCGACTATCACTAGGAGCAACCATGAGCATGAAGAACCCGGCCCATCCGGGCGGGCTGATCCGCGACAACATCGAAGACCTCGGCCTCAGCGTCGCCGAGGCGGCCGCGGGGCTCGGCATCACGCGGCAGCAGCTCTACCGCGTCCTCAATGGAACTCACGGCGTCACGCCCGACATGGCGCTTCGGCTCGAGCAGGCGTTCGGCGGTTCGGCGGAGGCATGGCTCAGGATGCAGGCGAACTACGACCTGGCGCAGGCGCGACTGCGCGGCGTCACGGCCGTGAAGCGCTTCGAGCCCAAGGTCGCCTGAGGCGGAGCCTTCAGGAGAGCCGCGTCCCCGCCGGCACCGGCGTGCCGCGCAGGAAGTCGGCGGTTGCCATTGGGCCCTTGCCGGCGCGCTGGACGGTGACGAGGCGCACGGCGCCCGTGCCGCAGGCGATGGTGAGCGCGTCGTCGAGCGCCGTGCCCGGCGCGCCGGAGCCATCCGCCACGGCCGTGCGAAGAACCTTCAGCCGCTCCGGCTTGCCGCCGCGCTCGATCTCGCAGAAGGCGCCGGGGAAGGGCGAGAGGCCGCGCACGTGGTCGTGCAGGGCCTTCGCCGGTAGCGACCAGTCGATGCGTGTCTCCGCGTTGGTCAGTTTCGCCGCATAGGAGACGCCGTCCGCCGGCTGCGGCGTCGCCTCCAGCCGGCCCGCCTCCAGCGCCGCCAGAGCCCGCACCATCAGCGCCGCCCCGAGCGGGGCGAGGCGGTCGTGCAACTCGCCCGCCGTCTCGTCGGGCCCGATCGGCGTGCGCTCGGCGAGGCAGACCGGGCCGGTGTCGAGGCCCTCGTCCATGCGCATCACCATCGCGCCGGTCTCGGCGTCCCCTGCCATCACCGCCCGGTTGATGGGCGCGGCGCCGCGCCATCGTGGCAGCAGCGACGCATGCAGATTGAGGCAGCCGTGGCGCGGTGCCTCGAGCACCGGCTTCGGCAGGATCAGGCCGTAGGCGACCACCACGGCCACGTCCGCATCGTGCGCCGCGAACGCCGCCTGGTCGGCCGGCTCGCGCAGCCGCGCCGGCGTCATCACGGGCACGCCGAGCCGCTCCGCCGCCTCATGGACGGCCGAGCGCCGCTCCGCCATGCCGCGCCCGGCGGGGCGGGGCGCCCGCGTATAGGCGGCGACGATCCGGTGACCAGCGGCGGCGATCGCCTCGAGCGTCGGCACGGCGAAGTCCGGCGTGCCCATGAAGACGATCTTCAGCGGCATGGCCTGCCGCTCACGCGGCGCCCATCCTCGGACGAGGGGGCGCCTTCGGGGCCGGTGCGTCGAGCTTCGCCTGCTTCTTCGCCCGCTTGACGATCAGCCCGCGCTTCAGCCGCGACAGGTGGTCGATGAAGAGGACGCCGTTCAGGTGGTCGATCTCGTGCTGCAGGCAGGTGGCGAGCAGGCCGTTGGCCGTCATCTCGCCCTCGGCGCCGTCGCGGTCGAGGAAGCGCAGGCGGATCTCCGCCGGCCGCTCCACCTCGGCATATTCCTCCGGGATCGACAGGCAGCCTTCCTCGTGGGTCGACAGCGCCTCGGACGACCAGACGATCTCAGGGTTGATGAAGGCCATCGGGTTGGGCGGCGCGTCGCCCTTGGCGACGTCGAGCACCAAAAGCCGCTTCGGCACGGCGATCTGCACGGCGGCGAGCCCGATGCCGGGCGCGTCGTACATGGTGTCGAACATGTCCTCGATCAGGGCGCGCAACTCCGCGTCGACCTTGTCGATCGGGTCGCTCGTCTGCCGCAGCATCGGATCGGGGAGCTTGATGATCTCGCGTATCGCCATTTTCGCTAGATATGAAACGGCGCATTCCCGGTCAATCGGGATGCTGCCGCGGCAAACGGCGCGAGCGCGAATCAGCGTAGAGCAGGGGGCATGTTCGAAGGGCCCCTCGCCGAACCGCTGTTCTGGCTTGGCACGCGCGCCGTGCTCGTCGGCGAGGTCGCGCTCGCGGCCGGTGCCGTGCTCGTTGTGCTCCTCGTCGTCACGCTGATGGCGCTGCGCAAGGCCGCCCGCGCCGGGCTCGACGCCGAGCTAAGCGCCGCCGACAGGACGGAATTCCTCGAGGAGCGCATCGCCGAGTTGTTGCGCGTGCAGTCGGAAACGTCCGGCCGGCTGCAGACGATGGCCGAGGTGCTCGGCTCCCGCCAGAGCGACCTCGCCCGACTGGTCGGCGAACGGCTCGATGGCCTCGGCCACCGGCTCGGCCAGTCGATGGCGGAGACGACGAAGTCGACCCACGCCAATCTCACCCAGCTGAACGAGCGCCTCGCCGTCATCGACCGCGCCCAGGACACCATCGCCAGGCTCTCCGGCCACGTCGTCGCGCTCGAAAAGATCTTTGCCGACAAGCAGACGCGCGGCGCCTTCGGCCAGGGGCGGATGGAGGCGATCGTCCGCGACGCCCTGCCCGCCGGCGCCTTCGAGTTCCAGGCGACGCTGTCGAACGGCAACCGGCCCGACTGCCTGGTGCGGCTGTCGAACGGCCAGCCGCCGCTCGCCATCGACGCCAAGTTCCCGCTCGAGGCCTACAACCGCATCCGCGCCGCCGACCGGCCGGACCTCGCCAAGGCGGCCGAGACGCAGTTCCGCCGCGACCTCGGCAAGCATGTCGACGATATCGCCGCCCGCTACCTCATCCCCGGCGAGACCCAGGACACCGCCTTCCTGTTCGTGCCGTCCGAATCGGTGTTCGCCGAGATCCACGAGCGCTTCGAGGACATCGTCGCCCGTGCCGGCGCGGCCCGCGTCGTCATCGTCTCGCCGTCGCTGCTCGTCCTTTCGGTGCAGGTGGTGCAGGCGATCCTGCGCGACGAGCGCATGCGCGAGCAGGCCCACATCGTCCAGGCCGAGGTGCGCCGCCTCGTCGAGGACGTGGTGCGCCTGCACGAGCGCACGCTGGCGCTGCAGAAGCACATCGCCCAGGCCGCCGGCGACCTCGACATGATCGTCGTCTCCGCCGACAAGATCCGCCGCCGCGGCGGCCGGATCGAGGCGCTCGATCTCGACGAACCGGCGGTCGCGCCGCTAGGGTCGTCCGATCCTTCCGACGACGGCCGTCGCGCCGCGTCCTGACCCATCCCATTCACGATCGAGGCGGCGATGACGATCCTCCTGTCGACGGGCATCTGGCCGGTGGAAGACTGGCTGCGGCCGCTCGCAAAGCTCGCCCCGGAGCGCCGCGTCGTCGTTGCCGGCAGCAATGACTACGACCCCGCCGAGGTGCGCTATGCGCTCGCCTGGAAGCCGCCGGAGGGCCTTCTCGCCGGCCTGCCGAACCTCGCCGCGATCTTCTCGCTCGGTGCCGGCGTCGACCACATCCTGACCGACCCGACCCTGCCCGACGTGCCGCTCGCCCGCATCGTCGACCCGGACCTGACGATGCGCATGACCGAGTGGGTGGTGCTGCAGGTGCTGTTCCACCACCGCCGCACCTTCGGCTACATGCGCCAGCAGCGCGAGCGGCACTGGGACGAGATCCGCCAGCCGGCGGCGAAGGACGTGCGGGTTGGCGTCATGGGCCTCGGCGTGCTCGGCCGCGACGCGGTGGAGGTGATCGCCCGCCTCGGCTTCGACACCGCCGGCTGGAGCCGCTCCCCGCAGGAGATCCCTGGCGTCGCCTGCTTCCACGGGAAGGAGGGCTTCGACGCCTTTCTCGCCCGCACCGACATCCTCGTCTCGCTCTTGCCGCTGACGCCTGAAACGCAGGGCCTGATCGACCGGCGCCTGCTGGCAAAGCTGCCGCGCGACGGCGCCCTCGGCGGCGCCGTGCTGATCAATGCCGGCCGCGGTGGCCAGCAGGTGGCGGCCGACGTGCTCGCGGCGCTCGACGACGGCACGCTGATCGGCGCCAGCCTCGACGTCTTCGAGACCGAGCCCTTGCCGACGGACAGCCCGTTCTGGTCGCACCCGAAGGTGCTCGTCTACCCGCATGTCGCCGCCGTCAGCGACGCCAACGCGCTGACCCGCCTCATCCTCAGCCAGATCGAGCGGGTCGAGAGCGGGCTGCCGCCCGAGC
>CAZDCR010000117.1:0-5352 GCA_964503995.1 uncultured Segnochrobactrum sp.
CCGGGAAGAAGAATACCGTCTTGCCGGCCAGCGCCGCGCGGTGGCGGCCGACGGCGCGCACCGCGCGCTCGCGGGCGGAGCGCGTCACCCGCTCGAAGCGGTCGGCCTCGACGCCGAAGGCGGTCGCCGCCGCCTGCAGCCAGGCCGTCGTGCCCTCGGCGCCGAACGGGAACGGGGCGGAGAGGCGCTCGGCGCCGCGCTCGACGAGCAGGCGGCCGGTCTCGGCCAGGAAGGGCTGGGCCAGCAGCAGTCGGGTGTTGGGTCCGATCGCCGGCTGTTCCGTGGAGCGGCGCGGCGGGAAGAAGGCGACGGGGATGCCCATCTCGGCGAACAGCCGGCGGAACTGGTCCTCGACGACGTCCGGGAGCGTGCCGGCGACGAGGAGGGAGGCGGGGGCATCTGCAGCGGCGGCCGGCAGTTCCGGCACCAGCGAGGCGAGGCAGGCGTCCTCGCCCTCGGTGAAGGTCGTCTCGATGCCGCTGCCGGAATAGGCGAGCACGCGCACCGCCGGGGCGAAGCCCTTCGACAGGCGGTGGGCGGCGCGGGTGAGGTCGAGCTTGATCACCTCGGACGGGCAGGAGCCGACGAGGAACAGCACGCGGATATCGGGGCGGCGCTCGAGCAGCCGGCCGACGACGCGGTCGAGCTCGTCGTCGAGGTCGGCGAGGCCGGCGAGGTCGCGTTCGTCGATGATGGCGGTGGCGAAGCGCGGCTCGGCGAAGATCATCACGCCGGCGGCCGACTGGATGAGATGAGCGCAGGTGCGCGAGCCGACGACGAGGAAGAAGGCGTCCTGGATCTTGCGGTGCAGCCAGACGATGCCGGTCAGCCCGCAGAAGACCTCGCGCTGGCCGCGCTGGCGCAGCACCGGGCGCTCGGCACCGGCCTCGGGGTCCGCGCAGCCGAGAGCGGCCGGGGCGATGGCGACGCGCTCGTTCACGACGCCGCCTCCAGGCCGTGCACCGGGCCCGCCTGCCGGTCCGCCTGCGCCATGTCGAGGCGGGCGGCCCTGAGCTTCAGGAGGAACTGGCCGGCGTTGATGACGTAGGTGGCGTAGGCGGCGAGCGCGAGCAGCATCAGCTGGGTTGCGTCGAGCGCACCGGTATAGAGCGCCGCCAGATAGGCCGTGTGCAGCGCCAGTACCAGCATGCTGAACACGTCCTCCCAGAAGAAGGCGGGCACGAACAGCCACTTGCCGAAGACGACCTTCTCCCAGATCGAGCCGGTGACCATGATCAGGTAGAGGACGAGGGTCTTCACCACGATCGAGGCGGTGGCGATCTCGAGCCCTTCGCCGGTGAGGAACCAGCGGATGACGAGGGCGAGACTGACGAGGAAGACCAGAAACTGGACGGGCGCGAGCACGCCCTGCACCAGCGTCCAGCGGGTGGCGTCGCGGCGAACCCGCTCGGCGGCCGTATAGAGGGCCGGTCTTTTGTCCGATCGAGCGCTGCGATCCCGCATCTTCAAGGCCGACCCTCCCGTGTCGTTGGTCCAAAAGCTAGAACCGCTCCACGGGTGGTGTCAATCAAATTGGACGTAAATTTTGATTTACAGGCCTCGCGCCCGCTGCTCTATTCTCGGTCGGTGTCAGCGGCCGTCGGCGGGGCGCTGCCCCGCGAGGCACAGGCAGGCAGTGGATCGCACCATTGCCTGCTCTCGTGCATTTTGCACTGCAGCGATAGTTGTTGCGGCGCAATGTATTGCTGTCTTTTTTGGAATACTGACAATTTTGATTGACACTGCCCGAACAGGCGTGTGTTCTTCATCCATGGGGAGCGACCAACGGTCGCATAAGACGAAAGGTGACCCCCATGCCGCACATGGACAAAGTCACCAAGCTTGGCTTCACCCTCGAGGCCGCCGGCGAGTGTGGCGAGGAACAGCAAAGCAGCTCCCTGCCGCCCGGCGTTATCTTCTCCAACAACGGCCCTCATCATGGCGGGATCGCTGACACGATCTACACCATCGAAGCCGAAGTAATCCCCCGCCTGCTGATCTCGACGCGCGCCGCTGCCCCGCGGACGCGATCGAGCGTGCCGATCCAGCAGTTGAAGGTAGCACCACGGCTCGAAACCGAAGTGCAAATCCTGACGCAGATCGTGCTGCTCGACGAGGCCCATGCAGCCTATAGCTTCGTGTCTTCGATGCGGGCGCGCGGCGTCTGCCTCGAATCGATCTTCCTCGACCTTCTGGCCCCGACTGCGCGGCTCCTCGGCGAGATGTGGACGGAAGATCGCTGCTCCTTCTCCGAGGTCACCCTTGGTCTTTGCCGGCTGCAGCAGGTCTTGCGGCAGCTCAGCACCGTGTTCGACGACGAGCCGGAGCCCGTACCCAGCGTATCGAGTGTCCTGTTGACGCCGATCCCCGGTGAGCAGCACACCTTCGGGCTGCTGATGCTCGAGGAGTTCTATCGTCGCGGCGGCTGGGACACGGTGTTGCTGATGCCCGGGGGCGAACGCGAGATCTGCGATGCCCTGTCGCACGACTGGTTCTCCGCCGCCGGCATCTCGATCAGCTGCAGCTTTTCCCAGGACGCGCTCCGCGCCCTGATCAGCGACATGCGGCGCTCGTCGCGCAATGCCGACATCGCGATCCTGGTCGGGGGACGGGCGTTCGGGGCTGACCAGGAGCTTGCATTAGCCGTCGGCGCAGACGCCACCGCGGTTGACGGACGAGAAGCGATCGTTCAGACACACCGGCTGGTGGGCGAAATGCGCCATGGGTCCGATCGTCGGTCTGGCTAGATCGCGTTGTAAGGGGTTGGCTCGGCCATGGAGGCTTCGGTCTCAGCTCGGCGCCCAAACGAATTCGCCGTCACGGAGACGTGGCTCGAAGCCCTCGACGCTTCGGCTGCTGCCAAGCTGATCGGCGTGGCGGCCGACGTGGCGTTCCTGCTCGACCGCGACGGTGTCATCCGCGATCTCGCCTTCACCGACGAGGACGCCGGCGAGCCGATCGGCCGCCGCGAGTGGGTGGGTCGCCGCTGGGTGGAGACCGTCACCGTCGAAAGCAAGGTGAAGGTCGAACAGCTCCTCCAGGATGCGGCCGCGCAGCGCGCCCCCGCCTGGCGCGAGATCAACCAGACCTCCTCGGAAGGCCGCGACATCCCGATCCGCTGCTCGGCCGTGGCGCTCGGCCCCGAGGGACCGGTCGTCGCCCTCGGCCGCGACCTCCGGCCGACCTGGACGTTGCAGCAGCGCCTCGTCGAAGCGCAGCGCGCCATGGAGCGGGAGTACGCCCGTCTCCGCAACACCGAGACCCGCTACCGGCTGCTGTTCCAGCTCGTCTCCGAGCCGATCCTGATCGTCGAGGCGGCGAGTGGCCGCGTCGTCGAGGCGAATCCCGCCGCTGGGCGGCTGCTCGGCACGACGACGCAGAAGCTGACCGGCCGCGCCGTCGGCGAACTGTTCGAGCCGGCGAGTGCCGCGGTGGTGCAGGCCCTCGTCAACAAGGCCGGCATGGTCGGCCGCGCCGACGACACCCTGGTGCGCGTGGTCGGCTCCGATGCCGACATCCGCATCGGCGTCTCGCTGTTCCGCCACGAGGGCTCTGCCCACCTTCTCATCCGGCTGTCGCACCCCGATGCCGAGCCGCCGGCCGATCCCGCCCAGCTCCGCCGGGCGCAGGCCTACGAGATCGCCATGGGTATGCCCGAGGCGCTCGTCATCGTCGACGACAGCCAGCGCATCCTCGACGCCAACACCTCGTTCCTCGAGCTCGCGGAACTCGGCTCGCTCGAGCAGGCCCGCGGCCAGCCGCTCGACCGCTGGCTCGGCCGGCCGGGCGTCGACGTCCGCATCCTCGCCTCCAACCTGCGCGAGCACGGCTCGCTGCGCGACTTCGCGACGATCGTGCGCGGCGAGTATGGCGGCCACGACGAGGTCGAGGTCACCGCCGTGTCGGTGCCGCACCAGCAGCAGCCCTGTGCCGGCCTGATCCTACGCACGGTCGGCCGCCGCCCGGTGCCGCAGACCCCGGATGGTGGCGAGACGCGGCTGCCCTCGGTCGCCAACATCACCGAGCGGGTCGGCCGCGTGCCGCTGAAGGAGCTGGTCCGCGAGACCAGCGACATGATCGAGCAGATGTGCATCGAGGCAGCGCTGAAGCTCACCTCGGACAACCGCGCGTCTGCGGCGCAGATCCTCGGCCTCAGCCGCCAGAGTCTCTACGCCAAGCTCCGCCGCTACGGCATCGGCGACATCGACGACGACGCCTCCGACAACGACGCCTGAGCGTCGCCGGCGGCCGCATCCGTCGCACGTAATCCCAGCCGTCCGAAACCTGGTCTGACGCTGACGTCGCGTGGTTTTCCCGCGCGGTGGGGCTCGGCGTTTGCGCTCCCACTGACCCGTTCGATCCGGAACAGCCGAGCAGCCGCTTTCGTCTGTCAATTCGCCTAGACAGTCGGAAGTGTCGCATCTACTCTCGGCGACATGAGCGCTCCGTCCGTCCCCGCCGTCGTCGAGCTTCTGAAGCCGATCACCTGGTTCGCGCCGATGTGGGCGTTCGGGTGCGGGGTGGTATCGTCGGGCGGCTCCTTCGCCGACCACTGGCCGACGGTGTTCGCCGGGGTGCTGCTCTCCGGCCCCCTCGTCTGCGCCACCAGCCAGGCGGCGAACGACTGGTTCGACCGCCACGTCGACGCCATCAACGAGCCGAACCGGCCGATCCCGTCAGGGCGCATCCCCGGCCGCTGGGGGCTCTACATCGCCCTCCTGTGGACGGCGCTGTCGATCGCGGTCGCGATCCCGCTCGGGCCGTTCGTCGTCGCAGCCGCGGTGGTCGGTCTGGCGCTCGCGTGGGCCTACAGCGCGCCGCCCTTCCGCCTGAAGCTGAACGGCTGGTGGGGCAATGCCGCCGTCGGCCTCTGCTACGAGGGCCTGCCGTGGTTCGTCGGCGCGGCGGTGATGTCGGCGACGATGCCGAACGGCTACATCCTGGCGCTCGCCGCGCTTTATTCGGTCGGCGCCCACGGCATCATGACCCTCAACGACTTCAAGGCCGTCGAGGGCGACATCCGCATGGGTATCCGCTCGCTGCCGGTGCAGCTCGGCGTCGACCGCGCCGCCCGCTTCGCCTGCCTCGTCATGGCGGTGCCGCAGATCGTCGTCGTGGCGCTCTTGATCGCCTGGGGCAAGCCGCTGTTCGGTGCCATCGTCGCTGTGCTGCTGCTGTCTCAGGTGCTGCTGATGGGGCGCCTGCTCGCCGACCCGAACGGCAAGGCCGCCTGGTACAACGCCACCGGCACCACCCTCTACGTGCTCGGCATGCTCGTCTCCGCCATCGCCATCCGCTCGCTCGGAGCCGGCTGATGTCGGGCGCCACCCTCGGCTGGATCGGCATCGTCCG
>CAZDCR010000117.1:5452-7706 GCA_964503995.1 uncultured Segnochrobactrum sp.
ACCGCGCTCGCCGCCGGCATCGCGCTCGCCGTCGTGGCCTTCCTGCTCATCGGCATCGGTGTCGGCGCCTCCGGCACCTCGCTCCTCGTCATGCTGGCCGAGCGCGTCGAGACGGGCCGGCGAGCGGCGGCGGCGACGATCGTCTGGATCATGATGATCGCCGGCTTCGCGATCACCGCCACCACCGCCGGCCACTTCCTCGACCCGTTCACGCCGGCCCGCCTCGTCGCCGTCACCGGCACGGTCAGCGTCATCGCCTTCGTCGTCACCGTGCTAGCGCTGTGGAACGTCGAAGCCGGCCTCGCCGCCTCTGCGCCGCGCGCCGCCGCGGGGAAGGCGCCGGCCGAACCGTTCCTGCGGACACTGGCAACCGTCTGGGCAGAGCCGCAGGCGCGCGCTTTCACGATCTTCATCTTCGTCTCGATGCTCGCCTACAGCGCCCAGGACCTCGTCCTCGAGCCCTTCGCCGGCACCGTCTTCGCCATGACGCCGGGCGAATCGACCCGCCTCGGCGGCCTGCAGAACGGCGGCGTGCTCGCCGGCATGATCCTGGTGGCGCTGGTCGGCAGCACCCGCCTCGGCCGCAGCGAGATGCTGCTGCGCGGCTTCATCGTCGCCGGCTGCCTCGGCTCGGCCGCGGCGCTTGCCGGGCTGTCGCTCGGCGGCGCGGCGGGCGAGGCCTTTCCGCTGCAGGAGACGGTGTTCGCGCTCGGCTTCTGCAACGGCGTCTTCGCCGTCGCGGCGATCGGCTCGATGATGGCGCTCGCCGGCGGCGGCGGCGCGGGCGGCCGCCAGGGCACACGCATGGGGCTGTGGGGCGCCGCCCAGGCGGTCGCCTTCGGCCTCGGCGGCTTTCTCGGCACCGTCGCCGTCGACCTCGCCCGCCATCTCGTCGGCTCGCCGGCGATCGCCTACGGCGCGGTCTTCGCCGTCGAGGCGGCGCTGTTCGTCGTCGCCGCCGGGCTGGCGGTGCGGGTCGCCATGAAATCCGAGGCGGTCGCCCGCCACCGCTACCATCCGGCCCCGGCATCGGGGCTCGTCGCCGAATTCGAGGGGGAGATGTCGCGATGAGAGTGCCCGAGTACGACGTCGCCGTCGTCGGCGGCGGCCCCGCCGGCGCCACCGCCGCAGCCGACCTCGCCGAGGCCGGCCGCTCGGTCGTGCTGATCGACCGCGACGGCCGCATCAAGCCCTGCGGCGGCGCCATCCCGCCCCGCTTGTTGCGCGACTTCGACGTGCCGGAGAGCCTGCTCGTCGCCCGCGCCCGCGGCGCCCGGATCTTCTCGCCGAGCGAGCGGTCGGTCGACATGGGCATCGAGAACGGCTTCGTCGGCATGGTCGACCGCGACACCTACGACGAGTGGCTGCGCCAGCGCGCCGTCGCCGCCGGTGCCGTCCGCCGCACCGCCACCTTCGAGCGTCTCGAGCGCAGTGCGGACGGCGGCGTCGTCCTGCATTTGCGCCCGCCCGGCGCGGCCGCCGGCGCCACCGAGCCGCTGCGGGCGCGCGCCGTCGTCGGCGCCGACGGGGCGAACTCCGGCGTCGCCCGCGAGGCGATGCCGAAGGCCGGCCGGCCGCCCTTCGTGTTTGCCTACCACGAGATCGTCCGCACGCCCTCCGTGACGCCACAGGGCTACGACCCGACCCGCTGCGACATCCACTATCGTGGCGACCTGTCGCCCGACTTCTACGCCTGGGTGTTCCCGCACGGCGACACCGCCAGCATCGGCACCGGCAGCGCCCACAAGGGCTTCGGGCTTCGCCCCGCCGTCGCCGCCCTGCGCGAGGTCTGCGGCCTGGCGGATGCCGAGACGGTGCGCCGGGAAGGCGCGCCGCTGCCGCTCCGGCCGATGAAGTGCTGGGACGACGGCCGCGCCGTGCTGCTTGCCGGCGACGCCGCCGGCGTCGTCGCGCCGGCCTCCGGTGAGGGCATCTACTACGCCATGCTCTCCGGCCGGCTCGCCGCCGACGCCATCGACGAGCGCCTCGCCACCGGCGACGTGCGGGCACTCGCCACGGCGCGCCGGCGCTTCATGAAGCTGCACGGCCGGGTGTTCTGGATCCTCGGCATCATGCAATACTTCTGGTATTCCAGCGACAAGCGCCGCGAGCGCTTCGTCAGCCTCTGCCGCGACCCGGACATCCAGCGGCTGACGTGGCAGGCCTACCTGGAGAAGGAACTGGTCCGATCCGACCCGATGGCGCACGTGCGCATCATGATGCGGGACTTCGCCCACCTGTTCGGCGTCGTCTC
>CAZDCR010000118.1:0-7689 GCA_964503995.1 uncultured Segnochrobactrum sp.
CCTGCACCTTCTACGGCACCGCGAACTCCAACCAGATGCTGATGGAGATCATGGGCCTGCACCTGCCGGGCGCCTCCTTCGTCAACCCCAACACGCCGCTGCGCGACGCGCTGACGAAGGTGGCCGTGAAGCGGGCGCTCGCCGTCACGGCGCTCGGCAACGCCTACACGCCGGTCGGCCGGGTGCTCGACGAGAAGGCCTTCGTCAACGGCATCGTCGGCCTGCACGCCACCGGCGGCTCGACCAACCTGACCATCCACCTGATCGCCATGGCGGCGGCCGCCGGCATCCGCCTCACCTGGGACGACTTCGCCGACCTCGCCGAGGTGACGCCGCTGCTGGCGCGCATCTACCCGAACGGCAAGGCGGACGTGAACCACTTCCACGCCGCCGGCGGCATGGGCTTCCTCATCCGCGAACTGCTCGGCGCCGGCCTACTGCACGCCGACGTCACGACGATCTGGGGCACCGGCCTCGACGGCTACACCGTCGAGGCGCGGCTCGACGCCTCCGGCGAGGCCGACTGGACGGACTCCCCTGCCCTTTCCGCCGATCCTGCCGTGCTGCGGCCGGCGGCGGAGCCTTTCCAGGCGACCGGCGGCCTGCGCGTCCTCGACGGCACGCTTGGCCGCGCCGTCATCAAGACCTCGGCCGTGGCCGACGAGCGCCACGTCGTGCAGGCGCCGGCCCGCGTCTTCCACAGCCAGGAAGAGCTGCAGGCGGCCTTCAAGGCCGGCACGCTCGGCGGCGACATGGTGGCGGTGGTGCGCTTCCAGGGGCCGCGGGCGAACGGCATGCCGGAATTGCACAAGCTGATGCCGCCGCTCGGCGTCCTCCAGGACCGCGGCTTCAAGGTGGCGCTGGTCACCGACGGACGGCTGTCGGGCGCCTCCGGCAAGGTGCCGGCGGCGATCCACGTGACGCCGGAGGCCGTCGACGGTGGCCCGATCGCCAAGATCCGCGACGGCGACATCGTCCGCGTCGACGCCGTGCGCGGCAAGCTCGAGGTGATCATCGACGAGGACGAGTGGGCCGCCCGGCCGCTCGCCACGGCCGATCTCTCCGCCATGCACGAGGGCGTCGGCCGCGAGCTCTTCGCCCCCTTCCGCGCCACCGTCGGCCTCGCCGATGCCGGCGCCAGCATCTTCGCCGTGCACGAGACGGAGGACGCATGATGAGCAACGCCGACTTGGCCCTGGTCGACGTGCAGCCCGGTCTCGGGCCGATCCTGGCCCTCGCCCCCGTCGTCCCCGTCGTCATTGTCGAGAACGCCGCCGACGCGGTGCCGCTCGCCCGCGCCCTCGTGGCCGGCGGCCTGCGGGCCATCGAGATCACACTGCGCACGTCCGCCGCGATGGAGGCGATCCGCCGCGTCGCCGGCGAGGTCGAGGGGGCGGTCGCCGGCGCCGGCACGGTGCTCGACGCCGCGCAGTTCGAGGCGGTGATGAAGGCGGGCGCCAAGTTCGCCGTCTCGCCGGGCGCCACCGAACGCCTGCTCGATGCCGCGGCCGGCGCGCCGATGCCGCTGCTGCCGGGCATCGCCACGGCGTCTGAGGCGATGGCGCTGATCGAGCGCGGCTATCGCTTCGCCAAGTTCTTTCCGGCGGAGCCTGCCGGCGGCGCCACCTATCTCGCCGCATTCGCCTCGCCGCTGCCGCAGCTCACCTTCTGCCCGACCGGCGGCATTACGCCGGATAGCGCGCCGCGCTACCTGAAGCTCGCTAACGTCGTCTGCGTCGGTGGGTCCTGGATGATCCGGCGCGAACACGTCGCCGCCGGCGATTTCGCGGCGATCACCGCAGCCTCTGCCGTGGCCGCGAAGCTCGGCACCGCCTGACTGGCCTGGGTCCCGGTAGACGTCCTCGTCCGCCGGAGCGGTCCGGCCGCGGAACCCGCGCCGCTCTGGACCGACCAGACGCGCTCCTGATTCAGACGCCGCGACGCTGACGGCGGCCGCGAGGCCCCACGGTCACGCGGGTGACGACATCGGGATGCAAAAATGGGAAAGGGCAGGCGGCCGAAACCACCTGCCCTCCCAACCCCCGTTCAGCCTGATCGCGTGGCGTACCCCCCGCCAATGCGTTCCTGCCGTTCTGCCCCCGCCAAAAATGCATGTCGACGGAGCGAGACAGTCATAAAATGACGCATCGCCGTGCAGAACGCAATCTGCAAGACAGCGCCGCGTTCTGGTCGGACCAAAATCGTTGTAAATCGGCAACAGTTGGGGCGTGTGCGGCGCGCTAGAGCGCCAGGGCGGCCCCGAGCAGCAGCACGCCCAGCGACAGGATGCCGAAGGACGCCGCGCCTTCGAGCACGGCGATCGCCGTCCCGGCATTGCGCCCGCCCCCGAAGGCGGACAGCCGCATCGCCACGCCCTTGGCGCCAAGCGCCAGCAGGCCGAGCGCCGAGGTCGTCAGCGCCGTGCCGATCGCCATGGCGATGACCGCCAGCACGCCGGCGAGGAACATCCCCTGCGACAGCGCGAAGACCAGCGCCACCAGCGCGCCCGTGCAGGGTCGCGCCCCCGCCGACACGACGGCCGCCACCGTGGTGGCGCGGCTCGCCGTCGCCGAGACCTGGTCGGGCAGCACGACGTGGCCGCAGTTCGGTCCGTGCACGTGGTTCGGGTCCGGCTCGTCGCAGACGAAGCGCGAGCTTGATGACGCCATCGAGCGCGGCGGCGGGCCGCTCACTGCGGCCGCCGACAGCGACAGCTGCGGACGACGCAGCCGGGCCGAGATGGCGCTGGCCAGCGGCCACGCCACCTTGCGCGCCACCAGCACCGCTCCGAGCACCAGCACCAGCACGGCCGACCCGATCTCGGCGACGCGCGCGGTCGCGGTGATGGCGAAGCTCGTGAGGTTGAGGAGGGCGGCGGCGATGCCGACGATGGCGATCGCCACCACCGCCTGCAGCATCGCCGACAGGAACGACAGCGTCAGGGCGCGCCGCGCGGACGCCTCGTTGGCGACGAGGTAGGCGGCGATCACCGCCTTGCCGTGTCCCGGGCCGGCGGCGTGGAAGACGCCGTATCCGAAGCTGAGCGCGATCAGCGTCAGCACCGCGAGGTTGTCGTCCTTCAACCGCTTCACCGCGTCGGTGAGGCGCTCGTAGAAGGCGCGCTGCCACTCGGCGATGACGGCGAACACACCGGTCGGCGGCACGCTGCCGGATTCGGTGACGCCGACCCCGAACGGACCAGCCGCGCCGAGCCGGGGCAATGCCGGCCCGACGGAGCCCGGCGCCGGCGCCGGGGTGACGGCGGCCGGGCATGTCACCACCGCGGTGTTGGCGAGGGCGGCGGTGACCGAGCGCAGGTTCGCCGGGATGTCGCGCACGTCGGGCGGGATTACCGCCAGCATCGCGGCGGTCTGCGGATCCATCTCCTCCGGCGTCTTCACCTCGACCTTGCAGCCCTCCGGCACGTCGCCGGTGAGCGAGAACGGGTTCTGCGGCACGAGGTCGATCGCGACATAGTACTGCGGGTCGTAGACGTCGACGGTGAACGTCCGGCCCGCGAGGTTCACCGGTTCGACCAGCGGCGTGTCGAAGAACAGCACCAGCCGGCCGTCCTCGTAGCGCAGCCAGTAGTTCGTCGGGTCGCCGAGCGCGACCGGCTTGCCGTCCAGCTCGGCGAAGGTGAAGTAGGCGTATTCCTTGAGGGATTCGACGTTGACCTGGGCGAGCGGGGCGAGCTCTTCCCGCGAGAACTCGCCGTTTCGATCCGCATCGAGGCCTTGCGTCGCAAACGCCGAGAAGCCCTCGTCGAAGAGCCAGGCATGGCCGATCGAGGCAACGCGGCCCTCGGCGTCGAAGGCGATCTCCTCGCGCGCGACGACGAAGACGTGCGGATGCGCCTGCGCCCCACCCGCCGCGGCGATGAGCGCCAGCAGGAGGAACAGCAGGACGCCGCAGCGCCGCGCCATCACCGATGCGAATCGCGAAGAGTGCCGCACGTCGCTCCCTGGCCCTGAACCGCCGCAACCCTGTCCCCCGCCGATGGCGGAAGCGTGGCGCGCTCCTTGATCGCCAAGCCGCGCCGCGCCGTCAACCGCCTGCGGCCGCAGCGGACGTCAGCAGGTCCGCCCGGCGCGCTGGGCCTTGTCGAACCAGGCGACGAGGAAGTCGACGAAGGCGCGCACCTTGCCCGACAGGTGGCGGCGGTGCGGGTAGACGACGTGGATCGCCGAGGCGCCGACCTCGAACTCCTCCAGCACGGCCACGAGACGCCCGGCGGCGATGTCCTCGCGCACCGTCATGTAGGGCACCTTGGCGAACCCCAGCCCGGCCAGCGCCGCTGCGCGCACGGCGCGCGGGCTGTTCACCTCGACGCGGCCGCGCACTGTCACCGAGCGCCGCTCGCCGTCCACCTTGAAGGTCCAATTGGCGCGCACCTTGGCGTTGGTGTCGACGATGCAGGGCATCTCGGCGAGCTCGGCCGGCGTCACCGGCCGCCCGGTGGCGGCGAGCACGTCCGGCCGCACGCAGACGAGGATGCGGAAGGGCGCCAGCGTGCGGGCGATCAGGCTCGAATCGGTGAGCTCGCTGACGCGCACCGCCACGTCGAAGCCCTCCTCGACGAGGTCGACGAAGCGATCCTCGAGGCGGACATCGACGGTGATCAGCGGCTCCTTCTGCAGGAATTCCATGATGGCCTGGCCGATCTCGCCGTCGCCAAGGGTGCGCGGCGCGGCAATCCGCAGGAGGCCGCGCGGCTCGCGGTGGGTGTCGTGGACGGTCGACTTCAGGTCGTCGATGCGCTGCAGGATGTCGACCGCCTCGCGCAGGTAGACCTGCCCCGCCTCGGTCATCGACAGCTGCCGCGTCGTGCGGTTGAGCAGGCGCGCCCCGAGCTCGTCCTCGAGCTCGCGCACATATTTCGACAACAGCGCCTTCGACTTGCCCTGACGGCGCGCCGCGGCGGAAAAGCCGCCGGCCTCGGCGACGCGAACGAAGGCCTGCATGCGGGTCAGCGTATCCATTCGTTCATCCTGATTGAACAAACAGTCACTGACAAGTCGAATTGTCTACTTTGACGCCGAGGCGCATCTGCTGCGACGCGGCGCCGCCTCCCCGGCACCGCACCGGCTTTCCCCTCTTCCCGCCGGCCCGCGCCCGGCCCTTTCGGATTCCCGCCATGATCGACACGCGTACCGCCCCCTACGGCGCTCTCCTCATCCGCCTCGCGCTCGGCGCGATGTTCCTCGCCCACGGCCTCCTGAAGGTCTTCGTGTTCGGATTCGCCGGCACCGCCGGCTTCTTCGAGAGCCTCGGCCTGCCCTCGGCGCTCGCCTACCTGACGATCCTCGCCGAGGTCGGCGGCGGTGCGCTGCTCATCCTCGGCATCTACGCCCGCGTCGTCGCGGTGCTGCTAATCCCGGTGCTCGCCGGCGCCTGGTACTTCGCCCACGCCGACAAGGGCTGGCTGTTTTCGAACGCCGGCGGCGGCTGGGAATACATCGCCTTCCTGATCGCCGCCTGCGCCGCCGTGGCGCTGACCGGCCCGGGCGCGATGGCCCTCGTCAACGAGAAGCGCTGACGTCCACGCCGTGCGGCCGCCGATCAACGGATCCGGCGGCCACCGGCCCCCTCGCCTCAGCGGCCGAGGCGCCGCACCGGCACCGCGTCCCCCGCCCCGCCCTTCACCGCCGCCTCGGTCTCCGCCGACGGCCCTGCCGGGGTGGGGGTGTCCCGGGCCTCGTCCGGGTCGCGGCCGAGGAGACGCACGAGCCCCCGCTCCAACGGCCTCATCATCAGGATGAGCAACGTCACTGCGACGCCGGCCGCCACGAGGTGCCAGGCCGAGAAGCCGCTCGCGACCCCGATGCCGGCGGCCACCCAGGTCGTGGCCGCCGTCGTCAGGCCGTGCACCTCCCCTTCCGAGCGGTCCCGGATGATGGCGCCGGCGCCGAGAAATCCGATCCCCGTCATCACCCCGACGACGACCCCCTGGACGAGGCGCGCCAGCGCCTCTGGGTGGTCCTCGAGGTCGGCGAACTCGATGGCCGCGATGGCGATGAGCGCCGAGCCCATCGAAACGAGCCCGAGCGTCCGCATCCCGAGCGCCTTGCCGCGAACCTCCCGATTGAGACCGACCAGCATACCCGCCACGGCGGCGACGACGAGGCGCAGAAGGTCCATCGGAATGGACGCAACGAGGTCTTCGGGCATGGCGCAATCCTCCGGCGCACGGGGTGCACCCGATGAACGTGCCTTGCCCCCGCAGGTTCCGCTCGCTCAGCGATGGATCGGTCGCGCCATCAGTGCGATCAGGCCCGTCAGCAGCGCGGTGGGCGTCGGCGGGCAGCCGGGGATGACGAGGTCGACCGGCAGCACCGCGCCGACACCACCGAGACAGGCATAGCTTCCGGCGAACAGCCCGCCGTCTGCGGCGCAGGCGCCCGCCGCCACCACCCACTTCGGCCCGGGCGTCGCCTCATAGGTGCGCTTCAGCGCCTCGGCCATGTTCTTCGTCACCGGCCCGGTGACGAGCAGCACGTCGGCGTGGCGCGGGGAGGCGACGAAGCGCAGCCCGAAGCGCTCGAGGTCGTGGAAGGCATTGCCGAGGGCGTGGATCTCGAGCTCGCAGCCGTTGCAGGAGCCGGCGTCGACCTGGCGGATCGACAGGCTGCGCCCGAGCACCGCGCGGGCGCCGGCGTCGAGGGTCGCTGCCAGCGCGGCGATCTCGGCCGCGTCCGGCCCCGCCTCCGTCAGCGGCGGCTTCGTCAGCCCGTCGAAGAGCAGGCGGCGCATGGCGCCCTCACAGGTCGTGCCCCGCATAGGAGCAGTTGAAGGATTTGTTGAGGAGCGGGAAGTCGGCGACGATGTTGCCCTCGATCGCCGCCTCCAGCACTGGCCACTGGAACCACGAGGCGTCGCGCAGGTGGCAGCGCGCCACCGTGCCATCGCCGCCGAGCCGCACCCAGGCCAGCACGTCGCCGCGGAAGGCCTCGGCGACCGCGATCCCCTCCCCGGCCGCCGCACTTTCCACCGGCGCCAGCACTGGTCCGTCAAGCAGACCAGTGAGGACTTGCTCGATCAGCGCCAGGCTCGCCTCGATCTCGGCGATCCGCACCCGCACCCGCCCGTCGACGTCCGCCGTCTTCAGCACCGGCACGGTGAAGGCGAGGCGGTCATAGGGCGGGTAGGCGAGGTCGCGGCGGGCATCGAAGTCGCGGCCCGAGGCGCGGCCGACCGGCCCGCCGCAGGCGAAGCGGGCGACCAGCGTCGCCGCCGCCCGCCCCGTGCCAACGGTGCGGTCCTGCAGCGACGGCGTGCCGTCATAGAGTGCGACGAGGGTCGGCAGCGCCGACCGCACGGTCGCGACCACCGCGCGGATCGCAGCCGTGCCGTCGGCACCGAGATCGGCGGCGACGCCGCCCGGCACGACGCGGTCCATCATCAGGCGGTGACCGAACGCCGTGGCACTCGCCCGCAGCACCCGCTCGCGCAGCGCGCCGGTGTGGGCGTGCATCAGTGCGAAGGCGGCGTCGTTGCAGATCGCCCCGACGTCGCCGAGGTGGTTGGCGAGGCGCTCCAACTCGGCCATCAGGGCCCGGAGCCACACCGCCCGTGGCGGCGGCTCGGCGCCGGCCGCCGCCTCCACCGCCCGCGCGAAGGCGAGGCCATAGGCGACGGTGCTGTCGCCCGACGCGCGACCCGCGAGTGCCGCGGCCCGCGCGATCGGCG
>CAZDCR010000119.1:0-7569 GCA_964503995.1 uncultured Segnochrobactrum sp.
GTGGCGGTGAACCGCATCATCGACCTCCACGGCGGCTTCGTCGCGGTGGTGGACGGCAAGGTCGTCGGCGAGTTGGCGCTGCCGATGGCGGGGCTGGTGTCGCTGGAAGACTACGAGACGGTGCGCGAACGCCTCGAGGCGCTGCGGACGGCGGTGCGCGCCATGGGCTGCCCCCTCGCCGAGCCCTTCCTCGCCCTCGCCTTCTTGCCACTGCCGGTGATCCCGCATTTGAAGATCACCGACATGGGCGTGGTGGACGTCGACCGGTTCGCGCTGGTGGGGTGACGATGGAGGACACCGGACCGGCCCAGCCGCAGCCGCAGGCTGGTTCGCGGCAAAGGCAACGATCCACGATCTGGCTCCGCCGCGTGCTGATCGCGCTCGCGATGGCGCTCTTGGCTTTGGTTATTCTTATTTCCCTCCAGCCCATCGTCGTGCTCATCATCTCGCGCGATACAGCGGGTGGAGTTGCCTATCTCACCGACGGTTCTTCGGCGATCATTCCACATGGGTCGTCGCTCCGCGTCATCCTTTCGGCGGGTGGCGGACAGCGCAACGGCATCAGGTTTCTCTGTGCCGATCTCCCCCTATCCGAGATTCGGGGAACAGGTTACTTAGGAGGCGATTACCTATTCGATTTTACCACTGCCGATATCTCGGGCTGTGACTTGGCGCTGAGCCACCGCCTCTCTCTGCCCTGAGCAAAACGCGACCCGTCTACGGCGCCGAACTGGGGCGAGACTCCCCCGGCAAGCCGCGAAGCCGTTCCCTACTGATCAATCGCCTGGAGTGCCGCGTTGCAGGACCCCTTCGCCCCGAGAGACCGTTTCGACCCGATGGCCGAGGGGCCGCCCTTGCGGGCGATCCTCATCACGCTCGCGACGGTGGTGGTGGCCTTCTTCGTCTACACGTGGTTCTGGCCGACGATGGTGTTCGTCGTCTCGCAGCCGACGCCGGGTGGGGTGGTGAAGGTCGGCGGCGGCCACACGATCGAGGTGCCGGCGAGCTTCGGCTTCCGGGCGCTGTCGGCCGATGTCGGCGGGGCGGCGGAGATCGTCTTCGAGTGCGCCGACGGCTCGCCGCCGGTGCCGGTCGGCACCATCGACGGCACGGGGCGCGAGATCGTTTTCATCGGGATTGCCGGGTGCGGGGTGAGCAACTACCGGAATTTCAGACTGTTTTGAGGGGCGAGCGGCGGACGCGGCGCGTCCCTCCCCTGCCAGGGGGAGGGACAGAGCGCCGAAGGCGCTCAGGGTGGGGCCCGCCAATCCAGAATGAGACGGCTGACGTCGCGCCCGTGATTGACGGGCCCCCACCTGCCGGCTTCGCCGGCTGTCCTCCCCCCTGGCAGGGGGAGGACGCGTTCCGTCCGGAGCGGCCGCCAACCGAGCCCCCTACCCCGCCAGCTCTTCCTTCAGCATCTCGAGCGCCAGCCACTGGTCTTCCGCCTCGGACAGCGCCGTCTCGGCGGCGGCGAGGGCGGCGGTGGTCTTGTCGAAGGTGGCGCGGTCGCGGGCGTAGAGGTTGGCGTCCTCCAGCACCTTGCGGTGCCGGGCGATCTCCTTGTCGAGCTTGGCGATCGTGGCGGGCAGCGTCTTCAGGGCGTGCTGCTCGTTGTAGGTGAGGCGGCGCTTGGCCGGCTTGGCGCCTCCGGCAGCGACGGAAGATGCGGACGCCGCGGTGTCGGCACCCGATGCCGCGGCGACCAAGGCGCCGTCACCGGCATCACTGCCGGGGTCGCGCCCGCCCCGGCCCACCTTCCCCACCTTGCGCCGCGTCAGGTCACCGCCGCGCTGCGCCAGCATGTCGGAGTAGCCGCCGGCGTACTCGGTCCAGCGGCCGTCGCCCTCCGGCGCGATCACCGAGCCGACGACGCGGTCGAGAAAGTCGCGGTCGTGGCTGACGAGGAACACCGTCCCCGCATAGCCGCCGAGGATGTCCTCGAGCACGTCCAGCGTCTCGAGGTCGAGGTCGTTGGTCGGCTCGTCGAGGACTAGGAGGTTCGACGGCCGCGCCAGCGCGCGGGCGAGCGTCAACCGGCCGCGCTCGCCGCCGGACAGCGCCGAGACCGGCGTGCGCGCCTGCTCGGGGGCGAACAGGAAGTCGGTCATGTAGGAGACGACGTGGCGCGGCGCGCCGTTGACCATGACGCTGTCGCTGCGGCCGCCGGTCAGCGTCTCCTGCAGCGACTTGTCGGGGTCGAGGCTGTCGCGGCCCTGTTCCAGGGTGGCGATCTCGAGGTTGGTGCCGATCTTGATGCGGCCGTCATCGGCGGCGAGCTGGCCGGTCAGGAGCTTGATCAGCGTCGTCTTGCCGGCGCCGTTCGGGCCGACGAAGCCGAGCCGGTCGCCGCGGCGGATGCGGATCGACAGGTCGCGGACGATCGGGCGGCCCGCGTAGGACTTCCACAACCCCTCGGCCTCGACCACCATCGCCCCCGACGACGCGGCCTCGGACGCCGTCGCCTCGACCTTGCCGGTCGGGCCACGCATCGCCTTGCGGGATTCGCGCAGCGCGTAGAGGTCGCCGAGGCGGCGGACGTTGCGCTTGCGCCGGGCGGTGACGCCGTAGCGCAGCCAGTCAGCCTCGGCGGCGAGCTTGCGGTCGATCTTGTGCTTCTGCGTCTCCTCCTCGGCATAGGCCTCGTCGCGCCAGGCCTCGAAGGCGGAGAAGCCGCGCTCGATGCGCCGGGTGCGGCCACGGTCGAGCCAGACGGTGGCGCGCGACAGATTGGAGAGGAAGCGACGGTCGTGGCTGATCGTGACGATCGCGGCCTTCATCTGACCGAGCGTCTTCTCCAGCCACTCGATGGCGGCGATGTCGAGGTGGTTGGTCGGCTCGTCGATGAGCAGGATGTCGGGGTCGGGGGCGAGCGTGCGGGCGATGGCGGCGCGGCGCGCCTCGCCGCCGGAGAGCCGCTTCGGGTCCTCGTCGCCGACGAGACCGAGATCGTCGAGCAGCGTGCGGGCGCGGTGGGCGTCGTCGCCGGGCGCGAGGCCCGCCGCGACATAGGCATCGACGGTGTCGAAGCCCGAGAAGTCCGGCTCCTGCGGCAGGTAGCGCAGCGTCGCGCCCGGCTGCACGAAGCGGCTGCCCCCGTCCATCTCGATCAGGCCGGCGGCGATCTTGAGCAGCGTCGACTTGCCCGAGCCGTTGCGCCCGACGAGGCAGATGCGGTCCCCCGCCGAGGCGGACAATTCGGCCGAGACGATCAGCGGCGTGCCGCCGAAGGTCAGCGCGATGTCCTTGAGAATGAGGATCGGGGGCTTCGACAACGGGGCACTCGCGGCGTTGGGCGGACAAGGGTGCGCCGCAACACGGCGGCGCGCCGGCGGGTCATGCCCGCTCGCAGCCACGGTGGCAAGGCGAAGCGTAGCCGCAGCGCGGTTACGGGCGGCGGCGGGGCCGCAAGGCCGCGCCCAGAGCCCGGCCGCATGCCCTCGCTTGCCCGATCCCGGCGCCGTGATCACGCCGCCGGAGGGGGGCTCTGGCCCGGCGCACGAGGGCGGGCCATAAGGCAGTCGTCGGAGCAATCCTCGAAAGGCCTCTCCATGACCCGCCGCGCCCTCCTCGTCGTCGACCTGCAGAACGAGTACTTCCCCGGCGGCAAGCTGCTGCTCGAAGGCATCGAGGCTGCCGCCGCCAACAATGCGGCGCGCGTCGTCGCGGCGGCGCGGGCGCAGGGCGATCTCGTCGTCCACATCCGTCACGAAATGCCGGGCGAAGCGGTGTTCACGCCGGGCTCGCACGGGGCGGAGATCAACGCCGTCGTCGCGCCGGCGGCGGGCGAGCCGGTGATCACCAAGAACTTCCCGAGTTCCTTCCGCGCCACCGACCTCGAGGCCCTGCTCGACGGCCACGGCGTCGAGGACGTGACGGTGGTCGGCGCGATGAGCCACATGTGCATCGACGCCACCGTGCGCGCCGCCAACGACCTCGGCTACGGCACCACGACGGTGCACGACGCCTGCGCGACGATGGCGCTCGAGTTCGGCGGCGCGAGCGTCCCGGCGGGCCAGGTGCACGCCGCCATCATGGCGGCGCTCACCGATGCCTACGGCGCGGTGGTGGACACGGAGACCGCTCTCGACCGCTGAGGCACGCAGCGGCGGCACGGGCGTACCCGGCCGCCGCCGCAGGTCTCAGGACTTGCAGGGTCTCAGGACTTGCAGGGTCTCTGGACTTGCAGGGTCTCAGGACTTGCCGGGCTTATCGACGTAGGTCACCGCCTTGTTGGTGTCCCTCGTCCACATCTTGCGCAGTTCCTCGGGGGTCACCTTCGGCTCGTAGTGGCCGCCCGGGCCGCCGACCTTCTTGAAGAGGTCGGCATGCAGCAGGAACAAGGCGGCCGTCTGGTCCCAAAGCAGCGACTTGCCGCCGGCGACAAAGCAGCAGTCGATCGCCCAGTAGTCCGCGCCCTTTACCGCGGCGCCGAGCGGGCCGTCGCGCACCGTGCCGACGAGCGCCTGCTTCAGCGTATTCGGCAGGCCGCGGCTCGCAAGCCCCTCCACCATCGGCAGGGTGGGGCCGTAGACGACGTCCTGGCGACCGAGCGGCTTGTCGTCGAGCTTCGTCCGCGGCACGTCGACGTAGAAGTAGGAGAGGCCCGGCAGTTGCTTGTCGAAGGCCGTCTCGCACGCCTTCATGTCGTACTCGCAGTTGAAGGAGAAGTTGCCGGGCTTCTGGCTGGTGTCGCCGCGCAGCGGCTTGCCCATGATGACGACATTCTTGATCTTCGAGCGGATCTTCGGGCTATACTCGATGAAGGACGTGAAGGTGCCGATGATCAGGACGTCGACCGACTTGCAGTCCGCGACGGCGTCGACGACCTGCCTTACGTACTTGTTGCGACCCTGCGGCGACGGCGGCAGCATCGTCGAGAGCAGCGCGAAAGATTTGTTCATCATCGACCGGTAGTCGAGGACGAACTGGCCCCAGGTGGCGACGATCTCCTTGCGCGGCAGGTGGATGGCCGCCCCGATGATCAGCGGGATGTGCCGCTGGCCGGGCTCGGCGATCAGGCGCGACAGCGCCGCACCGCCGGCCTCGGGCATCGTGTAGCCCTCGCTGGTGACGATGGCGGCGACGTAGCGGTTCCCGAGGACGAGCGGGATCGCCATCATGTCGTCGATGTCGAAGTCGGTGTCGATCAGCGTGCAGGCGGCCGGCTTGTAGGGGGCGGCCCCGGCCGGCGCGGTGCCGGCGGCGATGCCCGCGATGACGAGGGCCAGCGTCCCGAAGAGGGCCCTACGGAGGGCCGTGAAGGTCGAAGTCATCCCGGAATTCCCCGATCTCGATTGAGCGCGTCTCATGCGGACGCGAATGCAGGCTGGTGCAGCCGTCCATCTGCCGGAGCGGCGATCCCAGCCCGGAAGGATGCGCGTCGCCCTCGGCTTCGGCGGCGCCTCGACGGCGACGCCGCTGCTTCCTCACGACGAGCGGCGCTCGGCACCCCCGCCCGCGGTGCCGGCCCTCAGCGGCTGAACTTCAGCAGCAGATAGCCGCGCGTCCAGCTCACCATCGTGCGCTTCTTGCCGTTCTCGACGATCTCGTTCGCCGCCGCCTTGACGAACCGGCGGGGGTCCTTGTGGAACAGGCCGGAGGGTCCGTAGAGCAGCGCCTTCTGGTAGGTGGCGCTCGCGCAGAGCTGCACGTCGTAGCGGTTGGCGAGGTCGAAGTTCGCGACCGCGCCGGGCGGGGCGCACTTCTCCCGGATCGCCGTGTTGAGCGCCTTCGGCGACGGCGAATCCGGCGGCACGCCGATGCCTTCCATCGTGAAGCGCACGGCCGAGACACCGTAGAACACGCCGGTCGAGCGTCCCACTCGCGGGTTGCCGTCGCGGGCGAAGATCGTGTCGAGGATACCGGCGAAGGTGTTGCCGCAGGCGGCCAGGTTGAACTTGGCGGTCGTCGTGATCTTGACGAGTTCGCCGTCGACAAAGTCGCCGACGTCTTGTTCGGGCGTCAGGCCCGTCGGGAAGCACGAGGCGCCGCCGTTCGCCGGCGGGTTGGCGACCCGCATCTCGCGGCGGGTGTCATCCTGGCCGAGGCCGAGGAAGGTGCGGCTGAAGACGTTGAAGGTCTTGCCGTTGAGGGTGATGGCATAGACGTTCTTCGCCGCGTCCACCGGCTTCGTCGTCGGATAGCTCACCTGCATCGACGAGCCACCGACCTCGACGATGCCGACCGGCGTCGTCTTCGTCGTGAACGACTGGCGATAGTTGTCGTTGAGGTCGACCCAGGTCCAGACGCCCTCCTCGGCGCTGCCGTCGGTGGTGCGCGCCGCTCCGGCGACGAAGCCGCGGCCGGCGATGTAGGTGCGGATGCCGGCGTAGAAGGCGGCGACTTCCTTGGCCGTGTGGGTGCCGATCGGCTTCTGGACCCGGCGCATGCCGGCAGTTGCCAGCACGTCGACCGTCACGTCGGCGGGCTTCACGGCATGCTTGGCGAGTTCGGCCTTGGCCGAGGCGAGCAGCGGCTTGAACACCGTCTCGCCGACCTCGTTGGGGCCGAGGCAGCGGCATTGCCCACCGACGCCGTTGATGAAGTCGTCGATGCCGTCCTCGGCGTCGTCGTTCTCGAAGGAGGCGATCTCCTTCACGGCCGGATAGGGGCCGGGCTTCACCTTGTAGAGGCGCAGCCGCGTACCGCTCGAGCCGGCGTCGACCACCGCCGTGTAGACCACCTTGCCGGCCGCCTCCGCCATCGCCGCCGGCGCGACGCCGAAGGACAGGAAAAGGCCGAGCGCCAGGCCGAGCCGCAGGCGCGCGCCTGCCGCAGTCGAAATGCGTCCGATCACGATCGTCCCCCGCTTTGGAGCCATGACCGACGCCCATCCGCCGACGAGCCGACGGGCGCCCGGCCATTCCTGGCTGTTCACTGAACAGGACAGTGTCCGGCCACGGCAGGGAAAGCGATCGGAACCGATACCGTTTTGGGTGTGGCCGGCGGAATTTGGCACCGGAAACGGAGTATTCGCCGGCGGCCCAGGCGACCGGAGCCGCGTCAGTAGATCGGATGCGCCCGGCAGAGCGCCTGCACGTCGGCGCGGACCGCGGCGATCGCCGCGGCGTCGGCCGGGTCGGCGAGGACGCGGGCGATGAAGCCGCCGATCGCGGTGAAGTCGTCCGCGTTGAAACCGCGTGCCGTGCCGGCGTTGCTCGACAGCCGCAGCCCCGACGGCGCCTCCGGTGGGCGGGTGTCGAAGGGCAACAGGTTCTTGTTGACCGCCAGCCCCGCCTTCTCGAGCGCCTTCGCCGCGACGTCGCCGGTGACGCCGCGAACGGCGGTGTCGGCGAGCATCAGGCCGGTGTCGGTGCCGCCGGAGACGAGGCGGAAGCCGGCATTCTGGAGAGAGGCCGCGAGGGCTTTCGCGTTTTCGAGGACGGCGCGGTTGTAGGCGACGAACTCCGGCCGGAGCGCCTCGCCGAGGCAGGCCGCCTTGCCGGCGACCGCGTGCATCATCACCGAGCCCTGCACGCCCGGGAAGATGCCGTAGTTGATGCGGTCCGACAGGCTCTCGTCGTTCCACAGCACCATGCCGCCGCGGGCGCCGCGCAGCGACTTGTA
>CAZDCR010000120.1:0-7561 GCA_964503995.1 uncultured Segnochrobactrum sp.
GATCGTCAGCGCGCTCCTCACACCTGCGGGGCCTCCTCAAGATCGACATCCTGGCGCTCGGCATGCTGACGGCGCTCAGGAAGTGCTTCGCGCTGCTGCGCGAGCGCTATGGCCTGCCGGTAACGCGCATCTGCGACGTCCCGCCGGAGGACCCGGCGGTCTACCGGATGCTGCAGCGCGCCGATTCCGTCGGCGTCTTCCAGGTCGAGAGCCGGGCGCAGCAGTCGATGCTGCCGCGCCTCAAGCCGGAGCGCTTCGAGGACCTCGTCGTCGAGGTGGCGATCGTCCGCCCCGGCCCGATCCAGGGCGGCATGGTGCACCCTTACCTCAAGCGCCGCGAAGGCCGGGAGAAGGTGGTCTATCCCCTGCCGGAGCTCGAGCCGGTGCTGAAATCGACCCTCGGCGTGCCGCTGTTCCAGGAGCAGGCGATGCAGATCGCCATGGTCGCCGCGAACTTTTCCGCCGCCGACGCCGACGGGCTGCGCCGGGCGATGGCGACCTTCCGCCACGTCGGCACGATCCACACCTTCCAGGAGAAACTGTTCGCCGGCATGCGGGCGAAGGGCTATCCGGAGCAGTTCATCGAGGACCTGTGGAAGCAGATCGAGGGCTTCGGCTCCTACGGCTTCCCGCGCTCGCACGCCGAAAGCTTCGCCCTCCTCGTCTATGCCTCCGCCTGGGTGAAGTGCCGCTATCCGGACGTGTTCGCTGCCGGGCTGATGAACGCCTGGCCGATGGGCTTCTACGCCCCGGCGCAACTCGTCCGCGACGCCCAGGAACACGGCGTCGAGATCCGCCCTGTCGACATCCTCCATTCCGACTGGGACCACACGCTGGAGCCCGGCGCACCGGCGGCGCCGCGCCTGCACCGCCGCCACGCCGACATGGCCGGCGACATCGAGGCGGTGCACGCCGTCCGGCTCGGCCTGCGCCAGGTCGAGGGGCTCGGCGAGGCACAGGGCAGGGCGCTGGTTGCGGCGCGTGGGCCGGGCTTCGACTCCGTCCGCGACCTGTGGCTGCGGACGGGGCTGGCACCCTCCGTGCTGGAGCGCCTCGCCGACGCCGACGCCTTCCGCTCGCTCGGCCTCGACCGCCGCGCCGCCCTGTGGGCGGTGCGCGGCCTCGGACGGGCCGGCGACAAGGACGACCTGCCCCTGTTCCGGGCGGTGAAGATGGAGGCGCGCGAGGCCGAGGTGGCGCTGCCGGCGATGCCGCTCGGCACCCACGTCGTCGAGGACTACCGCCACCTCAAGCTGTCGCTGAAGCACCATCCGGTCGCCTTCGTGCGGCGGACGCTCGATTCGCGCGGCGTGACGAAGAACGCCCGGCTGCCCGAGACGGCACCGGGGCGGCGGCTGACGATCGCCGGCCTCGTGCTCGTCCGCCAGCGGCCGGGCACGGCGTCGGGTGTCGTCTTCATGACGATCGAGGACGAGACGGCGTGGGCGAACGTCATCGTCTGGCCGCGCGTCTTCGAGCGCTTCCGGGCCGAGGCGCTCGGGGCCCGGCTCGTCGCGGTGACCGGCAAGCTGCAGAACGAGCGGGGCGTCGTCCACCTCGTCGCCGACCGGCTGGAAGACCTCAACGACCTGATCGACGGCATCGCCGGGGCCGGTGTGGACGCGGTCATGCAGTCGGACGAGGTGAAGCGCCCGCAGGACGAGCGCCGCGGCCCGCCGCGCCGGCCTTTCCGCGACGAGGCGGCGGCGGTGATGCCGAAGGGGCGCAATTTCCATTGAGCGGCAGTAAACGGGGCCGAAAGCGCCGCCCGCCACGAAATCAACACACCGGTTACGGACAGGGTGCGCGCGAAGGCCATGGTGCAACCTTCTTCCGATAACCCCTCGAAGACGAGTTCGTCCATGTCCGTCGCCGGGTCTGAACCCTCGGTCGCAGAGTTTGCGATGCGCCTCAGCCAGCAAAAGCTCGTCGCAGAGTTCGGACTGTTCGCCATGCGCGAGGCGAACAGCCTGCACGACATCCTGCAGGAGGCGAGCCGCGTCGCTGCCGACGGCCTGCAGACCCGCTTCGCCAAGGTGCTGCAGCACCAGCCCGGCGAGCGCGACTTCCTCGTCTGTGCCGGTGTCGGCTGGCAGCCCGGCGTCGTCGGCCACGCCCGCATTGGCGCCGATCTCGCGAGCCCCGCCGGCTATGCCTTCCGCACCGAGAAGCCGGTGATCTCCAACCACCTCTCCGACGAGGAGCGCTTCCGCACGCCGGAGCTGCTCGCCCGCCACGGCATCAAGAGCGCCCTCAACGTGGTGATCCGCGGTGGCGATGCCCCGCCCTTCGGTGTCCTCGAGGGCGACAGCACCGATCGCCACGATTTCGGCGATCACGACTCGACCTTCCTGCAATCCCTCGCCAACACGCTCGCCGCCGCGCTCGAGATGCAGGCTCGCCAGGACGCCCGCGACCGCCTGCTGCAGGAGAAGGATCTCCTGATGAAGGAGGTCCACCACCGCGTCGAGAACAGCCTGCAACTGGTGCGCAGCCTTCTGCAGTTGCAGGCGCGCAACCAGACCTCGCCGGAGGTCCGCGTCCAGCTCGAGGAGGCGGCCTCGCGTGTCTCCGCGATCGGCGCCGTCCACCATCGCCTGCACGCCGGAAACTCGGTCGAGACGACCGACGTGGCGGGCTACTTCCACGGGCTGATGGAGGATGTGCGGCTGATGCTGCCGGGCGACGACACCGCCCGCCCGATCGAGATCGACACTCCGCCGATCGCGCTGCCGGTGACCGTCATCACCCCGCTCGGGCTGATCACCATGGAACTCATCACCAACTCGCTGAAGTATGGCCGCGGGCCGGTACGGGTGACGATCCGTGCGCTCGACAAAGCCATCGAGGTGGCGGTCGCCGACGACGGGAAGGGCTTTCCGGCCGACTTCGATCCGGCGAAGGGCCGTGGGCTCGGCATGCGGCTGGTGAAGGCGCTCTGCAAGCCGGGCGGCGGCATCGAGATCGACCGCACCGTCCCGCACGCCCGCGTCGTCGCGCGCCTGGCCCTCGACTGATCGCACCAGGCCGCCCGCACCCGCGGGCGTCGGACAATGCGGCCGGCGCAAGCACGCCACCCTTCCTCGCGACGCCAAGGCGAAAGGGCTCCGGCGGCGGCCGAGCGAAGACGCCGGCTCTTCTTTCGATGCCGGAAAAATGATGAGAGACCAGCGCCGCCGCGCCGTATCGTCCCGCCGGGCGCGAAGCAATCGGAAGACATGAGATGGCGCGCCTCGTGGAGGACATTATGCGCAAGCCCGATTTTGCTCTTGGGATTTCTGCATGCGTCGGACTGGCGCTGATGATCTCGCCGGCGAGTGCCGACGCCGGCAAGACTGAAGCCGTCTATCCCTCGGGTTCGTCGGTCCCGCCGATGGCTGATTTCGCCTGGCTCGTCTCGAAGAACGCCGACAAGTACGATGTCGAAATCCTCGACAAGAACGGCGCCGTCCTGCAACAGAAGACCTTCACCGCCGCCAAGGCAAAGTGCAGCCAGAAGAAGAACAAGGTCTGCAAGGTGGCTTTTGGCGACCCGGTCGATCCGGCGGCTGCGAGCTGGCGGGTCCGCGGTGTCGACGGTTCGAAGAAAGGCCCTCTCAGTGATCTCGCCTACTTCGTGGTGCAGACGAACACTCCGCTGTGGGCGGTGGTCAACCCGGACCTGTCGCTCGCCCGCGGCGCCGGTGTCGTGAGTGTCACCAAGGACGGCGACGGCCAGACCGCCGTGGTGTTCGACCGGGACGTTTCAAATTGCGCCTTCACGGCCAACGTCGGTTATGCCGGAAATAGCGGCGTTCCGCCGGACGGGACGGCGACCGTCGTCGGCCTGTTGGGTGATCTGAACGGCGTTTTCCTCACGACCTTCAATCAGGCAGGGGCACCGGTCGATTCCGGCTACCATCTGGTCATCACCTGCGGCGGCACCCTGCCGCCGAACTGAGGGGCGGCCGCGTCTTCGGGCCGCCTCGCGCGAGAGCGTCTCCGCCCGCATTCTCAGGGCGGAGACGCCTTCGCTGCGGCCGACAAGCCACTCTCCTGGCCGGAGCGCTGCACGGCAGTGACGGCATAGGTGCGCCCGGCAGCGCCGGGCGTGTCATCCAGGAAGCGTGTGGTCGTCGCGGCGACCTCGCCGAGCAGCGTTCGGCCGCCCGCCTCGTCGACCGCGTAGACGCGATAAGCGGCGACCGCCGGGTCATAGGCTGGCTGGCCGCTTCTCGCCACCAGCGGCGGCGGCGACCACGTCACGACGACCGCTGCCGCCTCGATGGCTGCCCGCACCGCGACCGGCGCGGGCGGGAAGACGCGGTGATACTCGTCGACCGAGATGCCACCATCGGCTTGGGCTGTCGCGGGCGCCGGTGCCAGCGCGATGCAGACCGCGAGCAACGCCGCCGACACGGCACCGGCGGACACAGGCAGTGTCCGGATGCGTCTCGATCGCTCCGTCGTGACGCCCACCGTCTCTTCCTCCTCTGCCGGACCCTCGCCGGCCGCGGCGGCGAAAAGACGACGGCCGCGGAGGACGGTGCCTCCGCGGCCGCGTTCGGTGGTCCGTGGCTCAGTTCTTCGACTTCGGCTTCAACGCCACATAGTCGTCCCAACTGAGCTCTTTCAGGTCGTCGGGGCTCGTCATCAGGCTCTGCAGCGGCTCCTCGCCGGCGCCGATCTCGCCGCCGTCGTAGATGATGTTGTCCCACTCGGGGAAACGGGCGCGCAGGATGTTCAGGGCACCACTGTTGTTGAGATCGACCGCCACCGGGTTGTCGGTATTGATGATGTTGTTGTTCCAGTCGATCTTGGCGTTGGCACCCTGCGGCTTCGACTTCGACACGCCGGCGGAGAACCAGCGCGCGCCATAGGGCCGGAGCGGCGCGTCGCCGCCCTGGCGGGTGAGGCCGACCTTCTCGTTCAGCGCCGCTTCGTTGAGATCGTGCAGGTCGAAGCGCTCATAGTCGAGCTTGGCGCCGTCCTTGTGCAGGATCCAGTCGAGCTGGTGGTGGTAGCTCATGATGGAGAGGTGGTTCGGCTTGTAGTTCTCGTGGTCGATACCGCCGTGGCGCAGGCCGAGATTGTGGCCGAGCTCGTGCATGATGGTGCCGGCGCGCTGGACGACGGTGCCGGGGTTCGACGGGAACAGCCCGAGCGTCTCGATGAAGTCGCTCGCCGGGATGCCGCGCGACAGGCCGCTCGAGCCGCCGCCGCTGTAGCCGTGGCCCGCGATCATGCGGTGATAGATGCGCCGCTCCGCTTCCGAGACGAGCGGGTTCATGATCGCGTCGAACTCGGTCCACACCGGGTTGAGGTCGGCGTCGTGCGGCACGCCGCCGAGGTTCCTGAAGTGGAGGGTGATGCCGGTGCTGCCGTCGGGGTTGGCGACCGGTGCGTCCTTGAACGCCTTGGTGACCGCCTTCAGCACGGCCTTGCTCGGCTCGTGCGAGACGGCCTCCGTCTCCGAGGCGTTCATCCACGCATAGGCGATGAAGATGTCCTTGCGGTTGGGATTGGCGCCGCGCTTGTGGATCGGCACGTCGACGGTGCCGTCGCCGTCGTGGTCGTAGCCGCTGATCTCCCACGAATCGAGCAGGCCGTCGCCGTCGGTGTCCTTGTTGACGTCGCCCTTCCCCGACATCTCGAACCAGGCGAAGAAGATGTTGTCGTCGTTCGACGGGTTGGAGGTGTCGACGAGGATCTTTGCCGTCTTGGCATCGAGAAACTTCAGGAGGTCGTACATCTCGTCGTCGGTGCGGGTGTCCGTCGGCTGCGCGTTCGGGTCGACGGGGTTCGCCTTCAGATCGCCGAGGCCGCCTCCCGTGATGAGCGCGCCGTTGGCGAAGGAGCCATCATCCTGGCCGCCGGCCGACGTCGACAGCCGCTGGCCGTTGACGTCGATGATGCTGAACTGGTTGGTCGGCTGGGCGCTGTAGGAGATGCCGAGGCCCATGTTGGCGAAAGAGCCGCGCACCTTCGGGTCGATCGGCTCGGCGAGCGTCAGCTCGAAGCGATCGCCGGCGAGCTGCTGGCCGCCGAACATCAGCACGACGGTGCGCTTCTCCGCGTCGCTCGGCGTGCGGAAGACGACCGCCAGAACCTCGCCGTCGATGGCGAAGTTGTTGACCGGCTCGGACAGCGCGAAGTCGATGGTGCCGGCGCCCGCGGCATCCACCTTCGGCTTGACGATGTTGGTGACGTCGGCGAGCACACTGTGGAAGAAGTCGGGAGATCCGGATATATCGTTGTAGACGCCGTCGATCCACGACACCTTCTTGCCGTCTAGCCTGACATTGTCGTTGCCGATGGTGACCGTCCCGTTCGAGGCGGCCATCAGGAAGGCCTTCTCGACCACGGCGTCCTTGGCCGGCTTCTTGACGCTGACGACGTGGCTTGCGTTGTTGCTGCCGGCGGCATCGACGGACAGGCGGAATTTTCCGAACGCCCGGTAGAAGACCTCGAGACCGGAGGCGGCGGTGATCGGGTCCGGTGCCGACCGCGCAGCCGCGGACGAGCCCTTGGTCACCGGTGCGGTGCCGGGCGCGCTGCCTGCCAGGGCGGTGCCAGCCAGCGCCGTGCCGGCGGTGAGGACGGCTGCGAGCGCCAGGGAAAGGCGCGAACGGGAACGTGACATCAATGCCTCCTGTTGAATCGTTGCGAACGCCCTCTGACCGGCTCCATGTGGAAACGGTCGGCGCATCAGCAGAGGTCTTCTTCGGCCGTTGACGATGGCGTGCGGGCTCACGCTGTCTTCGTGCAGCGGAGCTCTCGGTATTCCCCCGGTCTCTTCTTCATCCTTGCGGGGATCAATGCATGGTTTGCGGTACGCCGCTACAACCGCAGGGTGGGGTGTTAAATCTCTGCTTGATCAATACGATCAGCCTGCAACCGAGGGTGATTCCTGATCTGCTGAATGGTGGCGATTCGATCGTGTTGGTCGACAGTCTTCCGCGCCGTCATCGCCCGACGGGGGACGTACTGCCCGCACCGGCGACGGAAAGCCGGCGCATTCCATCGACGGTGGCGTCCACCTTGAAATTATTCCAGATAGGAAGTGCACACGCGCTGCAGGTTTAGTGTGCCGATTGACGGCTTCCGCACCCCACGAGCCCTGGAAATACTCGCCGTCAGGCAGGCTGATCCCATCGGGCGAGTGCTCGGCGGGCCTCGGCGTTCGCTGAATGCCACCAGGCGAACGACGCCGCGCGGCCGCCCGGATGCCGTCGTCGAAGGCCGTACACGATCGCGGCATCGATCCGTGATCGCGTGCGGCGCGCTGCCGCGGCCTCGTCGCGGGTGAGGTCTACGCCGGGGTCGGCGCCACGGTCATTCTCCTTCCGCAGCGCCGGGCGACGCGGTTGCGGCCGGGTGCCGGCGGCGGTGACGTCGCCGCCCGTCGTGCCGACGCGCCGCCGTCGGCACCGAAGCAGCATCGCCGCGCTTGACTTTGCCCGGCGCAGATCGTACCTCCCGCCTCGCCTCGGCGCCGACACGCGCGTCGACCGAGGGGGTGTAGCTCAGTTGGTTAGAGCGCCGGCCTGTCACGCCGGAGGTCGCGGGTTCGAGCCCCGTC
>CAZDCR010000121.1:0-7519 GCA_964503995.1 uncultured Segnochrobactrum sp.
TCTCGCACTTGTTCTTCTGCTTCTCGGCCTTCTGCTGCTGCTTTTCCTGCTTCTGGGCCTTCTGCTCCTGCCGCTGCTGCTTCTCAGCCTTGGCTTCCTGGCGCTGCTGCTTCTCCTGCTTCTGCGCCTTCTGCTCCTGCTTGGCGTCCTGCCGCTGCTTCTGCTCCTGCTTGGCGTCCTGCCGCTGCTTCTGCTCCTGCTTGGCGTCCTGCCGCGCCTTCTGTTCCTGCTTGGCTTCCTGGCGCTGCTTCTGTTCCTGGCGCGCCTTCTGCTCCTGGCGCTCCTGCTTCGCCTGGTCCTCGCGGCGCTGCTGCTTCTGCTCTTCCTTCCGGGCCTCCTCCTTGCGAGCGTCCCGGTTCTCCTGCTTCTTGGTCTCCTCGCGGACGTTCACCTTCTTGACGTCCGTCTCCTTCTTGACGTTGACGTCCTTCTTGATGACCGTCTTCTCGACCTTCACCTTCTTGACGACCTCGACCTTCTTCACCACACGCGGCGGGTTGCGAATGACGACGCGATTGTCGTAGCGCGGCCGGTAGACGAAGATCGCATCGTTGTTGCGCACGCCCCAGGCCGGCCGGCGCGTGACGATCGTCACCTTGCGGACGGGCACGTTGCCGACGCCCACATACTTCACCACCCGCTCGCGGGCGAACGGCCGGTTCACGTAGAAGCGGTCGCGCGGCAGGTACCAGCGGCGCGGCGTGCGGTTGACGTAGACCACCGTCTCGCGGACCGGATAGGCGTACTGGTAGACGCGCGGCGACACCATGCGGGCCGTCGGCACGAACACCCACGACTGCTCGATCGCCGGCTCCGGGATGCCGACATAGCCGACGGCGTAGCCCTGCCGCGGCGGCGCGATCGGCGCCCAGCCGGTGACGCTGTCATCCTCGCTGTCGCGCCAGTTCACCCACGCCGGCGCCCACTCGTCGCCCGGCACCCAGTACCAGCCATAGTCGTCGTCATAGCCCCAGCGGCCATAGTGGAAGGTCGCCCAGCCGAACGGCTCCTCGGACTCCCAGTACCAGCCGTAGTCCTCGGTCCAGATCCATTGCCCGACGGTATAGGGCCGCCACTCGGGGGAAACCCCGGCCGGAATGAAGACGTAGCCATTGTCGGGGTGCTCGACCCAGTCGCCATGGGGAGCGAGGTCCTCATAGAAGGAATCGATATCCCTGGCTTCCTGGGCGCTCGCCTCCGGCACCAGCGACACGCCACCGCCGGCGTTCAGGGCCGGCAGCGCCGTCACCGCCACCGCGGCGCAGGTCAGTGCCAGGATGCCCTTGCCGATGAGGCTCTTGCCCACCCGGTCGGACCAGCGACCGCTCATACCGTTCGACGTCATCTCGGTTCTCCCGGGCGGAGCGGTCGCGCAGCCCTCTGCGCTCGCATCCAACCTGTTGGCACGAACATTGACGTTCGTCCGCTGAACCTGACGTGAACGATCAGCACGGCGAAACGGTGGCGCTCCGCCGGGCTGTCGCATCAAGGATTTGTTAAGCTTTTCAGCCCGGTACGGAGCGCCGGGCGGTCTTGTCGGCGACGAGGCGGCCGATCGCGTTGCGGATGATCGCCATGCCCGTCTCGCCCGACAGCGTCATGATCGATTCGGGGTGGAACTGCACCGCCGCGATCGGCTCGCTGACATGCTCGATCGCCATCGCCACGCCGTCGGCGGTCTCGGCGGTGACGACGAGGTCCTTCGGCAGCACCGCGAGATCGGCATAGAGCGAGTGGTAGCGGCCGACGGCGAAGTGGTCCGGCATGCCGGCGAACAGCCGCCCCGGCTCCTTCACCGTCACTTCGGACGGTTTGCCGTGCATCGGCAGCTCGAGCTGGCCGAGCCGCCCGCCGAACGCCTCGACGATCGCCTGCAGCCCGAGGCAGACGCCGAAGATCGGGATGCCGCGCGCCCGCGCCCGGGCGATCGTCGTGGCGCAGTCGAAGTCGGTCGGCCGTCCGGGGCCGGGCGACAGCACCACGAGGTCCGGCCGCACGGCATCGAAGGCCGCCTCGGCGAGCGGCGTGCGCAGCGTCGTCACCACCGCGCCGGTCTGGCGGAGATAGTCGGCGAGCATGTGCACGAACGAATCCTCGTGATCGACGAGGAGCACGCGGACCGGTTCGCCGGATCGCGCCGCCGCGGCCGTCGCGGCCGCCGCCGGCGGGCTCGCCGCCTCGCGGATCGCCGCGCGCATGGCCGATGCCTTCAGCTCCGTCTCGCGCTCCTCCTCCATCGGATCGGAATCGAACAGCACGGTGGCGCCGGCCCGCACCTCGGCGACGCCGTCCTTGATGCGCACCGTGCGCAGCGTCAGGCCGGTGTTGAGGTCGCCGTTGAACAGCACCATGCCGATGGCGCCGCCATACCAGGCGCGCGGGGTGCGCTCGTGCTCCTCGATGAAGCGCATCGCCCAGCGCTTCGGCGCTCCCGTCACCGTCACCGCCCAGGCGTGCGACAGGAAGGCGTCGAGGGCGTCCATGCCCTCGCGCAGCATCCCCTCGATGTGGTCGACGGTGTGGATGAGGCGCGAGTACATCTCGATCTGCCGGCGGCCGAGCACCCGCACCGAACCGGGCACGCAGACGCGCGCCTTGTCGTTGCGGTCGACGTCGGAGCACATCGTCAGCTCCGCCTCGTCCTTCTTGGAATTGAGCAGCTTGCGGATCTGCGCCTCGTCCTCGATGGCGTCGCGGCCGCGGGCAATGGTGCCGGAGATCGGGCAGGTCTCGACGCGCTTGCCGCCGGTGACGCGGACGAACATCTCCGGCGAGGCGCCGACCAGCCACTCGCCGCGGCCGAGGTTCATGAAGAAGCCGTAGGGCGCCGGGTTGATCGCCGCCAGCCGCCGGCTCACCGCCGAGGGCGGCGCCGGGCAGCGCTCGGTAAAGATCTGCCCCGGAACCACCTCGAACAGGTCACCGCGGCGGAAATAGTCGATCGCCTTCTCGACCGTCTTCGCATACTCGCCCGGCTGATGGTCGCCGCGCCCGACCACGCGATCGGCCGCCTCGAACGGCACCTTCTCGCCGTCGCGCGGCAGTCCCTTCGTCGAGGCGCTGCCGATGGTGAAGTCGTAGGAGTGTACCGAGGCCTTGCGGCCGTAGTGGTCGACGACGAGGAACTCGTCCATCAGGAACAGCACGAGGTCGCGCTGGTCGTCCGGCCGCTCGAGCTTCAGGGGCATCGGCTCGAACTGGTAGGCGAGGTCGTAGCCGAAGGCGCCGGCAAGCCCGAGGTGCGGGTCCTCGTCGGAGCGGAACAGCGCCACGATCGCGCGGACCACCGAGAACACGGACGGCTGCCGCGAGCGCTCTTCCTCCGTGAAGGGACCGGCCGGCTCCTTCACCGTCACCGCGAGCAGGCCGGCATCGCCGGAGACCGACGCCACGTCCGGCGAGGCCCGCAGCACCGTCTCGATCGCCGGCAGGACGACCCGGCCGCGGTCGTTCAGCGCCGTCACCGTTACCTGTCGACCGCGCGTCTCCACCGAAACCGGCGGGTTGACCAGCGCGAAGTCCCAGCGGGTGTAGCGGCCGGGGAACTCGTAGCTCGAGGAGAACACCGCGCCGCGCTCGGCATCGAGCCGGTCGGCCCAGGGCGCGATGGCGCCGGCGTAGGGAACCTCGCGGTGGCTGCGCGTCACCGCGACGCCGCCGTCGGTGACGTAGGTGACTTCCCCGGTGTGGGACATCGATCGACCCTTTCGTGCCGGCACGCTCGTGCCGGGCGGCGCCCTTCGCGAGCGTCCGTCTACCAGACTTGAGACGGCGGGGAGAACGGTGTCGACACGAAAAAGGCCGCCCGGTCACCCCGGCGGCCCCTCATCATCGCGTCCTGAAAAACATCGCGCGCGGGCCGCCTCAGAAGGCAGGCCACCACCACGCGCCGTTGTGCAGGTTCGTCGACATGACGCGTTCGTAACGCATCCGCGTCTCGCCGACAAGCGCCGGGTGTGGCAATCTGGCGCTCGCAGCGTTGACCGCGCCGCGTTTTCGCCGCTATCTCTGCGGCTTGGCCGAACCGCTTCGCGTCGGCACTTCCGCGGGGGCGCGGGACAACCGGTGGATCGATCGTCCGGCGCATCCGGGACGGGGCGGGTGGCCGACGGAGGAGGACGACCGTTCATGGCTTTCGAGCGCGACAAGGCACCCGACGGGTCGATGGATGAGGCGGCGGCAGGCCGCGGACTGACGCGGCGCGAGCTCGTCGCCGGCGGCCTCGCGCTGACGGCGGCGTTTGCCACCGGACTGGCGCCGGCCTTCGCCCAGAGCAACGCCTCGAAGTGGTTCAACGGCACCACCGAGGACAACGGCGTCGTCTTCCGGGCGACGAAGTTCCAGGTGATCAAGCCGCAGTGGAAGCGGCAGATCGTGCAGTACTACAGCACCGAGCCGCAGGGCACTGTCGTCATCGATACGCGGCACCACTTCCTCTACGTGATCTTCGAGAACAACACCGCGCTGCGCTACGGCGTCGGCGTCGGCAAGGAAGGCTTCAAGTGGTACGGCACGGCGCAGGTCGACCGCAAGGCGATCTGGCCGACCTGGACGCCTCCGCCCGAGATGCTGCAGCGCCGGCCCGACCTGCCGCGCTTCATGGAAGGCGGCGCCGACAATCCGCTCGGCCCCCGCGCCCTCTATCTCTACCGCAACGGCGCCGACCTCGGTTACCGCGTGCACGGCACGACTGAGCCGTGGAGCATCGGTTCGGACGTCTCCTCCGGCTGCATCCGCATGTTCAACGAGGACGTCATCGACCTCTACCAGCGCGTGCCGATCGGCACCAAGGTGCTGGTGCTGCCGCACATCGCCGAGAAGGCGACCTGAGGCGCGCCATCCGGCTCGGATGCCGTGGGGAGCATAAGGGACTGAGGGCCGTCGCCATGCGACGGCTCCAATGGAGGGGCTGCCGCGTGTCGACCAACACTTTCCTCGCGTCCGCGAGGCACCTCGGTGGCGCCCTGGCGCTGGGCTTCGCGCTCATCGTCGCTGGCTGCTCCGGCGGCTCGTTCGACGCCGGCAGCACCAACCTCACGCCGGTCGCGACCGACGCCCCGGCGATGGCCGGCCTCGCGATGGCGCCGGGCAGCGAGGAGGACTTCATGGTCAACGTCGGCCGCCGGGTCTTCTTCAAGGCCGGCTCCGACGAGATCGACCAGACCGCCATCGTCACCCTCGACAAGCAGGCCGTCTGGCTCAACCAGTACCCGTCCTGGCGGGCCCGCGTGCAGGGCTTCGCCGATGACAGCGGCACGCCCGAGGCGCAGTTGGCGCTGTCGGTGCGCCGCGCCGAGGCGGTGAAGGCGTTCCTCGTGTCGCGCGGCGTCGCCGCGGATCGCCTGCGCGCCAAGGGCTACGGCCGCGACCGCCTCGTGCGTGACTGCCCGGAGATCGAGTGCAAGTCGCAGAACCGGCGCGTCATCACCAATCTCGACGACGACGACCTCGCCTCCTGAACCGTCGTTCTCCGGCGGGCCTCGCTGTCCGACGCCGGGCCGGGTTCGCGCCGAGAAATCCCGCGGTGGCGAGGTACAACGCTGCCCACGCCGGTGGCTGGGCACGTTGCGGCCGGCTCGCTATTGTCCGGGCACGGCGGACGCGCCGCCTTGAGTTCGTGGGGATCTGAAATGCCGTTCCGCCCGTCGACGCTCCGCCTGACGCTCGCCCCGCTCGCCGTCGCCGCCGCGCTCGCGCTGTCGCTGCCGGGCGCTGCCGTGGCCGCCTGTCCCGACGACGCGACCGTCGCGACCTTCGCGAAGGCCTACCTCGCCAAAGAGCCGGTCGAGGCGTTCGGCACCGGTCTCGACGCCGCCGATGCGGCCTGCGCCCGCAACAAGCTCGTCGCCGACCTCGAGAAGACCCTCGGCCCCATCGTCGGCTACAAGGCCGGCCTCACCAACAAGGCGGTGCAGGAGCGCTTCGGGGCGACGGCGCCGGTGCTCGGCGTGCTCCTGCAGGACATGATCCTCGGCGCGGGGTCCCAGCTTTCGCCGAACTTCGGCATCAAGCCGGTCTACGAGGCCGACATGGTGCTGGTCGTCGCCGACGAGGGCATCAACGCCGCCGGCACGCCGGAGGAGGCGATCCAGCACATCGCCGGCGTCCGCCCGTTCATCGAGCTCGCCGACCTGATGCTTTCCGATCCGAAGCAACTCACCGCCTCGGTGCTCGCCGCCTCCAACGTCGGCGCCCGGCTCGGCGTTCTCGGCGAACTCGCCCCGATCGACACATCGCCGGCCGGGGTGGCGGCGCTCGCCAACGCGGAGGTCGTCCTGACCGACGGCGACGGCACCGTGCTGTCGACGGCGCCGGGCTCCGCCGTCCTCGGCAACCCGCTGAACGCCGTCATCTGGGTCGCCCAGGAGCTCGCCGCCGAGGGCAAGGCGCTGAAGGCCGGCGACCTCGTCTCGGTCGGCTCGTTCTCGCCGCTGACGCCGCCGAAGCCCGGCCAGATCGTCACGGTGACCTACAAGGGCCTGCAGGGCGAGCCCTCGGTGAGCGTAGAGTTCAATCTCGACTGAACCCATCAAGGGCCGGCTGGCGAGCCGTTCAGGCGCGGTCGCGCAGGCCTTCGACACCGGCGTGGGATGCGCAGTGCGCACAGCAGAACATCTGTCCGTCCTGCTCGACGCCGTGGCCGATGATGCGGCAATCGCAGTGCTCGCACCGCGGCGCCGCCATCTCGATGGCGCACTCGAAGGAATCGAAGGTCAGCCGCCGACCGCCGATCTCGATCCGGAAGGCCTTGTCATAGTCGTTGCCGCACTGGTCGCACCGCGCCATCGCTGAACTCCTTCTCGCCGCCCGGCCCGCCTCGCTGCGACAACCGGAGGCGCCGGCGATGGTTCCCGCGGCTGTCAGGCAACTGCTCTGGCCGTCGGGCGAGACGGATGCTATAGCGCCCCCGCTTCACCGCCGTGACGGCCGTCCTCCCGGCCCCGGCGAACCTTCCGCCGAACCCCATTTCCGCACGCACGCGAGGACCTCATGGCGAAGATCAAGGTGGCAAATCCGGTCGTCGAGCTCGACGGCGACGAGATGACCCGGATCATCTGGCAGTTCATCAAGGACAAGCTGATCCACCCCTATCTCGACATCGACCTCCAGTATTTCGACCTCGGCGTCGAGCATCGCGACGCCACCAGCGACAAGGTGACGGTCGACGCGGCCGAGGCGATCAAGAAGGTCGGCGTCGGCGTGAAGTGCGCCACCATCACGCCTGACGAGGACCGCGTGAAGGAATTCGGCCTGAAGGACATGTGGCGGTCGCCGAACGGCACCATCCGCAACATCCTCGGCGGCGTGATCTTCCGCGAGCCGATCATCTGCAAGAACGTGCCGCGCCTGGTGCCGGGCTGGACGCAGCCGATTGTCGTCGGCCGCCACGCCTTCGGCGACCAATACCGCGCCACTGACTTCAAGGTGCCCGGCAAGGGCAAGCTGACGATCTCCTTCGTCGGGGACGACGGCACCAAGATCGAGAAGGACGTCTACACCTTCCCGGGCGCCGGCGTCG
>CAZDCR010000122.1:0-7428 GCA_964503995.1 uncultured Segnochrobactrum sp.
ATTGCGAGTAACCACTCTAGCTAATTTTATTTGAAATTCCGTATTTAACGATCAGATGGATTTATTAATGATAAATGTGATTTTATTTATTTAATTTAGGTAGTGTATTATGCGGTTTAAGCAAAATTACTATCATTCAGAACGCTTAGCAATTAAAGAGAGCGCCATCTCAGTTGCCGTTCGGCCTTTATTGGAGAGAGATTTCCAAGAGCTAAAGCGCCTTTTTACACAAATTTACCCCTCCCATGAACGATTCTCATCTGCACTGGCTCTGGCAGCATATCAACAATCAGTACAAGTTCCTGGTAACAGTATATTATGTGCTGTTGATGAATCTCGAATACTATCTATTTGTTCAGTTAGCCATGTACCGAAAATTACGTGGGCAGGCAAAGATACTGCATTATTAGGCCTCATATATACAGACATAGAATATAGACGGCTTGGATTTGGCAGATTGATTCTTCAAGCGGCTACAGGGGTTGCACGAAAAATCGGAGCGCAATGCTTAACTGTAATTGCCGGAAGGGATGAAGATTCGATCGCCGGCCTCTGTCGGAGCCAAGGCTTCGTGGTGAGGAATTGCCAGTACATAAAGCGTCTAACTTGAAGAGCACGACGCTGGTGTCTCTGGCATCTGCCTACGCGACGATGTTCGTTCTCATCAGAATTGAAAGACAGGCTCCAGTCGCGTCCCAACTACGGCTGAGGCCTCCGATCTTGTCCAGGCCGTGGCCGAGACGTCCCAGATGAGACCGTCGATCGTGCGCAGCCGCAGGCCGAGGCCGAGTTCCAGCCGGGAATAGCCCGGCGTCGCCCCGATCGCCTCCCAGCCGAAGCCGTAGGCGTCCGCCGCCAGCGAGCGCGCGCGGATCGTGCGGTCGTCGAGCACCAGCGCTTCCTTCCAGGCCGCGGTGACGCTCGGTTCGACGATGATCGCGCCGCCGAGCGTGAAGCGGTTCGACAGCGTCGCGCCGACCGTTCCGTACTGGTCGGTCACGGTGTCGGCCAGATAGTGGTTGCCCCAGACGCCGTCGTCCTCGCGGAAATCCTCGCGCCGCGTCGAGGAGACGTCGTAGGCGCCGAAGAGATGGATGCGGCCGAGCAGTCCCAGGTCGGTCTGGAAGCCCGCCTTGACGCCGCCGTGCAGCAAGGCGGTGCGGAAGTCGCCGCCGACGGTATGGGGGTCGAGTTCGCCGTCGAGCGTGTAGCCCCAGGCGGTGCGCTGATAGTCGCTCTCGGTCATGCCCGCACCGAGATTGGCCTCGATGTAGAGACCGTCGTCGCTGACGAACCCGGCGCCGACGCCGGCCCATGCGCCCATGCCGTCGCCGCCCATCCAGCGATCGCGGATCTTGAAGTCGACCGCGCTGGTGCCGAGGCCGAGCGTCACGAAGGCGTTTTCGCGCGCGATGATGGCGCCGAGCGAGCCCGACAGGTCGTAGCCGCGATAGGACGCACTGTTGCCGTCGCCCGCGGCCTTCTCGAAGCCGTAGGCGGAACTGCTCCAGAAGCGGAGGCCGTCGTCGCAGCGCAGCGCCGGATTCTTCTCGGGGTCGAGCGCGCAGTCGACGGCCTGGGCGGCCATGCCGTGCATGGAGTCGCCCATCTGCCGGGTCGCGCCGTGCTGGGCCTCGGCCGCGCCGACCATTCCCTCGCCGTCGAGAGAATCATAGACCGTCTTCAGATCGGCGAGGTCGACGACGCGCAGGATGTTGGCCGCGACCGTCTCGTAATCGGCCCAGCCATAGGCCTGGATGGCGGTGACGGCGCCGCAATAGGAACCCTGGTTGACCGTGAGCCCACTCGGGCAATAGTCGATCGTGTATGACAGCTGCGCGAGGTTTGGGTCGGAGAAATCGACCGTCGCCGAGAAGGTCGCCGTGGTCGAGGACGTGCCGTTCAGGAACGTCGGGTGGACGGTCATTCCCGCATCGCTGACGCCCCCCTCGGCATAGAGGAACGGGATCAGGTAGGTGCCGGCCGATCCGGCGCCGGTGATCGGGCTGAGCTGCAGGGTTCCGGCGAGGCTCGCGGTGCCCGTGACGAAGATGCGGTCCATCTCGTCGATGCCCGGAACGCCCTGGTCGTTGCGGTCGAAGGCGACGTCGGCGATCACGTTGCCATCGGCGGCCTGCGCGAAATTGCCGGTGACCGTGGTCAGCTGAAGCCCGTCGAGCGTCGGAGCGAACTCCGCCGGCGTGGCGAAGAAGGCGGCGAACAGGCTCGGCGGGAAGGCCTCGGGCTGTGCAGCCGCGACGCTGACGGTGGGCTCGAGCTGGAGGTTGCCGTTCGGATTTCCGGCAAGCCCGATCGAGATGACGCCCGCATTCGTGAACAGGTTGGAGCCGTCCGTCGCGTGGCCGAGGTCGACATCCGTACCCATCACGAAAGTGGCCCCTGCCCTGTTTTCGACGGTGTTGCCGGTTCCTCCCGAATTGTCGAAATCCAGATCGATGGAGCCGAGCATCCAGCCGCCGGCCTGGTTGGTGACGGCTTCGGAGGCTGCGCCGCCGGTGATGACCACGTCCGCCAGGCCGCCGAGGGTGAAGATTTCGCCGGCACCGCCATTGGTCAGCGTGTTCGTCGTCCCGCCCAGGATGGCGACGGCCGTGCCACCCGAGCCGCCCTGCATCAGGCCGGTGTTGGCGACGTCGATGTCGCCGCTGCTGGAGATGAGGCGCAGGCCGAAAGCCTCCGCGCCGGTCGCCGCGACGACACCGCTCGTGGTCACGAAGACGCCGCCGGATGCGAACCCGGTCGCGGCGCGGCTTTCGAGCAGCACGGCGCCGTCGTTGGAATGGCCGACGATCGAGCCGGCGGTGTTGTCGAGGCTGACGAGGCCTGCGTCTCCAACGTCGGAGATGCTGGCGGCGGTCACGGTGAACACGCCCGGCCCACCGAAGCCGAGCATCGACCCGTCGGCATTGTCCACGGTCACCGCGCCGGCGTCGCCGATGGCCGAATCGCTGCGTGCAACGACGGCAGAGCTGCCTGTGCCGGTGACGGTGATCGAGCCGTCATTGTTGGAGGCCGTGACGTCGCCGGAGGCGGATTCGGCAAAGCCGTCGATGGTGGCGACATGGCTCCTTGCGATGATGCCGTGCGATTCGTCGCCGGTCGTTTCGATCACGCCGCCGTCGTTCAGCATCGTGACGTCGCCGGAGACCTGGCCCGACGCGTAGGACAGGCCGGTCATGCCGGCGGAACGGTTGCCGCTGGTGCCGATGCCGCCCGAATTCGCGACGTCGACATCGCCTGCCCCGCCCATCTGGGTGCCGATCGGCAGACCGGTCCAGTAGAGCAGGTTCGAATTGTAGGTGCCGGCGCCGAAGCGCTCGTTGAGGCCGTTCACGCCGCCGACGCTGACCGCCAGGATGCCGTCGGCCCTGCCGCCGCGCGTGAGAAGCGTTCCCGAGTTCTCGACGTCGACCGCACCGCCGGCGCCGCCGATGACGCTCGCTTCGCCGGCCAGTCCGGTGACCGTCCCGGCCGCGCCGTCCAGACCGGCGTTCCATTCGAGCAGCAGGCCGCGCTGGCCGCCGGTGCCGAGGGCATAACCCAGGCAGGGAATCTCGCCGAGTGTGCAGGCGTCGAAGGCGGAGCCAGCCGCACTTCCGGACCCGCCGGCGCCGACGGCGCCGCCGGCGCCTGCCAGACCGCCGATGCCGCCGAGGCTCTCGGCGCGAATGGCCGAACCGTCGTCGGTCGCCGCGACGCTGACGATGCCCTCGTTGACCACCTCGACGACACCGCCATTGCCGCCATTGCCGCCGTCGCCGCCCGCGCCGCCGCCGGCGCCATCGCCGCCATTGCCGGCACCGCCCGCCGTTCCGCCGTAGAGGACCAGGAAGACCGGGGACTGGTAGCCGACGGCGCCGGCCGTCCCGCCGAGACCGCCGATGCCGCCCACGCCCCCCGTTCCCCCGACGCCGCCGAGGCTGCGGGCGACGATGCCGACCTCGCCCGCGTCGATGCGGTTGCCGATGCCGAGATTGTCGACATGCACCAGCCCGCCGTCGCCGCCGCGGCCACCACGGCCGCCCACACCGCCGATCGCGCCTGCGCCGCCATTGCCGGCCGCATTGGCGATGTCGGACGTGAAGGTGGCCTCCCGGTCGGACGCACCATTGCCGCCGAGGCCGCCGGTGCCGCCGACGCCGCCCGTGCCGCCGACGCCGCCCGTGCCGCCTGCGCTTTCGGCGAAGATGCCGAAACCGGCCGCAGTGAGCTGCGTCGTGTCGCTGGTGACCAGCACCGAACCGCCGGCCCCGCCAATGCCGCCGATGCCGCCCACGCCGCCGATGCCGGCCAGACCGCCGGTGAAACCGTCGCGGCCCTCCTTGCCGAGGATCTCGGGATCGAAGGAGACGGCATCGCCGCCCTGCCCGCCCTGGCCGCCCGTCCCGCCGGTACCGCCGATGCCGCCCGCGCCGCCGCGGCTGCGCGCCGCCATGCCATCGTCGACCGTGGCGATGCCGAGCGAGAGGTTCAGGTCGACCGCGCCACCCGCGCCGCCGGCGCCGCCGATGCCGCCGGTTCCACCCATGCCGCCGATGCCGCCGATGTTGCCGGAGGCGACCGCGATGGCCGGAAGCAGGCTGCTCGACTCCACGGAGGCCATGCCGTCGCCGCCATCGCCGCCCTGGCCGCCGCTGCCGCCCTGGCCGCCCTGCCCGCCCATGCCGCCGATCGAGGTGGCGTCGACGATCTGTCCGGCCGTGAGCAGCGGCGTCGCGAGCGTGTAATCGATCGCCCCGCCGGTGCCGCCGGCAGCGCCCGTGCCGCCGACGCCGCCGATCGCCCCCGTGCCGCCGATGCCGCCCTGGGCGCTGAGCAACTGCGTGTTGGGAATGGTCAGCGGCGGGAAGGGCATGAACATGATCACCGGCGCGGTATCGGTGTACCCTTCGCCGCCCGCGCCGCCCCGCCCGCCCGTTCCGCCGATGCCGGCCTGACCGGCCGCGCCGCCGGTGGTGGTCAGCGTATAGGCGGTGCCGCCCAGCGTCACCGACGCCCAGGCATCGGCGATGGTGATGTCGGTTCCGGCGAGACCGGCGTTACCGGCCGTGCCGCCGGGCACGGTTCCGTTCTCGACCGTTCCGCCGATATCGGTCGAGCCCGCGCCGACGAGCTTCATGCTGACGCCGTCGATCACGATATAGGGCGATTCCGAACTCTGCGGCGCTCCGCCATCCACCGTGTAAAGCCACGGATAGCTCTGGATCTGGGTGCCGCTGGTGGCCACGTAGCCGGTCGCCAGCGTGCCGCCGAAGTCGAGATCGGTGACCGGATTCCCGGACCCGGCGCCGACCGCCGTCGCGGTCGCCGAACCGGTGACGGAAACGGTGACCTCGCGGTCGTCGCCTTCCGTGCTGGCGATGATCTTCAGATAGTAGTCCGTGCCGTCGTCGAAGACCGTCGCCTTCAGCCCCCAGGAACTGGTGGTCGACTGCGCGTTGAACTCTGCGGCGATCTCGGCGAGGGTCCAGCCATCGGTCGGCTGGTTGAGCCCGTCGACGGTTTCGCCGAAGGACACCGAGAACACCGTGGCCGGATCCGACCCGTTGTCGATCTCGCCGCTGAGCACGAAGGCCGCTCCGCCATTGACCCAGTCCGTCGCCGATACGCCGGTGTTCACCGTCGCCAGGACGGAGGTCTCGGAATTGTATCCCTCCTGCGTCACCACCACCGTCGAAGCCGAGGACAGGAACGAATAGGCCGATGAACTCGCATCGTAGTCGGCGATCTGCGCCACGCCCGTGTCGCTGGACTCGAGCAGGGTGACCGTCCCGCTCGACGGCGCGGCTCCGCCGTTGCCGGGGGCCTGAACGGTCGCGCTGGGGAAGGAATAGCCGAGCCGGGCGCAGGCGTTGCCCCAGGTCATGTCGGAACAGGTATAGTAGCCGTTGCCGCCGTTCTGGCCGTTCAACCCCGCAGGCGGAACGACGGCGACATCGGCCGCCGGGGCGACGGTCTGCGATTCCGAGACTGCAACTATCGGGGTCTGCGCCAGCGCACCATTCGACAAAAACAATATGCAGGCAAACGCAAACACTGCCTGGGTCCGGGCGCGGTTAGCGGCCAAAGCGTATACCATAGGACCATTCGCTCCCTGTTGTCCTGCGAGATGGATGAGCTATGAGCCCTAGCGCTGACGCAGTTTTGCACCTATTTCACCCCAATCCTGAAGAACTCAAGCGCCGCGCACGCAAATCGGCTCGGAAATTAATCCATCTTGGAGCTAAATGATTGCCTAAAATTGTTTATCTATGATTCATTCCTTTTTTATCCCAAATTTCATATATTCATCAACCCAAAAAACCCCTTTATTTTCTAAATTACTTTATGGTCACCGTGCGTCAATCAATAGAATAATCGATAATAGGATACGTTATTGCAAAACAGTGTCCCCTCACCCACACCGCCTGGAATGGCGTCGCGAGATCCCAAGCACGTCTTGTTCGCTCCAAATTGGACCTTTCTCTTTTCGCAAACGCCGACGAAACAGGTCATGGTACGGTCCGGATCACGAATAGACAGAAAATTGCGCTGGGCGCTTTATGCGGCGAATACACTGATCGGTTGATCTGTAGTCTGAGTGAACGGTCCAGAAAGGCCACCCCTAATGTCCGAATACAATGAATGCGAGGTTCGTCTTCTGTGCATAGAAGCAATGATCGGCGCTTTCCTTCACCGTATTTCGTCAGAGGATGATTCTGGGCGCGCCTTTCTGTCGACGATCATCGAGGAGGCGGCGAGAGACCTGGAGGACATGTCGCTCCGGTCAGGCGCACGCACCGATAGCAAAGTTATTTTGCGGGCGCTCGATCACCTCGACACTTTGAGGGCCGGCATGCTTCTCCGGCTCTCCACGAGCCACTAGCAGCGCACTATAAGATGTGAGCGGATTCCTGTGTCGTTCCGCCGATAGACACAGGACGGGTGCATTGGGCTCACGCCCTTGCACCAGGGGACGAGGAGGAGCCAGCCCGCATCTGCTCCTCCTCGAACTCCCCTCGCCTCCTGACTGCAGATCAAGGGGATGGCTTCTGCCGGACGAGTATATTACTCAGTTTTACAAAGGAGACCATCTTTGGGTGCGAAACATAAATTTGATGATAGTGATATCCGCGCCTATTTTCTGGAGCGACTCTCCTCTTCTAACGCAAGAATAAGGGAAAGAAGGCGCCGTAATTTTACGATATATATCGCAGCGATCATGACCTTCGCTATTTATTGCATTTTTTGACATGAATCAATCAAGCCATAAATTTGTAGTGTATTGTTAAATGATCGACCGGACTGCGACACCGCGGATCCGGAGAGTCATCATTCCCATGGCATCTCGCTAGAGGTTCGCGTGGAGAACCCTCATGAATCCCCTCATTTCACGAACGACTCACTTTTGCCGCTAGCGCTCGGGAA
>CAZDCR010000123.1:0-7217 GCA_964503995.1 uncultured Segnochrobactrum sp.
CTCTCGACCTCTCTCGGGGTCATTCCCGGCCTTGTGCCGGGAACCCATGCGAGGGCGCCACGGATTGGAAGGCTGCCGGTGAGCGCCTCGCTCGCCGAGAGGAATGGGTTCCCGGGACGAGCCCGGGAATGACTACGGTAGGGGAGGTGTGGTGGCGCGACGGGGAGGGCCGAGGCGCTACCGGAGACTGAAAGCAGGCCGGTCAGAGGCTGTAATCTTCGCCGACCGGAACAACAGGGAGACGAGAAATGGCCGAAGCAGCCCGCGCCCAGAGCACCCCCACCGATTCCACCAGCGCCACCGCGCGCCGTCCCGGTCGCGGCCGCATCTACGGGTCGATCACCGAGACGATCGGCGATACCCCGCTGGTGCGCATGGACCGGCTGGCGAAGGCGCTGGGCGTCGGGGCGACGCTGCTCGGCAAGCTCGAGTTCTTCAACCCGATCGCCAGCGTCAAGGACCGCATCGGCGTCGCCATGATCGACGCGCTGGAGGCTTCGGGCACGCTGAAGCCGGGCGGCACGATGGTGGAGCCGACCTCCGGCAACACCGGCATCGCGCTCGCCTTCGTTGCGGCGGCGCGCGGCTACCGGCTGATCCTGGTGATGCCGGAGTCGATGTCGGTCGAGCGCCGCAAGATGCTGAAGCTGCTCGGCGCCGAGCTGGTGCTGACCGAGGCGGCGAAGGGCATGAAGGGGGCGATCGCCAAGGCCGAGGAGCTGCTCGCCGAGATCCCCGGCGCGGTGATGCCGCAGCAGTTCCGCAACCCGGCCAACCCGGCGATCCACCGGGCGACGACGGCCGAGGAGATCTGGACCGACACCGGCGGCAACATCGACGCCTTCGTGGCGGGCATCGGCACCGGCGGCACCATCACCGGCGTCTCGCAGGTGCTGAAGCCGCGCAAGCCGTCGCTGCACATCGTGGCGGTGGAGCCGGTGGACAGCCCGGTGCTGTCGGGCGGCACGTCCGGCCCGCACAAGATCCAGGGCATCGGCGCGGGCTTCGTGCCGGAGGTGCTCGACACCCACGCTTACGACGAGGTGATCAAGGTCTCCAACGACGAGGCGTTCCAGAACGCCCGGCTGCTGGCGCGGCTGGAGGGCATCCCCGGCGGCATCTCGTCCGGCGCGGCGGTGACGGCGGCGGCGGCGATCGGCCGGCGGCCGGAGTTCGCCGGCAAGAATATCGTCGTGATCATCCCGTCCTTCGCCGAACGCTATCTGTCGACGATGCTGTTCGAGGGGATGGAGTAGGGCCGGAACGGACGCGAGTGCTATCAGGCGGCGGCACCGTCCTGGAACCAGGCGGTGCCGCGCTCGCGGATCAGGCGGACGGCGATATCGACGGATTCCGGGTCGTACCAGCGTCCACGGCCCCGCGTCAGTTCGCCGAGCACCGTGTCGAGGTCGATCGCCGGGCGATAGGGACGGTAGGCGAGCATCGCCTCGGTGACGTCGGCGACGGCGAGCACCTTTGCTTCTTCGGCGATCTCGCCGTCCTTCAGCCCAAGCGGGTAGCCCGAGCCGTCGAGGCGCTCGTGATGCTGGGTGACCATCTCGAGGATCGGCCAGTCGAAGCGGATGCCGCGCAGCAGGTCGCCGCCACGCGCGGCGTGTGTCTTGATCAGGGTGAACTCTTCCGAGGACAATCGGCCGGGCTTGGTCAGGAGTTCGGCCGGAATGGCGATCTTGCCGATGTCGTGCAAGAGGGCACCGATGCGAACGCCCTCGACGCGATCGCCCGCCCAGCCCTTCGCCTCGGCGATCGAGACGGCGAGCGCCGCCACCTTGCGCTGGTGGCCGGCGGTGTAGGGATCGCGGACTTCGACGACGGTGGCGAGCGCGCCGACCGTCTCGATCAGCGCCGCGTTGACACGGGAGACGGCGGCGATCCGACCCGCTTCGCTTTCCTCGTAGCGGACGTAGCTGTCGAGCGTCTTGATCGTCCGGCCGAGCTGCCCGCAGAACGCCTCGATGGGACGGAGCTCCTCCAGATCGAAGGCGGCATCATGCCCATAGAGCGACAGCGTCGCGAAGACGCGGCCGGAGAAGCTCATCGGCACGACGATGGCAGAGCGAACCTCGCGGTCGTGGCCGAACATGCCGGTCGCCCAGGCGAGGTCGGGGCGGGTGTCGAGGCCGTTCCACAGGCTCGGCGCGCCGGTGCGGATCGCCTCCTGCGTCGGGCTGGCGATGTCGTCCCGCGAGCGGATCGATTCGACGATGGGTGGAAGCTTGTCCGCCAGCGCACCGCAGGCGCCGAGCAGGCGCAGCGTGTGAACGTCGCCGTCGTCGACCTCGCCGATCCAGGCGAGCGAGAAGCCGGCGTCCTGCACCAGCGCGCTGGTGACGGCCCGCGCGATCGACGCCCGGTCGTGGTGCCCCGAGATCGCCAGCATGCCGTTGACGACGGCGGTGAGGATGCGGTTTTTCCGGGCAAGCGCCGCCTCGGCGACGACCTGCTCGGTGACCTCCCAGGCGACGCTGAGAACATCGCGCTGGCCGGTCGCCGGGTCGACCAGGAGTCTGTTGGCGTAGTCGAAGAAGAGGTCGTTGGTGCCGCGGCGCAGAGCGACACGCCCGGTGATCGGCTCGCCGGTCGCCACCACCTGCGCCACCGTCGCCCGCAGCAACGCCCGGTTATCCTCCGGCCAGCCGGCTTCCTCGAGATCGGGCTCGTGGCCCGGCGCAGCCGGCCGGTCGAGCATCCGCCAGCCCGCCGCATTGGCGCGGCGGATGCGGCAGTCGGCGGTGAACACCCAGATGTGGTCCTGGATGGTGTCGAGCACGGCCTCGGCGAAGGCGTGGCGCTCCTCCGCCTCCACCCGCGCTGCCCGGGCGGCGGATGCCTCGGCGAGGACGCGATCGGCGAGGCGGCGTTCGCGTCGCAGGGCGACCCGCACGGCGAGATAGAGGGCGATGGCCGTCAGCGCGACGTAGAGGAGGCCCTTCGAGATTTCGACGAAGGTCTGCCAGAGGTTGCCCACGTCGGCGAAGACGTAGTCTCCACCGACGATCCAGAAGGCGCCGAGCAGGGCGTAGACGAGGGCGATGCGGGCGGCGGCCGTCGTTGGTTGTACACCCTTTGACACGGGTGCCTCACGCGATGGTTCGCCTGTGGCCCTTTCGGCCTTCACTCCGGTACTCCGCGGCTGCGTCGCGGCCGCCATCCGAGACAGTGTTCGCTCACTTCTCTCAGTCCGGGAACCCGCTGCACCAACGCCGCACGCTGGGTCTTGCCGGACTTCGTCGCTATGACTGATCAGCATGGGCCCGGAAGTCCCCGGGCTCAAGCACAATCGGGATCACGGATACGCGCGCTTGCTGCGTGAGGACGGGCCCGGGAGGCCGCGTGCCATGCTGACGACGGACGAGATCGCCCGCTATGCCCGCCATCTGGTGCTGCCGGAGATCGGCGGGCCGGGGCAGCAGAAGCTGAAGCGCGCCCGCGTGCTGGTGGTGGGCGCCGGCGGGCTCGGGTCGCCCGTGCTGCTCTATCTCGCCGCCGCCGGCGTCGGAACGCTCGGCATCGTCGACGACGACGTGGTGGAGCTGTCGAACCTGCAGCGGCAGGTGGTGCACGACACGGGTTCGGTCGGGGCGGCGAAGGTCGACAGCGCGTCGGCGACGGTGGCGCGGCTCAACCCGCATGTCGTCGTCGAGGCGCATCGCGAGCGGCTGACGGCGGAGAGCGCACTGGGCCTGGTGGCGGCCTACGACGTGGTGGTCGACGGCTCCGACAACTTCGCGACGCGCTACGCGCTGGCGGACGCCTGCGAGACTGCGCGGCTGCCGCTGGTGACCGCGGCGGTCGGCCGCTTCGACGGCTCGCTGACGACGCTGGTTCCCTATGAGAGCGGCCCGGACGGCCGGCCGAATCCGCGCTGGCGCGACCTCTTCCCCGAGGCGCCACCGGCCGGCACGGTGCCGAGCTGCGCCGAGGCCGGCATCCTCGGCGCGGTGGTGGGCGTGCTCGGGACGCTGGAAGCCTGCGAGGTGGTGAAGCTGATCACCGGCGCCGGCGAGCCGCTGATTGGGCGGCTCTTGCTGGTCGATATCCTCGGCATGCGGTTCGAGACGATCGGGTATGGGCGGGGGTGAGTGGGGGCGACTGCGTACAGGGAGGCGGGGTGGACGGTGGTGCTCGGCCGGTCGGCTCGCCCTGCACCGATCTCTCTTTGGGTCATTCCCGGCCTTGTGCCGGGAACCTACCCGCGGCCACGCGCACCACGCTGAAGTGGGCGGCGTTCTCGCGGCACCGTCGAATGGGTTCCCGGGACAAGCCCGGGAATGACTTCGGAGGGGGAGGTGCAGGGGGAGACGGAGGGAGAGTTTGGCTCGGTCAGAGAGCCCCCTCACAGCATCGAGGGCAGCACCCTGTCCGGCGGGCGGTGGCCGTCCATGAAGGTGCGGATGTTGATGATCACCTTCTCGCCCATGTCGATGCGGCCCTCGATGGTGGCCGAGCCGAGGTGGGGGAGGAGGACGACGCGGCCGGCCTCGGCGAGCTTCATCAGCTTCGGGTTGATCGCCGGCTCGTGCTCGAAGACGTCGAGGCCGGCACCGGCGAGCGCGCCGGTCTCGAGCTGGCGGATCAACGCCGCCTCGTCGATCAGCTCGCCGCGGGCGGTGTTGACGATGTAGGCCTCCGGCCGCATCAGCTTCAGCCGCCGCGCCGACAACAGGTGGAAGGTGCCGGGGGTGTGCGGGGTGTGGATCGAGACCACGTCCATGCGGGCGAGCATCTGGTCGAGGCTCTCCCAGAACGTCGCCTCGAGGCCGTCCTCGATCGCGGCGCCGAGGCGGCGGCGGTTGTGGTAGTGGATCGACATGCCGAAGGCGCGGGCGCGGCGGGCGACGGCCTGGCCGATGCGGCCCATGCCGACGATGCCGAGGCGCTTGCCGGAGATGCGGCGGCCGAGCATCCAGGTCGGCGACCAGCCGCCCCAGGCGTTGTCGTGCACGGCCCGGATGCCGTCGGCGAGGCGCCGCGGCACGGCCAGCATCAGCGCCATCGTCATGTCGGCGGTGTCCTCGGTGAGGACGCCGGGGGTGTTGGTCACGGTGATGCCGCGGGCGACCGCCGTCTCGACGTCGATGTTGTCGACGCCGTTGCCGAAGTTGGCGATGAGGCGGAGGTTCGGGCCGGCCTGGGAGAGCACGGCGGTGTCGATGCGGTCGGTGATGGTCGGCACCAGCACATCGGCGTGGCGGACGGCCTCAACGAGCTCGGCCTGGCTGAGCGGCCGGTCATTCTCGTTGAGCTTCGCCTCGAAGAGCTCGCGCATGCGGGTCTCGACGACGTCCGGAAGCTTCCGGGTCACCACCACGTGCGGCTTTTTTCTGGCCATGCTGCGCGTGCCTCGGGGCTTAGGACGGATGCCGGGTTCAGCGCCGGTTAACCCTGAGGCTGCATGCTCGGCGGCGTCCCCCGTGCGCTTCGGCCTTCTGTATCAGAGCGATGCGGAAACACAACGGGCCGGGGGCGGACGGTCGGCTGGCGAGAAGGGTCTTCGAGGATGGGCGTGCTTTCCAGGATGGTCGCGGGGCTGAGGTGGGGTGCCGTCGGGCTTGCCGCGGCGGTGCTCGTGGCGCTGCCGCCGGCGGCGCCGCCGGCCGACGCCCAGCAGACCACCGGCCTGCCGCTGCCGCGCTTCGTCAGCCTGAAGGCGAGCCGCGTCAACGTGCGCATCGGCCCAAGCAACGAGCACGCGGTGAAGTGGATCTTCGTGCGCGCCGGCCTGCCGGTGGAGATCGTGCAGGAGTTCGAGAACTGGCGCCGCATCCGCGATTCGTCGGGGGCGGAGGGCTGGGTCTACCACGGGCTCCTGTCCGGGCGGCGCACCGCGCTGGTGGCGCCGTGGCAGAATGCCGAGCCGACGGCGCTCTATGTGCGCGGCGACGCGACGAGCACCGTCAAGGCGACGCTCGCGCCGAACGTCGTCGTGCAGGTGCGCGACTGCGACGGCCAGTGGTGCGAGGTGGAGGGGCCGAGTTTCGCCGGCTTCGTCGAGCAGGCGATGCTGTGGGGGGTGTACCCGGACGAGACGGTGCACTGAGGGGGGCGCGCGCTGAGGCGTCGGCGCCGTCTCTTCCTTCTCCTGCGTCAGCGGGAGAAGGTGCCCGAAGGGAGGATGAGGGCCGCGCGGGACGCGCGGAAGGGTGTCGCTGACGGGGATGTGGCCGATGCGTATGTCGCCACCGGCGGGTTCCGGCGCACTTCGTGCGCCAGCCCTCATCCGGCGCTTCGCGCCACCTTCTCCCGCAAGCGGGAGAAGGGGAAAGCGGCCGGCTTTCCTTGCAAGGGCGCCCCTAGATCACGCGGCGCGGATCGGGCGGATGCGGACGACGACGTCGACGCGGACGATTTCCATGCCCTCGGGCGCCTCGGGGAGGTTGTCGATCGACAGGCCCTCGCCGGGGATGTCGACGACGCGGTTCTCGTCCTCGAGGAAGAAGTGGTGGTGGTCGGAGGTGTTGGTGTCGAAGTAGGTCTTCGAGCCGTCGACCGCGACCTCGCGCAGCAGGCCGGCCTCGGTGAACTGGTGCAGCGTGTTGTAGACGGTGGCGAGCGACACCGGCACGCGGGCGCGGAGCGCCTCCTCGTGCAGCTGCTCGGCCGAGACGTGGCGGTTGCCGTCGGCGAACAGGATGTCGGCAAGCGCGATGCGCTGGCGCGTCGGACGGAGGCCGGACTCGCGCAGCATGCCGCGGACATTGGCCGGGCGGCGCATCACCTGGCCCATCATCGGGCCCGCTTCCACCACCATCGTCGTGCTTCGCGACGTCATCGTGCCGTCCGCCATTGTCATCCATCCCCGTCGAGCCGGCGGCCGTGCCGTCCAAGCTCTCGAAAACTCAACACGCCGTGGACGGGGATTGCGGCCGGGCCGTGGCGACCCGCCGGACACGCCTGTCCCGGCTTTCGAGACGACCCTAGCCGCGATGTTCGGCGATTGCAAGTCATTACTATCTTCATGCGGCAGTGGCGGCCGGGCCGCCGGTGGGCGGCGTCCGGCGACGGTGGTTGCGCCCTTCGATCGGGGCCGACCGGTGCCCTTTCGGACGGCGAAGGCCTATGGTAGGAGGGTTCCGCGCATCGACCCGCGCCGCTCGCGCGGCACATCGACGTGCGTCGGTTTCGCCCCGATGGCCCGACCGTCGAAACGGTGCGTGTTCTCCCTCGTCCGGTTCGCGGCGGCGTTCGCTCACACC
>CAZDCR010000124.1:0-7055 GCA_964503995.1 uncultured Segnochrobactrum sp.
GTCGAAACGGTGCGTGTTCTCCCTCGTCCGGTTCGCGGCGGCGTTCGCTCACACCGAGGGTGGCGGGGCGGTTCGAAACGATGGATGGCGGGCGCCCTCTCGGGGGCCGCTGCGCAGGGCGGGGACGCGGAACAAGAATGCACGAGAACGGTATGCGCGAGCGTCGGTCGAGCTTCGAGTACGAGGATCTGATCGCGTGTGCGCGCGGTGAGCTGTTCGGCATGGGCAACGCCCAGCTTCCGCTGCCGCCGATGCTGATGTTCGACCGCATCGGCGAAATCTCCGAGGACGGCGGGGCAAACGGCAAGGGCATGGTGCGCGCCGAGCTCGCGATCCGGCCGGACCTCTGGTTCTTCCCGTGCCATTTCAAGGGCGACCCGGTGATGCCGGGCTGCCTCGGGCTCGACGCGCTGTGGCAGATGCTCGGCTTCTTCCTCGGCTGGCTCGGCTCCCCCGGCAAGGGGCGGGCGCTGTCGGTCGGCGAGGTGAAGTTCTCCGGCATGGTGGTGCCGAGCGTGAAGCGGGTGGAGTACGGCGTCGACCTGAAGCGCGTGATGCGCTCGAAGCTCGTGCTGGGCGTCGCCGACGGCTGGCTGAAGGCCGACGGCGAGACCATCTACAAGGCGAGCGATCTCAAGGTCGGCCTGTTCCAGACCGAACCGGCCGCCGCGCGCTGAGACGCCGCGGCCGACATTCGAGCGAGCGAGGACGGAGGACGACATGAGACGCGTGGCCGTCACCGGCATGGGGATCGTTTCGTCGATCGGCACCGGCACCCAGGAGGTGCTGGCGTCGTTGCGCGAGGCGAAGTCGGGTATCGTGCGGGCGGACGAATACGCCCGCCTGGGTTTCCGCTGCCAGGTGCACGGCGCGCCTGAGCTCGATCCCTCCGAGGTGGTCGACCGCCGCGCCATGCGCTTCCACGGCGGCGGCACGGCGTGGAACCACGTCGCCATGGACCAGGCGATCCGCGACGCGGGCCTGGAGCCCGGCGAGGTCAGCCACGAGCGCACCGGCCTCGTCATGGGCTCGGGCGGCCCGTCGACGCGCACCATCGTCGAATCCGCCGACATCGCCCGCGAGAAGGGCCCGAAGCGCGTCGGCCCGTTCGCCGTGCCGAAGGCGATGTCGTCGACGGCCTCGGCGACGCTCGCCACCTGGTTCAAGGTGAAGGGCGTCAACTATTCGATCTCGGCGGCGTGCGCGACCACCAACATCTGCATCGGCCACGGCGCCGAGTTGATCCAGTGGGGCAAGCAGGACGTCGTCTTCGCCGGCGGCTGCGAGGACCTCGACTGGACGCTGTCGGTGCTGTTCGACGCCATGGGGGCGATGTCGGCCGGCTACAACGACCGGCCCGCGGTCGCCTCCCGCGCCTATGACAAGGACCGTGACGGCTTCGTCATCGCCGGCGGTGCCGGCGTGCTGGTGCTCGAGGAGTGGGAGCGGGCGAAGGCCCGCGGTGCCCGCATCTATGCCGAGGTGGTCGGCTACGGCGCCACCTCTGACGGCCACGACATGGTGCAGCCCTCCGGCGAGGGCGCGGTGCGGGCGATGCAACTCGCCATGACCGGCGTCAAAGGCCCGATCGACTACATCAACCCGCACGCTACCTCGACGCCGATCGGCGATCTCAAGGAGATCGAGGCGATGCGGGCGGTGTTCGGCGACAAGTGCCCGCCGATCTCCGCCACCAAGTCGCTGACGGGCCATTCGCTCGGTGCCGCCGGCGTGCAGGAGGCGATCTACTCGATCCTGATGATGCAGAACGGCTTCATCGCCGAGAGCGCCCACATCGACACGATCGACCCGGCCTTCGCCGACATGCCGATCGTGCGTGAGCGTCACGACAACGTCACCCTCGCCCGTGTCCTCTCGAACGGATTCGGATTCGGCGGGACGAATGCGACACTGGTGCTGCAGCATCCGGATGCCGCCTGATTCGCACCGGCGCCGCTGACCACCCCGGACGAGAAATGCCTCGCCGCGGCACCGGCCGCGGCCGACACCGAGGACCGACATGACGGATCTGATGGCGGGCAAGCGCGGGCTGATCATGGGCGTCGCCAACGACCACTCGATCGCCTGGGGCATCGCCAAGCGTCTGTCGGAGCAGGGTGCCGAGCTCGCCTTCACCTACCAGGGCGAGGCCTTCGGCCGGCGCGTCAAGCCGCTCGCCGCCTCAGTCGGGGCGGAGATCCTGCTGCCGTGCGATGTCGAGGACGTCTCGACCGTCGATGCCGCCTTCGCCCGGCTGAAGCAGGAGTGGGGCTCGGTCGACTTCGTCGTCCACGCCGTCGCCTTCTCGGACAAGAACGAGCTGCGCGGCCGCTACGCCGACACGACGCGCGAGAACTTCGTGCGCACCATGGTGATCTCCTGCTTCTCGTTCACGGAAGTGGCGAAGCGGGCGGCGGCGATGATGCCCAACGGCGGCTCGCTGCTGACGCTCACCTATGGCGGCTCGACGCGGGTGATGCCGAACTACAACGTCATGGGCGTCGCCAAGGCGGCGCTGGAATCTTCGGTGCGCTACCTCGCCGCCGACTATGGCGGCCGCAACATCCGCGTCAACGCGATCTCGGCCGGGCCGGTGCGCACGCTCGCCGGCTCCGGCGTGTCGGACGCGCGGCTGATGTTCAACTACCAGCGCCGCCACTCGCCGCTCCGCCGCACCGTGACGATCGAGGAGATCGGCGGCACCTCGCTCTATCTGCTCTCCGACCTTTCGGGCGGCGTGACCGGCGAGATCCACTTCGTCGACTGCGGCTACAACATCATCTCGATGCCCCGCCTCGACGCCCTCCAGGACGAGGAGCGGCGCGAGCAGGAGGACGACGCGGGCACCGTGCAGCCGCGGCCACTGCCGACGGTCGCCACCGCCTGAGCGGTCGCACGGGCGCGCACGTCCGGGCGTACGGAGCGGGTGCGGGGCATTTTCCGGGACGGACGGATGGACTTTGGCGCACTCGCCTCGCGGTTCGGCCTGCCGATCGGCGGCACCAAGGCGCGGCGCGACCGGCTGGCGCGGCTGGCGCTGGACGGTGACGCCGCCGGGGTGACGCGCTTCATCGCCCGCGACAAGAGCCTGTTCCGGCCGACCCGCTTCGGCTGCCGCTTCGAGCCGTTCACCCATGTCCGCGCGCTGCCGGAGATCACCGGCATCGAGATCGTGCGCGGATCCGGTTTCGGCGCCAAGGCGGCGAGGGTGGATGTCGGGCCGTTCGGTGCCCGCTACCGGCTGCTGTTGTCGGCGGGCCTGCCGGAGGCGGCGCGGGCCGTCAGCGCGGTGCGACTGATCTATCGCATCGTCCACGCCCACCGGCTGTTCGAGGCGTTCGGTCGCGACGGCGGCGGTCGCGGCCATTTCGTCCTCGACGTCGACGACTGCGCCGACCCGGGCGAGCGCGTCGTCGGCTTCTCCGGGCCGCCGGACCGCACGTTTCTGGTGCCCGACCAGATCTTCCTCGCCACCGACGGCTACGCCGACCTGCGCAAGGCCTATGCGGCGCGGGCGCTGCCGCTCGCCGCCCGCGAGGACGTGATCTTCTGGCGCGGCCGCTCGACGGGCGTGGTCGGGCCGGGCGAAACGTGGACGGCGCTGCCGCGGGTCGCCTTCGTCGCCGAGGCAAGGCGGATCGCGGCGGCGCGGCCTGACCTCAGGATTGACGTCGGGCTGGTGTCGACCGACGAGGGCTCCGGCAAGGCGCCCTGGGCGGAGCTCGTGGCGCGCGGGCTGACGGCGGAGTTCGTGCCGATCGAGCGCTTCGCCGAGAAGCGCGTGCAAATCGACATCGACGGCAACTCCAACTCCTGGCCGGGGCTGTTCTCGAAGGTGCTGCTCGGCGGCCCGCTGTTGAAGGTCGCCTCCCGCGACGGCGCGGCGCAGTGGTACTACGACCGGCTGGTCGACGCCGAGACGCTTCTGTTCGTCGACGCCGACCTCTCCGATCTCGAGGGTTGCTGCGAGGCGGTGCGCGATCCGGCGGTGCAGGCGGTGCTGGCGGCCGGCATGACGGCGCTGGCCGAGGCGCTGACGCCGGCCCGCGAGATCCCCCGCGTCTTCCCGGTGCTGGAGAAGGCGGCGGCCTATTGGCGCGATAGGCTCTGAGCCGCGACAGTGATACAAGGCGCGGCGCCACGCCCGCCGCAGGGCCCGACACCGTCCGAACCGCCGCAAAGACGTTTGCCGCCATGACCGCCGCCGAGCCCTCCCTCATCGTCAAGATCTGCGGCCTTCGCACCGCCGAGACGATGGCGGCCGCGCTCGATGCCGGTGCCGACATGATCGGCCTCGTCTCCTTCCCGCCGAGCCCGCGGCACGTCGACGCCGACGCGGCGGCGGTGCTGGCCGACCAGGCGCGCGGGCGGGCGGAGATCGTGCTTTTGACCGTCGATGCCGACGATGCGGCGCTCGCCGCCCTCGTGACGGCGATCCGGCCGGACTGGCTGCAGCTGCACGGCCGCGAGACGCCGGCGCGGGTTGCTGACGTGCGGCGTCGCTTCGGCCTCAGGGTGATGAAGGCGCTCGGCGTTCGCGAGGAGGCGGACCTCGCCGCGGCCGCCGATTTTGCCGCCGCCGACCGGCTCCTGTTCGACGCCAAGCCGCCGAAGGACGCGACGCGGCCGGGCGGCAACGGGCTGTCCTTTGACTGGCGCCTGCTGGCCAAACTTGACCCCCGCCTTAGGTTCATGCTTTCCGGGGGGCTCGACCCCGCGACCGTCGCAGAGGCGGTGCGGATCGCCCGCCCGCTCGGCGTCGATGTGTCGAGCGGCGTGGAGCGCGCCCCGGGCGACAAGGACCCGGCCCTGATCGCCGCCTTCGTTCGCGCCGCCCGGGCGGCGCAGACCCTGGGAGCACTCGCTTGAACACCGCCGTGCCGCCGACCGTGCGTGCCAATTCCCTCCGGCTCGGACCCGACGAGCGGGGCTTCTTCGGCCTGTTCGGCGGCCGCTTCGTCGCCGAGACGCTGATGCCGCTGATCCTGGAGCTCGAGGCTGCCTGGGAGGCGGCGAAGGCCGACCCCGCCTTCGAGGCCGAGTTCTCGGAGCTGAAGCGGACCTACATCGGCAGGCCGAGCCCGCTGACGTTCGCGCCGCGGCTGACCGAGCACTGCGGCGGCGCCAAGGTCTATTTCAAGCGCGACGAGCTCAACCACACCGGCTCGCACAAGATCAACAACACCGTCGGGCAGATCCTGCTCGCCATGCGGATGGGCAAGACGCGCATCATCGCCGAGACCGGCGCCGGCCAGCACGGCGTGGCGACCGCCACCGTCTGCGCCCGGTTCGGCCTGCCCTGCGTCGTCTACATGGGCGCCCTCGACATCGAGCGGCAGAAGCCGAACGTCTTCCGCATGAAGCTGCTGGGCGCCGAGGTGCGGCCGGTGACGTCCGGCGCCGGGACGCTGAAGGACGCCATGAACGAGGCGCTGCGCGACTGGGTCGCCAACGTCGAGGACACCTATTACCTGATCGGCACGGCCGCCGGTCCGCACCCCTATCCGGCGATGGTGCGCGACTTCCAGTCGGTGATCGGCACCGAGGCGAAGGCGCAGATGCTGGAGGCCGAGGGCCGGCTGCCGGACGCGCTGGTCGCCTGCGTCGGCGGCGGCTCCAACGCCATCGGGCTGTTCCACCCCTTCCTCGACGATCCCGACGTCAAGATCATCGGCGTCGAGGCGGGCGGTCGCGGGCTCGAGGCGGACGAGCACTGCGCGTCGCTGACGCGCGGCCGGCCGGGCGTGCTGCACGGCAACCGCACCTATCTCTTGCAGGACGGTGACGGCCAGATCCTCGAGGGCCACTCGATCTCGGCCGGCCTCGACTATCCCGGCATCGGGCCGGAGCACTCCTTCCTGAAGGAGAGCGGCCGGGTCGAGTATGTGGCGATCACCGACGACGAGGCGCTGGCGGCGTTCCAGCTGCTCGCCCGGCTGGAAGGCATCCTGCCGGCGCTCGAGCCGGCGCATGCGCTGGCCGAGGTGGTGAAGCGCGCGCCTGAGATGGGCAAGGACGAGATCATCCTGATGAACCTCTGCGGCCGCGGCGACAAGGACGTGTTCACCGTCGGCAACATGCTGGGTTTCGGGCTCTGACGGGCACTTAGGGACTGGTCTGGGGAGGCGAGACGATGCCGAATATCACCGTGCAGATGTACAAGGGCCGTGATCCCGCGAAGAAGAAGGCGCTCGCCGTGGCGCTGACCAACGCCATGGTCGAGAGCCTCGGCTGCCCGATCGAGGCGGTGCAGGTGATCATCCAGGACGTCGAGAAGCACGACTGGGCGCATGCCGGCGTGATGGCCTCCGACCCGAAGCCGGGCGCCTGAGCGTGACACAGACGCGCCTCGATACCCGCTTCGCGGCGCTCGCCGCGGAGGGCCGGCCCGGCCTGGTGACCTTCATCACGGCGGGCGATCCCGACACCGAGACGTCGGGCAAGATCCTCGCGGCGCTGCCGGGGGCGGGCGCCGACGTCATCGAGCTCGGCATGCCGTTCACCGACCCGATGGCCGACGGCCCGGCGATCCAGGCGGCGTCGCTGCGTGCCCTGCACGCGGGCCAGACCATGGTGAAGACGCTCGCGATGGTGCGCGACTTCCGCCGCGGCGACGACACCACGCCGATCGTGCTGATGGGCTACTACAACCCGATCTATTCCTACGGCAACGCGCGCTTCCTCGCCGACGCCAAGGCGGCCGGGGTGGACGGGCTGATCGTCGTCGACCTGCCGCCCGAAGCGGACGACGAGCTCTGCCTGCCGGCGAAGGACGCCGGCCTCGCCTTCATCCGGCTGGCGACGCCGACCACCGACGACAAGCGGCTGCCGGCCGTTCTCGCCAACACGGCGGGCTTCGTCTACTACGTCTCGATCGCCGGGATCACCGGAACGGCGGCGCCGGACGCCACCAAGGTCGGCCGCGCGGTTGCCCGAATCAAGGCGCATACGCCTCTGCCGGTCGCCGTCGGCTTCGGGGTGCGCACTCCGGAGCAGGCCGCGGCGATCGGTGCCGAAGCGGACGCCGTCGTCGTCGGCTCGGCGCTCGTGCAGGC